>JADLBD010000229.1 GCA_020847975.1 Bryobacterales bacterium | reverse complement strand
GGGATTCGTGTTGTACGGGAGCCTGGTGCTGCTGCCGATTTGGATGCAGACGCTGCTGGGATATCCGGCGGTGGTGGCGGGGATTGCGCTGGCTCCGCGGGGATTGGGGAGTTTTCTGGCGATGCCGATAGTGGGGAGCCTGTTGAGCAGGCTGGATCCGCGGAAGTTCCTGGCGCTGGGGCTGGTGGTGGCGGCGGCGACGCTGGTGCAACTGGGGCGGCTCGATTTGAACGCTGGGTATTGGGATTTCTTCTGGCCGCAGTTCGTGCAGGGGATATCGCTGGCGCTGCTGTTCGTGCCGCTGACGACGGTATCGATGGGGCTGATACCGAAGGAGCAGATGGGGAATGCGACGAGCATTTTCAACCTGCTGCGGAATACTGGGGGGAGCGTGGGGATTGCGACGGTGACGACGCTGGTATCGCGCTACAGCCAGGCGCACATCAACACGCTGGTGGGGCATGTGACGCCGTACGACGGGGTGAGCCGGGGGATGCTGGAGGGGTTGACGCAAGGGATGATGGCGCAGGGTTCGGCTCCGGCGGTGGCGGCGAAGCAGGGGTATGCGGCGCTGTACGGGATGGTGCTGCGGCAGGCGACGATTCTGTCCTTTTTGGATGTATTCTGGCTACTGGGGCTGATTTTTCTGGGGCTGGCTCCGCTGGTGATGCTGATGCGACGCCCGGCGAAGGGCGGGGGTAGCGTGGCGGCGCACTGAGCGGGAGGCAACCCGGAGCGCGAACCGCATCCGGCGTGAGGGAAGGTGCACGATGGACGTGAGGAGCGGACGATGAAACAGCCTCGGATCACGCGGCGCGATTGCGCGAAGGGAATGATGGCGGCCGCTGCGGGGCAGCGAGCGGCGGCGGCAACCAGGCGGTACGAGCTCGGCAACGAGGGACTCGAGGTGTCGCTAGTTCTGGACGGCGGGAAAGTCGTCCAAAAAACAATTTCCAACCGGCTGACGGGCGGCCGTTTCGAATTGCCGGGTGACGAATTTCAACTGGAGTTCGATTCGGGCAGGATTCTATCGGCGAAGGATCTGTCGGCTGATGCGGCCGCGAGCAGGGGAGATTTGGATCTGCGGTATACCGGGTCGAGGGAGGATCCGGAGGTGCGGGTACGTTACGAATTGCCGCAAGGCAAGAGGTACCTGCGCAAACAGATTTCGCTGCGGTGGAGCGGCGAACGGCTCGGCCTGCTGCGCGCCGATTTGGACAACTGGAGCGGCGTCAAAGGCAACTGGGCCTCCATGCACGCCGACCGGCTGCGGTATGGCAGCCATCCGATATTTTGCGATACGTTGTGGGCCGGGGTTGAATTTCCGGCGGCATTTAACGAGTATGGCCGGGAAGGGTTCGTGCTGAGGAGCCGGCCGGGCGGCATCGCCATCGGGGGGGAATGGGTGGAATTGCATTCGACCGCCGCAGGCGCAGCCGAGCCGGGGCGGGTTTACGAGGCATTTCTCGAATATATTGAGGATATACGACTGGCACCGCCCCGGCTGGTGGCATGTTACAACTCCTGGTGGACGCTTCCTAAGGTGGTCAGGCAATCCGATAACCTCGCCTTGATTGAGGACCTGAAGGCGAAGATGTACGACCGGTTCGGCGTCTTCTTCGATATTGTGACGACCGATATGGGGTGGAGCAATCCGCGAACCATCTGGCAGATTGACCGCTCCATTCTGCCGCAGGGATTCGACGATATCCGGGCAATCGTGGAGCCGGCCGGCGCCAAGCTGGGTTTGTGGATGTCACCGAGCGAGGTGTATCCGCCAGTGTGCGATTACCCATACCTCGAAAAGCAAGGCTACGTGGTGTTGTGGAACAATCGTGACCGCCGCGGGGAGAAACGGTTCGCGGTATCGTTGGCCGATCCGAAATACCGGAACGAGGTGAAGTCGCAGCTTCGCAAGCTGATTCGTGAAAACGGCCTGGGACACATCAAGTACGACGGTTTCGTCGCGGAAGAGCCGCAGGCGCACGACGGGCTATTGCCGGGGAAAGATTCGGTGGAGCCGCTGGCGGCCTATTCGCTGGAATTGTTGAAGGCGTCCAAGCAGGAGGATCCGAACCTGGTCACCGAGCCGACTTATATGAACTCGCTGGCCAATTACATCAGCCCGTGGATTCTGAAGTACTCGGACAGCGTGTGGGGCAACTCGGGAGGGGACTGCCCGCGGGGCATCGGCCCGGCGCCGGATTATCGGGAATCGCATACGACCGCGCGGGAGTACTTTATTTTTTCGTCCCAGCGCGAGTTCTGGCTTCCTCAGAATGCGGTCCACTACTTCGATATCGTGCATTGCGACGAGGGGACCGGCTTCGCGAACCATGCAGCCATGGCCTTCGGGCGCGGGCGGTTCTTCCTCTCGACCTATCTCAATCCAAAATTCATGGACGCAGACGACTGGCGCATCTATGCGGGATTGCTTCAGTGGGCGCGAAAGAACAGGGATTTGATGCGGAACACGGTGATGGCTGCATCGCGAGTGGAGTTGGGGGAACCGTATGTTTACGGACACTGGCTGGGCATGCGCGGGGTGCTGGCAGTGAGAAATCCTTCCAACGAGACGAAGGATTTCGCGTTGGACTTGGGGAGGGCGGGCGCGCCCAAGGCGCTGGCCGATGCGGTGTGCTATAGCCAATACCCGTACCGGCGGGGAATCGCGTCAGGGTTGGGCGGCTCATCGGTGGCGCGGCTACGCCTTGCTCCGTGGGAACTGCTGTTTCTGGAGGTGGCTCCGCGAGCGGGCATCAGGGAACCGGTGGCTCTCGGGGCGCGGTGGTATCGGGAAGGCAACGGGATGTCGATTGTGGCCGATCCGGAGACGGAAACGGTCCGGTTGCTCGAGCCGGGCGGAGGGGAGCGGACAGTTCGCCCGGGCGCGCGCGCGTCCGCCGGAGTGCGTGGTGAAATGCTCTCGGAAACGGTGCGCAAGCTGCCCGAAAGTGAATGGCTGATGGAAAAGAATGAGCGGCAACCTTCCTCGAGCTTCGATCTGGAGTGCTCGATCGGCGTGCCCGCGGGCTCCCGCGGCAAGGTCCTGTTGCTGGTGGAGTTTCCCGGCCGCCGGCACCATGAGAACCACTGTAGTGGGGAAGTGAACGGCCGGAGCGCGGCGGTAGTGGAGAGGTCCTCGGCCGGCCACATCGGATATGCGGTGAGTTCGGCCGGGAATTTCTGGAAGGACGCGAGCGCTTACGAGAGCGAATGGAGCTGGCATATCTGTGAGGTTTCCGCGGGCGACTCACGGGTAAGATTTCGCGGCGCCGCGGCCCACCCATCTCCGAAGTTGGGAGTGTGGCTATGGACGGAACAAGATCTGTCCGGCAGCGCTACCCATGTCGCATCGAGTTGTCCAGAGCCGCAGATGCCGCAGTATCGCGAGCATCTGGAGCGGAGCGGCATCTGTCTCAAGCGCCCGCGGCAGGCGCTCTGATAAAGCGGTGCGAGGTTGGCGGCGGACAGAGCGGGAGGCAATGGTTTGGCGAAGTTGAGTGATTTGAAACTGACGTATTGGTTGTACATGAAGGCGTACCGTTACCGGAGCGCGGAATGGCGGCCGGGGGCGGAGTTGCGGAAGCCGCTGGGGGAGGCGCGGGTGGCGGTGATCACGACGGCGGCGTTTCATTTGCCGGATCAGCCGGCATTTGACGAGGGGTTTCGGGGCGGGGATTATTCGTACCGGGTGATTCCGGCGGACGCGGATTTAGGGCGGCTGGGGATTGCGCACAAGAGCGATGCGTTTGATGCGACCGGGATCGAGAGTGACAGGAATCTGGCGCTGCCGCTGGACCGGCTGCGGGAGATGGCGGCGGAGGGGCTGATCGGGTCAGTAGCGCCGCGGCACTTCAGTTTTATGGGATCGATTCCGGCTCCGGGGAGGCTGGTGGCGGAGACGGCTCCGGAGGCGGCGGCGATGCTGCGGGAGGACGGGGTGGATGCGGTGCTGCTGACGCCGGTGTGACCGCTGTGCCATCAGTCCGTGGGACTGATTCAGAGTGTGGTGGAACGGTCGGGGATACCGACGGTGTCGGTTACGGTGCTGCGGGAGATTACGGAGCGGGTGGGGCCGCCACGGGCGCTGTTCGTGGACCGGCCGCTGGGGTATCCGCTGGGCGCGCCGAATGACAGGGTGGCGCAGAGAAGGCTGATCGTCACGGCGCTTTCCTTGTTGGAGAGTGGGGAGGAGCGGCCTTTCGTGAAGGAATACAAAGATGGGTAATTGGACAAGACGCACGTGGATGACGAGCAGCGCCGGGATGGCATTGGCGGCTTCCCTTCCCCGGCGGGATCTATTGAAGAAAGGGTTTCCCGCGGACTGGCTGGCGGCGCATTTGATGAAGCGCGAGAACTGGCATCCGTTTCCGAGGGCGGCGGAGCGGCGGGGATGGGAGGGACTGCCGGCGGATGCGCGGAAGGCGGTGACGGCGGCCGGCGAGGCGTGTTTACACACGGAGTGGCCGGCGCTTCCGGCGACGCTGTTCCTGGAGTTTGCGCGGAATGGGAACCGGTCGCATTTCGAGCGTGTGCGGGACGTGCGGCGCAACAAGCTGCGGGATCTGGTGATGGCGGAGTGTGTGGAGTTCCGCGGGCGGTTTCTGGACGATATCGCAAACGGGATCTGGACGACGTGCGAGGAGACGTATTGGGGGCTTCCGGCGCACGTGGGGGTGCAGAAGGCGGGCGTGGGGTTGCCGGATGCGGCGGAGCCGACGGTGGACCTGTTCGCGGCGGAGACTTCGGCGCTGCTGGCGTGGACGCTGTATCTGTTGGGTCCGAGCCTGGATGGTGTGTCGCGGCGGCTTCAGGAGCGGATTTACCTGGAGACGGACCGGCGGATCCTGACGCCGAACCTGGAGCGGGAGGATTTCGGCTGGATGGGGTTTTCGGGGAGGCCGGTGAACAACTGGAATCCGTGGATCAATTCCAACTGGCTGACGACGACGTTGGTGCTCGAGAGGGACGAGGAGCGGCGGCGGAAGACGGTAAGGAAGATCCTGCGGTCGCTGGACAATTTCCTGAACTCGTATCACGACGACGGGGGGTGTGACGAAGGGCCGAGCTACTGGTTCCGGGCGGGCGGGTCGTTGTTCGACTGTCTGGAACTGCTGCATTCGGCGACGGGCGGGGCGCTGAACATGTACGGGAATCCACTGGTGAAGGAGATGGGGCGGTACATTTACCGGGCGCACATTCACGACGATTACTTCATCAACTTCGCGGACGCCTCGGCGCGGCTGAATGTGGAAGGGGACCTGGTAAACCGCTACGGGCGGCGCATCGGGGATGAGAAGATGGCGGCGTTCGGGGCGTATGGAGCGGAAGGAGCGGACGTAGCGAAGGCGGGAAGCATCGGGCGGCAGTTGCCGGCGTTGATGAATCTGGAGGCGCTGCGGAAGGCTCCGCGGTCGCAGGCGCTGGTTCGGGATGTGTGGCTGGAGGGGATCCAGGTGATGGCGGCGCGGCGGAAGGAAGGGTCGGCGGAAGGGCTGTATCTGGCGGCGCAGGGCGGGCACAACGCCGAGAGCCACAATCACAACGATGTGGGGAATTTCATTGTGTATGCCGACGGCGAGCCGGTGGTGATCGACGTGGGTGTGGAGACGTACACGGCGAAAACGTTCAGTTCGCGGCGGTATGAGATCTGGACGATGCAATCGGCGTATCACAATCTGCCGACGATCGGCGGGGTGATGCAGAGCGCGGGGCGGGAGTACGCGGCGAGGGACGTAGCGTATCGGGCGGATGACGGGATGGCGGAGTTTTCTCTGAACCTGGAGCGTGCTTATCCGGAGGCGGCGGGGCTGGGGAGTTGGAAACGGGTGCTGCGGCTGGACCGGGGGAAGAACGAGGTGGAGTTGCGGGACCGGTACGAGTTGCGGAAGCAGGTTTCGCCGATCACGTTGACGCTGATGACTCCGCGGGCGGTGCGCGTGCCGGGTCCTGGGGAGTTGCGGCTGGGCAATGTGAAGGTGGGATATGAGGGAGTGGCGTTCGCGGTGAAGACGGAGGAGATACCGATTCGCGATGCGCGGCTGCGTGGGGCGTGGGGGGAGCGGTTGTACCGTGTGCTGCTGACGGCGGAGAATCCGGCGAAGAGCGGGGGCTGGACGCTGCGATTTTCGGAAGACGGTTAAGCTGAAGGTATGCCAGCCCTACATGTCCTTTTTCCCGTAGATTTCACTCCCCATTGCCGTTTGGTGACGAACGTGGTGGCTGCCTTTGCGCGGCGGTTTGGCGCGGAGGTAACGATACTGCACGCGTTGGACCTGCCTCCGGGGGCTTACGCGGATTGGATGGCGTTTGTGAACCTGGTGGATCTGGAGAGTATCAAAGCCCATATGCGGCGGCAGTTGGAGTGGTTCGGAAGGGAGCAATTCGCGGGAGTGAACGTGAACCGCGTACTGGTGGACGGGAGCGCGGGTCCGGCGATTGCGGAGTATGCGAAGCTGCGTGGGGCGGACGTGGTGATGATGCCGACGCGGGGGTTGAACAAGTTTCGCGAATTGCTGCTGGGGTCGGTGACGGCGCATGTGCTGCATGAGGCGGAGTGTCCAGTGTGGACGGAGGCCCACAGCGCGATAGAGGCGGAGCCGGCAGCGGAGTTCCGGAAGGTCCTGTGCGCGGTGGATCTGTCGGCGTCGACGGAAGGCGTGCTGCGGTGGGCCAAACGGCTGGCGGACGGTTATGGCGCAACTTTGCGGACAGTCCATGTGTTGGAGAGGGGCGGAGCGGAGGCGGAGATGAGCGCGCGGCAGCGATGGAGCGCGTTCGCGGGCGGCGGGGACGTCGAGATCCGAGCGGGGCATGTGAGCGATGAGATTTGCGCGGCGGCGAAGCAGCACGGCTCCGACCTGGTGGTGATCGGGAGGGGGGCGATAAGGGGCAAGCTGGGGCGGTTCCGGGGTCATGCACAGGCGATTATCCGGAAGTCGCCATGCGCGGTGTGGAGCGTGTAGGCGGCGGCGATCTCAGGGGAAGAAGTAAAGCACGTCGGGGCGGACGCCGTGGTTGGCTTCGGCGCACGGGCCGCAGGCGGACTTGTAATCGGGATAGGCGGCGTGGACGACTTCGGGGATGCGCTTGGGGTGGTCCGGGGCGTGGTAGGCGGAGATGGCCATTTGGGGTTTGAATTTCGCGAGGGTGGCGCGGCCGCCGAGAAGGGCGTTGGGTTCGGCGCCTTCGATATCCATCTTGATGTAATCGACGCGCTCGAGTTTCAACTCATCGACGAGTTTGTCGATGGTGGTGAGGGGGACGCGCTCGACGCGGTCCCAACCCTGCTTGTCGATGACGAAGCTGTCGGCGGCGGAGTTGGTGGGGTCGATGTGGAGTTCGAGGATGTCGTCTTTGTTCCAGACGCCTTTGGGGTAGACGATAACGCGGCCGGCGGCGATGTCTTCGGGGAAGTTGCGGCGGAGGCATTCGATGTTTTCAGGGGCGGGTTCGATGGCTACGACTTTGGCGGCTCCGGCGCGGAGAGCGTGGCGGGTGAAGACGCCGACATTGGCTCCGCAATCGAGGACGATTTCGCCGGATTTGACGCCGTGGCCATCGCGGCCGTAGATATCCCGGGCCTGTTCGGCGAGATTGAAGGGGAGGACGTACTTGCTGCGGGTGGGGATCCAATACTTGCCGTTGGGGGTGTCGTAGAGGGAGAAACCCTTGTCGTCTTCCTGGAGCAATTTGCTTGCGCTGAGGATCTGGTCTTTGGTGGAAATCTGGCGTTTGAGTTCGGCGTCGCTTTGGATGGCGTTCGCCATGGGGCAGGCGGGGCTGCGGCCAAGCAGGACCCAGGCCGCGAGGCGCGCGGGCGCGTAGAAGTAACAGGTGACGCCCACTGCCAGGACGGCCAGGAGGAGGATCTTCTTCATTCACCGTGAATATAGCATCCGGGGTACGGGGGATGGGATGTTATTGTTGGTGGGCTGTTGTTATTGGTGGGCGAGAGAGGGTGAGAGATGCAATCCTTCAGTGAAGTCGAATAAAATGGGACTCAATAATGACAAATTCAGAAGCCGACCTGCTAACCGCATCGTATGCCGCTCGTGTTAGCATCGCCACGGCAGCCAGAACATTCGGCTTGCGCCTCCGGAGCAGTCAAGGGCGTGTTGCCTGCCCTGAAGGGTATTGTCGATGAACGAGCCTTGGGAGACATTGCTCCTCGCTTGGCTGCATGATCCAGTCGACAAGGCCGCCGACATTCGAGGCCATTTCTCACGAGCGATGAGGTACGCGGCTTTGGTGCTTGATCGTGAGGTGTCTGCGACCGAGTTGCAAGGAGATCTGGCCGATCAACTGGCGTCAACGGATGAACGCCTTCCCATGCCTGATGCCCGAGACCGCTACGAAGAATGCGCGGTTGGTCCGGTTGACGGCCGGCTCACGATCATTCACCCTTGCAGCGCAGAGCACCAGGAGATTGAGATCGGCCTGAACGAGCGGGAGGTCAATGAGGTATTGCGCTCGATTGCCGCTCCACATCATTCCCTTAAATCAAGGTTCCTCGCGTTGTGGCGACTGGCTCCCGAGCGTCTAGGTGATCGCTGGGCGGGCTTACGGCTCCAACCAGCCGACACGCGTTGTCCTGACCATACGCTCTGGCATCACCTGGATTCAACCGCCGCCATGGGTTGGGCCTTGCGCGGGGGCGGTCCCGCATTATTCAGCTTCAAAATCGGCCCGGTGCAGCCATTCATCGAGGCGGCCCGCAGCCTGCGCGATCTTCTCACTGGGAGCTACCTGCTTTCGACGGTGATGTTCGCCGCGATTGAACCTGTCCTCGAAGCATGTGGGCCAACCGCTCTGATCTACCCTGCGCTGCGAGGCGTCCCGCTAATGGACGATTGGCTCCGCCGTCAAGGAGTGCAACTGGAGAAGCCCGAATCCCAAGCGCTATCCCGGCCTTCCATTCCCCACCGTTTCCTGGCGATCGTTCCGAACGCGCTGGCGGACACACTGATGGCGCATTCGCGGAAGGCGGCAGAGGCCAAGTGGATCGAGATCGCAGATGCCGTTCGCGAACGCTTGAAGGTTCAACTCGACGGCACCTGGCCCGGTTGGGACCGCCTCTGGAACGCACAGATCGAGTCATATTTTGACTTGCGCGCAACGGCTTTCCGCATGGCTGAAGCCGACCATGCAGCATTATTGGGGCACGAGCGAATCGCACGTTTCGAGCCGATCAAACGCCTGGGCTGGTCAGGGAATGCAAGTCCGGGGAGGTGGCAGAGTTCCGTCGAAGTCTCGGCAATGCTGATGGAAGCCTCCACCTGCATTCGCCACATACCCCAGTATCGGCCGGACGGCGAAGCGCCGCAGAAATGCACACTCCTCGGAACCTACGAGCAGATGGGGCCGGCGGCATTCGGCCGCTCAACAGCTTTCTTTAAGAGGCTGGCGGAACTATATCCGAAGATGTACAAGGACTCGGATCGTTTGTGCGCCGTCTCTCTGACCAAGCGGTTTGCTTTCCAACATTACTTCAAGCACCGATTTGATCTTGACCCCGAGGACTATGGGTTTCCGGACACTCATGACCTCGCCCGGCGCGGAGGGGGCACCTACTACGCGCTGTTGGCCATGGATGGCGATCACATGGGGAAGTGGCTTTCCGGGGAGAATTCGCCGAGAATCCGGGAACTCCTGCACCCAAAGATCGTTGCGTGGCAGGAGCAGCGAGGGGGTCAGGACGCTATAGATTTGCCGCGTCCCGTATCACCTGCGTTGCACGCTGCCATCAGTGAAGGGCTGAACCGCTTCGCTACGGCGATCGTTCCCAACCTCGTTGCCAAGCACGAAGGCGTGGTGATTTACGCTGGCGGCGACGATGTGCTTGCCGCGCTCCCGCTGAACACAGCCCTGCAGTGCGCGGATGCATTGCGGAAGGCGTTTTCCTCCTTCAATGTGCTTGGAAATCGGGCCAGCGCATCAGCCGGGATCGTCGTTGCCCATGAAATGGAGAACCTCCGCTACGTAATCGCCTCGGCACGCCGTGGTGAAAAACGATCCAAGGATGCGGGCCGCGACCGTCTCACGATTGCCGTCCTACGCCGCAGCGGAGAGCACGCCTTCGCCACGTGCCGTTGGGCCTACGTACCTGCCGTAGTGAGTGAGTGTGATATTTTCCGGCATGGGTGCTCGGATCGGTGGACGTACCAACTGCGTCAACAATTGCCCATCCTGGAGGGTCTGCCCGAAGAAGCCTTTCTTGCGGAACTCAGACGGGTGCTGGCGCGTTCCGAGAAGCGCGATATGGCTTTTCTTGATCACCTCGATACCTTCGTCAAACTGCACGGTCCGGCGTTCAGTGACTTCGTAACCTTGAGCCAGTCGGCTAGCTTCATCATTCGCGGGAAGGACTGACAACGATGAAGACGATCGGATTGACGCTCGATCCTTTGGACACGCTGTTTTTTAGAGGTGGCAGGCCGTTTGGGAGTGGGCTCCCGGGCGAGTCGTCTCTTCCGTCGCCACAGTCCTTGGCCGGCGTGATCCGTACGTTCCTCCTTGATCGCGAAGACGGCGACTTCGCGGCCATGCGAAACAAGTCGCATCTGCCCGAGGCCTTCGCCGCTGCAGGCGCGGCATGGCTTGCTGACGTTTGTTTTCGAGGGCCATGGTTAGCCGAACTTGGTCAGGAGGGAATACGGCCATGGTTCCGCGCACCCGCCGATCTGCGGTTTGTGGACGGAGGAGTTACCCGGTTGTTGCCGAAAGCCCAAAAGATTCCCGGCTGGCGACCAGCACTCGGCGGTATGCGTCCGCTTTGGAGTGCTGGAGGCAAACCATCCAAGAGGCGGCCGGAATTGCTGAGCATCGCGGGGCTGGCCGCCTATCTCGCCAATGGTGTGATCCAAGCGGAGCATGTTCGCCCTTACGATGAATTCTTCCTCCTTGAGGACCGAACCGGTATCGAGATCGACTCCACGACCTGTGCCTCGAAGGAAGGCGAGATCTATTCGACACGGAACCTGCGTCTGAGGCGCGACGTGGTGTTCTACGGGGAGGCGGATGTGCCGGACAACAAGATCATGCACTTCGAAGCCCCGGCGGCAGTCGGCTGGGGTGGGGAGCGGCATTACGCAATCATGCGCAGAGTCGCGCCAGTCCAATGGCCCGAATCCCCTGGCCATGACCGCACGTCGCTCCTGCTGCTCAGCCCGGCCTTCTTCAATAGTGGTTGGCGGCCGGACCTAGTCCCGGAGGGCCAATTGCGCTCTGCGGCGGTCGACGGTCCATACGCCATCTCCGGATGGGACCTGGCACGAGGCGGCCCAAAGCCAACGCGTCTTGGCGTTGATGCGGGATCGGTGTATTTCATCGAAGGGCCCGCTCCGAGGGATCGGTACTTGGGCACGGAGCTTGGAGATGCCGCTCTGGGCTATGGATTTTTCGTGAAAGGATCGTGGAACTATGCCAGCGAATAACGTAGGCGGTATCTTGTACCTTCAGGCACTCACACCGTTGCACCCAGGTTCGGGAACAGCGTTGGGCGCTGTTGATCTTCCAGTGCAAAGGGAGCGCCATACAGATTGGCCGGTCATTCCCGGTTCCAGCATTAAGGGTGTCCTGCGCGAAGCGACTGATAACGGTCTCCGCCCGCGTTTATTCGGCGCACCTGATACGGAAGGCACGTCGGCCGGAGCACTGGCGTTCACGGACGCGCGGATATTGGCGTTTCCTGTGCGAAGTCTGAGAGGCGTCTTCGCATGGGTGACATGCCCACAGGCGCTTCAGCGCTGGAGCCGTGACACTGGGCTGATTGGCAATACGGTTAAGCCGCCATCGATTCCCATCGATGAATCGGCTGCGCATTGCGCGCAGGATTCGCCGTGTGTGCACGATGGCAAGCTGATACTCGAAGAGTTCGTTTTCGAGGCGAAGGCCTTCGGCCTCGATTTCTTCGATGCCTTGGGAGATGAGGAGCGAAAACGGCTGGTGATTTTGGATGACACGAATTTCAGCCATTTCGTGAAGTACGGCACCGAGGTCACCGCGCGAATCAGGCTGGAGGAACACAGCAAGACCGCTGTGGCAGGGGCGCTCTTCTATCAGGAGTTCGTGCCGGCAGAAGCTCTTTTTTACTCCCTCGTGCTCGCCGCACCTTCGAGGCGGCGGGAGGCGCCAACTGCCGAACAGAATCTCGACGCTTTCAAGCCGCCTGGCACGATTCAGATTGGCGGCGACGAAACCACCGGCAAAGGCCTCTGCTCGCTCCGCTTGGTGAAAGGAGCATTCTGAGATGGCGTTGAAGACCCTGGCACAACAGCGCGCGCAGCACGCGTGGGATGCCGTGCAACAGTCATTGAAGCGGCCCGACTTCGAGAAGAGGTTCGCCGACCCGGCGAAAAAGATGCCTGCCAGAATCAGGGCTTCAGGCCTCGGGCAGACGGTGGCTTTCATGCGGGCGAAGGAAGGCGGCGACGTGCTGAAGGCGGTAGCGGATTGGTGCCACCAAAGAGGAGTGGCAAAGGATTCCAGCGAGGACGCGTTGCTGATTCAGTTCAAGGAGAGCAATGCTGCTGACCTGCGCTATTTGACCGCGGAGGCACTTGCTTATCTTGAGTGGCTTGTTCGTTTTGCTGACGCGGAGAGGAAGGCATCGTAATGCTCGCGTTACCGCCAGAGAAACATCCTGGTTTGCTGCTCGACAAATGGCACGATCCTTGGCCCCCAACCGGTGACGACAAGACCTTTGTGCGTGAGCAGTTGCGGTGTGTTGTATCCGCGCCTGGGGACCAGGGATTGCTCGATCGTTTCCGAAACCGCTTTGAGGCAGCGACCTCATCTGGGTGCATGCGGTGGAGGCGTCGGACGTCGGGACCGTTGACGCTTCATCTTTCACGCGCCGGATCCTTCGAGAATACGGGTATTTGCTTGCACCCGGTCTACGGCTTTGCATATCTGCCAGGCACAGGCGTAAAGGGCATGGCGCGTGCTTACGCCCGCAGTGTCGCGGGCGCAATGACAGCCGACCTAGAGACGGTGTTTGGAAAAGATCCATCGAGACAAGAGAAGGGCGAAGCCGGTGGTGTTATCTTCTATGACGCTCTGCCCGTTCGATGGCCGAAACTCATCATCGACATCGTCAACAATCATCACCGCCGCTATTACGATAGCGGCGAGAAGGGCGAACCTCCAGGCGATTGGGAAGAACCGGTCCCCGTGAATTTCCTCGCGATCGCCCCGGGGACAGAATTCGAGTTTTGCTTGGGAGTCCGCAGGGGAGCGTCCGGCCCAGAGCGGTTGTTGGTTCTAGCCAAAGACTGGATAGAAGGCGCCCTGGCGTGGCTTGGAGCCGGCGCCAAGACCAACGCCGGGTATGGGCGTTTCACGACCGCCATGGCTCTACCGACGAAGAACAGCAACGCGGTTTTCACCTGCACGCTTACACTGACGACACCGGCCTTCCTGGCGGGCACCCTTCAGGAGAAAGACGATTGCACGCTCCGTCCGGCAACGCTCCGCGGATTGCTTCGCTGGTGGTGGCGCACGATGCACGCTGCGCACGTCACCCCAGTTCAGTTATTGAAACTCGAACGATCTCTGTGGGGAGGAATCGCTGGCGCAGCCGGCAAGGACGCTCCGTCCGCCATCAGCATTTCCCTTGAGCCAATCGGCGTTGCATCGCCAGTCCTATACCGCAAGCAGGAGGTGGCGAACGCCCATGGATTGAAAAAGCCTGATCGGCCTAAGGCGATCCAAGGAATTGCTTACATCACATATGGCATGGATGAGAAGAACAGGTTTCGCTACTACCTGCCGGACGGTTCTCAATGGAAGCTCACGATCTGCGCAAACCCGGCGCCGCCACTCTCGAATCAACAGGTGCTCAATCAGGCCAAAGCCGCCTTGTGGCTGCTGACGAATCTTGGGGGAACTGGCTCAAAGGGCCGAAAGGGTTTTGGCTGTATCGGGGCCGATACCGGCATAACCGGGCTGCAGCAGTGTAACCAGCACGCGCGGAAGTCCGCTCCGCGCTGGGCCTAGCAAGCAAATCATCCGGCTTTCTACGTCAGTCCCCGAGCCTCGAAAACATGCTCGGTCCCGTGGATGTCAAGATTCCGACAATGGATGTATGGTACGGATTGGACCAGGTCGGCGACGCAATCCAGGAGTTCGCACAGGCCCACAAACATCGAGTAGAGAAGAAAGCACTGGGTTTGCCGCGCAGAATGAATGAACGCGATCCCGAGATGCGCCAACTCAGCCGTCACGCCTCGCCAGTGCATTTTCATCTACAGAAGGATGCTTTGGGATTCAAAGCCACCGTTGCCGCGTTCCCGCCGGAAAAACTGCGCAGCTTTGAAGAGAACCGCAAGTTCCTCCAAAAGCTCATCGAACACTTTCGAAGTAAGCAGTTCAAGTCTGGTCCATCCCTGTCACGTCCGGCCGTACCACCGACGCCGTCTTCCGTACCGCGTCCGGCCGCTGCCCCGCTCAAGATCGGCGCGATTGTCGAAGGCACCTTACTAGAGGAGAAGACAAGAAAGGGTGGTTGGAAGGCACGAGAAGCGAGCTCTGGGCTTGCAGGTCCCGTTCAGAACTGGCAGGCCGTGCCACCGAGTGCGAAGACCGGCGACACTCTGAAACTCAAGGTAAAGATCGTGAGCGCGAAGGATGCTGCTTTTGAGTATGTGCCTGAAGTCAGTACGGAGGAGCGGAAGTAATGCCACGCGGGGCGATTTTCAGCCTGGGCGGCACACCCACCCCAGTCATCGAGGCTTTGAAGCGCGGGCCGGTCGAATGCGCGTTGTTTGTGGTTTCAGAAAAGTCGGAACCACTGGTAGAACAGAGTATTCTGCCGGCAATCGGTTACCTTTTGCAATGGGAGTGCGTCCGCATGCGCGATCCCGATGACTTGAACACGTGCTATCAAGAGATCCGCCGCGCCATCAGCGACTGGCTGGACCGCCGCCGGCTCCAGCCTGAGCAGGTCTACTTTGATCTCACCGGAGGCACCAAGCCGATGAGTGCCGCGCTCACACTGGCGGCGGTCGAGCGGATTCCCCTCTACCACTACGTGTCCGGCGCTCGAGAGAAGGAAGGTCTCGGAACCGTGATTACCGGAACCGAGAGGTCCATCACTGGGCTGAATCCGTGGAAGCAGTTCGCAATCCGCCAGCGCGAGTTGGCGACGCAGTTGTATGAGCAAGGCCACATAGAGGCGGCGGCCGAACTGCTCGATCAGGCGTCACAGAGCGTCACAGAGCGGAGTGAGACGCTGAAGGCTTTGGCCCGGCTGTGCCGGGTTCTCGCCAAACTGGACCTGTTTCAGTTCAAAGGATTGCCGAAGGATCTGGGGCAGTGCCGACGCCAACTCGAAGTCGCTTTCGAGCAACATGGCGCCGACAAGCTGATCACTTGGCTGCGGGAACTGTGGGTACATGTGCAGGCGCTGGAGGCGGAGTCTCGAAGCCGGAAGGATCATCCGCGCTCGCTGCTGGAGTTGCTGGCCAACGCCCGCCGCCGACATCGGCAGCATCGTCACGATGATGCAATCGCCCGCCTCTACCGCGCCGCGGAATTGTATGCGCAGAATCGATTGTATGCAGCGTTTGGCGCGACCTCAGGACACATCTCACTGGCTTCGCTTGATGGAGGATTGGCCGCCAACCTACGGTCTGCCTTCCCGGATGATCTTGTCTATGGAGAACGCCTCCAGTTGAGTTGCGCCAAAGGCTTCGCGGCTCTGAAGTACAGCCCTCTCGTGGAAGACCACCGGTTGCCGGAGGTTTATGAATGCCTGAAGCCGGCATTGGAGAAGCGGAACCAATCATGGCTGGCGCACGGAACGCGGCCGGCCGAAAGCGCCGACTTTGACCAGATGTGGGAGTTGTTGATCGGGAAGTTCGGCATTGCGGAATCGGCAATTCCGGAATGGCCGAAAATTTCCTTCATTGACTACTGAACGACGCCTGGACCGTATGGGAAGGCTGTCATAATTGTCTGGACCGGTATAGATGACGGTTAGCTCGACTTCGTGCTATCAGCCTTCACGTACAGCCTCGGCCTTGGACCTTTCGGAGCCCCCCTGAAATACTCAGTGCGATGCACGATTTCGTCACCGTCAGAAGAAAGGTGTCATGGCCTTCACTCCGAACTCCACCAGCAGAGCAGTCAAATTCAGCGGGCGGCGCCGACGGCGGCGTAGACGGCATGGCCGCCTCCGCGAAGGTCACGGCCGTAGGAGATGGTGAGGGTCATCGCTCCGGTGAGCCTGACTTTGGTCTGAATGCCGGCATCGGCGAACCAGGAGCGGGCGGAGAAACGGTTGCGGAAGTCGTGAATGCGGGCGAGGTCGAGGAACGGGCCGGCGGTGACGCGGAGCAGGGTGTATTGGAAAAGCTGCTTGTCGAGTTCGGAATTGGAGAGGAAGTAGGAGGCGGCGATGGGGGCGCTGCCTTTTTTTCCGGCACGGGTTCCGGCGTGGCCGCGGAGCCAGAGTTCGCTGTCGCGTTCGACGCCGAGGATAAACAGTTCGTCGAAGGGGGCGTGGCCGATGGTTTTGCCGGCGCGGGCCTGGGTGTTGAATTCGTAATCGCCTCCGCGGGGCTGGGGCAGCCAGCGGGCGGCGAGTTTGGCCTGGCCCTGGGAGTAGAGGCCGCCCTGGAGGGAGAACAGGCGAGCGAGGTCCCAGGCGGCGGCGCCATCGAGGGTGAAGCGATGTTCGGGGAGGTCAAGGAGGCGGAGGGTAGCGGCGGCGCGGTATTTCGCGGAAAGGCCGGTTGTGAATTGCGGGGCTCCGCGGAAATGGCGCGAGGCGGCGATGAGGGCCATGGTCCAGGAGAAGCGGCCGCTGGGGATGGCGCGGAGGGCAGCGCCGGCCTCGATTCTGGTCATGCGGAAGTCAGCAGGGGTGTCGAGGTTCCAGGTCTCGGAGCGGGCATCAGCGTAAAGCGTGTAACGCCATTTGGGGCCGCCGCGAAACGGGGCGGAGAAAGAGGACAGAATTCTCCGTTTTTGCGCATCCCAGCGCAGGAGGTTGGACCAGTTGCCGCCGCTGCCGGCGACATCGCGGAAATCGGCGTAGAGCGTCTGGTAGGGGAGGCCTCCGGCCGCGGCGGCGATGCGGAGCCAGGGTGAGGGGTTCGTCCAGTGGAGGACGGCATCGAACTTATCTTGCGGCTTGGCCTGGAGTTCGAGGTTGTAGGCGGCGAAGAGTTGGAGCGCGTCGAGGCGCGCGAGGGTGGTTTGGTAGCCGCCGAGTTTGAGGAGAGCGGCGGGGGAGAACGCCATGGCGCGGTCGAGCAGCACGGCGTGGGCGGGCAATGGCGGGTCAATGGACACGGCGGCGAGGGAAGGCTTGCCGATGCGGTTCCAGTATTTCAGGGCGGCGGGGATGTTCTGATCGAGGAAGTAGAGCGTGCCGAGGAAATCGTTGCCGTATGGATCGCGGCGATCGAGGCGCAGGGCCTGGCGGAGATAGCGTTTGGCGGAGGCGCGGTTGCCGTTGCGGTAGGCGATGCCGGCGAGTTCGAGGGGATAGCGCTTGTCGGATGGGGAGTTCGCCCAGGCTGTTTCGAAGACCTGGCGCGCGGCTTCCCACTGTCCGGCGCGGGCGAGTTCCAAGCCTCGCTGGTAGTCGTCCACGTCCCAGCCGGCGAAGAACAAGAGGAGCGGAGCGATCACCGCGGATTCCGGGGCACGGCGAGGAGGGTCCAGTTGTTGCCGGCGGTCCAGCTTTTGAGGAAGGCGGCGCGGTCAAGTTTGCGGAGTTTGCGGCCGGCGGGATCATTGACGGAGACGGTGGAATCATCGATGCCCGCGACCACGACATAGTGGCGGGGGCTGCCGCCGAGGCAAACGATCAGAGGGCGGCCCTTGGCGAGGTGATGTTCCAGGTCCGGCCATTCGCCGCGAAAGGCGAAGGCGCGGAAGCCATTCCGGTCGAGGTAACGGAGCATGTCGCTCTCATAGATGCCTTGAGCCCGCGGCGAGTAGAGTTCGTCGAAGATCTGCGCCGGGCCGGCGGGCTTGTGCCAGTATTGCATCACCATGGCGAGCACCGCAGCTCCGCAACCATTCTTTTCCTGGCGCAGGAACGGGACATCAAGCCACATGGCCTGCGCCGCGAGAAGGAATGCCAGCAGGGGGGTCACCTGGCTTTGATGATGACGAGGATCACCACCGCGGTGGCGAGGGCGATGACGACGTAGGTGAGCTGCTGGTTGGTCATGGCGCCGGCAGCCAGGTCGGCCTGCGCTTTGTCCGTGCGGGCGGCAAGGCGGGCGAGTTCGTCATCGCTCAACAGAGCCACGGCCTGCTTCACCTGCCCGCTGTCCATTTTGACGGCGCTGAGGGCTTTTTGGACGGGCTGTTGGGAGAAGAACTTGCGCACGCCGGCGAGCCGGGTCTGGCGCGCCTCTGAGGCGGAAACCATCTGCCGGTGCAACTCCGTGAGCGGCACGACGTGATTCTCCGCGGCGTAGGCGGTCATGACCGGCACCACCACGCTCAACACCCAAACGACTGCTTTCCGCATTCCTCCTTGGGAAAGGAACATCCGGATACCTCCTGGTTTCACAAATTGATTACTGTAATGCTTTGCTTTGAGCTGATACGGGGAGGCGCTCAGAGCCGTCGTCTTTGTTTCAGTTTATCATCCACGCCTGCCGAATACGACCTGGTTGACGACGCGGCCTTTCACGTCGCGGTGCTCGATGACGAGAGGGTTGTCCTTATCGGCGGGGTTGACGCGCGCATAGACGAAGCCGCCTTTGATGCGGAGGAAGCGATGATAGCGTTTGTCCTCGCCTTCGCTGGGAGGCACGGCGTGCGCGTCGCTGGCGGGACCGCAGCCGAATTCGTGGAGCCCGGTTTCGGGATCGACGGAGTGGTATTGCCAGTGGCGGTCGCCATTCATGAGGAAGACATGGCCTTCGACGTGGTCGCGCAGCCAGTGGCGGATCTCGCTGCCTTCGGTGGCGAAGGCGGGATCGGCATGGTTGTCCTTCTTGCGCTTGTGGTCGGGGCCGATGACGGGGTCGGGGTTGACGATGATCTTCCAGCGGGCGGTGCTCTTTTCGAGCGTGTCCTTGAGCCACTGCTTTTGAATGGTCCCCCAAATGGTTTTCGCGGGGCCGTCGGGCAGGTTGTTCGCGGAGCGGTAGTCGCGGGCTTCGGGGAGCCAGACTTCGAGATCGGAGCCCCAGCGGAAGCGGCGGTAGAGCGGTTCCCGGGGGATGGGAGACGGCACCTGTTCGCGGAAGATGGGCTGACCTCTTTCGAAGGTGAAGGGAGCCTGTTTGGGCGGTTTCATGCCGGGCCAGCAGTCATCGGAGACGGTGTCGTGATCGTCTTTCTGCCAGTAGCCGGGAATGGCGCGGAGGCAAGAGGTGAGCGAGGGGAGGCTGTACATGCGCGCCCAGTGGTAGCGCGCGGTAGCTTCGCTGTTGACGACGGGATCTTCGGAATCGTAATAGACGTTGTCGCCGCAGGAGACGAGGAAAGCGGGCTTGAGTTTCTCGAGGGAGTCGTAAATCCAGAAGCCGTCTTCGCGGTCCATGCGGCAATACATCTGGCAACTGGAGAGGGCGAATTCGACGGGCACGGGATCGCCGGGACGCGGGGCGGTACGGAAGGAACCGGTGAGCGTGCCGTCTTCGCGTTTGGAGCTGGCTTCCTTCGATTCGACGGCGAAGCGGTAGTGGGTGGCGGGCTGTAGGCCGGCGATGCGGAACTGGTGGACGAAATCGCGAGTGGGGTCCACCTCGACCCAGGATTCGACGCGCTTCTTTTCACGGCCGGACACGGGTTCGATGGTGAGGCGCACGTATCCGCTGCCGCCGGGGCAGGCGCCCTCGAGAGTGTCAACGTTGACGCCTGGCTCGAGGATAAAGGCGTCCTTGCCGTGGCCGCGCCGGCGCACGCCGTTGTCGAGGCGAAAGGCCGCAGTGGTCCTGCGGGTCCAGATGACAACGGATTCAGGGGTGATCTCGCCAATCTTCAAGCCGGTGGCCTGATGCGGTTCCGGCCCGGGTTTGCCATACAGCGAAGCAGCAGCGAGCGCGCCTAACAGTTCCCGTCTTGTGGATGCCATGGTGAAAGCAGCATATCCAAAAACGGAGGGGACCGCTATCCCGGTATAATCACGTCCGATGGCATTCAAGAAGGAATCCTCTGCCGGCATCCTTCACCTGCATACGTACTTCCTGTTTCCATTTTCGATTGAGAAGAACGCGGTGATGGAGCACCATCCGGATGCATGGAAGGGGAAGGTGCACTGGATGGACGGGTTGGACGAGTGGCTGTCCGGGCGCGAGGGGACGGCGGGCTCGGTAGTGTGTGAAACGGTGGGAGCGTGGAAGCGCGCGGCCTACCGCACCTTCGAGTTGGACTCACCGGCCTACCAGGACATGGTGTTTTTCCACCCTTATGTGCGGCGGGTTTTCTTCGATACGGCCGGCGCAGCGGCTTCGAGAGAGAGCCTGCTGCGCTGCTATCACATTCCGCTTAAAGACAAGGAGGTTTACTTTGAGGCGGAGGATGTGAAGGGGCGATCGGCGAAGACACAGGTCACGGATCTGCGGCTGTTTCTCTTCGCCAACGGCATGGGGATACTCAGTATCGGCGTGGAAGCGTTCGGGCTTTCCTCGGCTGAAGCGCTGTGGATCAATGAGTCGATGCGGAAGGTGTACCCATCGTCCCTGCGGCAGTTGAGGGAGGGCCGCTTTCCGTCGCGAATGGCGTTTACGCAGAAGCAGGAGGGGGAAAGCCGCACGATTGTCGAGGAGCGGTTCGAGAATTGCCTGGGGATGAAAGGCTTCCTGCCGCCGCTATCGAAGACCATCACGGCGCTGCTTTACTTCGCCGACTATGATTCGCAGGAGTTCGAGCCGGTGCTGGACGAGCGGATGATTGTCTATACGTACGCCGCCATTGAACCGGGGAGCGTTGCGGAAACGTACGCGGTTTCGGAAGAATACAAGATTCTGTTGAGCCGGTTTCTGTACGTGGACCGGGATGGAGACGACTACCGGTATGACCGCTACTTCGTACGCCAGCAGATGATGCGGCAGCTTTACACACGGTGGGCTCATCAGGGCACTTACTATGGGTTCACGGGCTACAGCAACATCACGGTTTGCCTGGGGAATTTCGACTGCGACGAGCACCAGTTGATGGAGGGTTTCCTCGTTCACCGGATGTTCGACGGGAGGTATTACCTGATGGCGCTGGTGGCGTTGTTCTACCGGGCCACGCTGCTGCACTTTGCCGAGGTGAGCGCGGATGTTTCGAAGACGCTGTACCTGGACCAGCAGGATGACAAACTGACGTTCGAAAACATCCGGCTGGCGAATGCGCTGCGGGCGGATTTTCTGCATTTCGCCAATTACTGGTATTTTGACGAACTGGCGAACAAGGAGGAGGAGATTGACCACTTTTTGTTGCAGTGCCGCGAATACCGCACGGACACGATGAAGCGGGATATCGAGGAAGAGGTGGAGAAGCTGAATGCTTCGCTGCACAATTATTTTCAATTCCGGAATACGGAAGCGGTGAACCGGCTGGCGATGCTGAGCCTGATCTTCGGGGCGGGGGCTATTTTGACGGGGTTTTTCGGGATGAATTTCGGGCGGGAGTTCGGGAAGTTGTTTTTCGAAGCGGATCCGCGGGCTCCGTGGGTGCATTATGGGGCGGTGACGAGCGTGGTGTTGCTGGCGTTCGGGGCGCTGATGTTCGGGACGTATGTGGTGGCGTCGAATTGGGCGGATTACCGGTCGATTCTGCTGCCGCGGCGGCAGGGGGGGCGTGGGAAGACGTGAGGGTTGGGGTTTGGGGGTCATAGAGCAAACCCGGTCCATGGCCGGGGGCGTGAGGTTGAGCGCGGCGCACGGCTCCGCACCATTCGTAATCATCCGCGCCGGGGTTCTATACTAGAGTCAGGCACCGATGCGGAACACCCTTGCGATTCTCCTGGCCGGAGGAGCTGGTGAGCGCCTCCATCCTCTCACACGAAACAACGCCAAACCGGCGGTTCCATTTGGCGGCACTTACCGGATAATCGACTTCACTTTATCGAATTGCATTAATTCGGATATCAGGCGCGTTTTTGTCCTGGCGCAATACAAAGCGCTCGAAATGATTCGCCATTTGCGGGAGGGCTGGAGTATTCTTCCGCCCGAACTCGGCGAGTTCATCGAAGTAATCACGCCCATGAAACGCGTGCATGAGGACTGGTACCTCGGCACGGCGGACGCCGTTTATCAGAACATCGAGAGCATCGAGGCCGAATCCCCCAAGCATACCCTCATCCTCTCCGGCGACCACATCTACAAGATGAACTATCAGGAGATGCAGGACTGGCACATGAGGACGGGGGCTGACGTCACCATTGCCACCATCCAGATTCCACCGGAGGAGGCGGAAAGATTCGGAGTGGCGCAAATCGGCGATCACTACCGCGTGATTGGTTTCGAGGAGAAGCCGAAGCATGGCAACCCCACACGCAGCATTTTCAATCCGGACATGGTGAGCGCTTCGATGGGCATCTACATGTTCCGGACCGAAGTTCTGCTGGACGCGCTCCGCAAGGATGCCGAAGATCCGCAATCAGCGCACGATTTCGGGAAGAACATACTTCCCAGCCTGATCGACAGCCACGAGGTGGCGGCATACGACTTCCGCGACCTGAACGACAAGCGAGTGCGCTACTGGCGGGACGTTGGGACGCTGGACGCTTACTACGAGGCGAACCTGGACCTGGTGGCGGTAACGCCTGAATTCAACCTCTACGACACGCGCTGGCCCATCCGCACACGCCTGTTGCAGGCTCCTCCGGCGAAATTCGTGTTTGCCCAGGAAGGACGGCGGGTGGGCGTGGCGATTGATTCCATTGTCTCGCCCGGCTGCATCATCTCCGGCGGGCGCGTGGTGCGCAGCGTTCTCTCGCCGGGGGTCCGGGTGAACAGTTTCTGCGACGTGGAGGAATCCATCCTTCTTCACAACGTGCGTGTGGGGCGCTATTGCCGCATCCGCAAAGCCATCATCGATGCCGGAGTAAGAATTCCGGAAGGGACGCAGATCGGCATCGATCTCGAAGAAGACCGCGCGCGCGGCTATACGATCAGTGAAGGCGGGGTGACCGTAGTTTCCGAGATGTCCGAACAGTATTCGCTGGCCGGCGCGTAAGCATCATCGCGGCAAAGTACGGCTCGGCGCTCTTCAGGATGGCCTTGCGCCGGATCCAGTTTGAACTCCGCTCGATCGCGCGTTGCGAGGCGAGATCCACTTTGATACCAAGGGGCGGCACGGCCGGTTTGCCCGGCGCGGTGGTGCGCTTCCGCCATGCTAGCCTATTAGATTAATGTCAGATCGCAAACTGCAGGTCATTCCCCTGGGGGGTCTCGGGGAATTCGGAATGAACTGCCTGGCCATTCGTTACGGCGACGACATTCTCGTTGTCGACGCGGGGATGATGTTTCCCGACGCGGAATTGCTCGGGGTAGACATTGTAGTTCCGGATTTTTCCTTCCTCGAGGAGAACAAAGAGCACGTGCGCGCGCTCGTGCTCACCCACGGGCATGAGGATCACATCGGCGGCGTGCCGTTCCTGTTGGGCCAGCTAAATGTGCCCGTGTACGGCACAGCGCTCACGCTGGCCCTGGTGGAGCGCCGCCTCGAGGAGCATGAACTCGAGGAGGAAACGGATTTTCGCGAAGTGCGTCCCGGCGAAATCATCGAGGCGGGGCCCTTCTCCATCGAGTTCATCCACGTGACACACTCCATTGTCAGTTGTGTGGCCCTTGCCATCACGACTCCTCTGGGTGTGATCATCCACACCGGGGACTTCAAGCTTGATCCCACGCCGCTCGACGACATCCCGTTCGACCTTCACAAGTTTGCCGAGTATGGCAAGCGCGGGGTCCTGCTGCTGCTTTCCGATTCCACCAACGTCGACCGTCCGGGCTTTACGGAAAGCGAGCGCGCGGTTCGCCCACGCCTGGAGGATTGCTTTCATCGCGCCCATGGACGGCTGGTGTTATCGTGTTTCAGCAGTTCCATTCACCGGCTACAGCAGATTCTCTACCTGGCCGGCGAATACGGCCGGCGAGTGGCGTTTCTCGGGCGCAGCATGTTGAGCGTCACGGAGATAGCCCATAGTCTGAACCTGCTTCAGATTCCGGATTCAATCCTGTTGCGGCCGCAGGACATCATGCAGTCGCCCGCCGACCGGGTGGTGGCGGTGATCAGCGGCACGCAGGGGGAACCGATGTCCGCCCTGGCGCGGGTGGCGGTGGACAACCACAAACATCTTTCCATCCGCCCCGGCGACACGGTGGTGCTCAGTTCGCGCATCATTCCGGGCAACGAGAAGCCGATCTACCGGATGATCAACCACATCGCGCGCCGCGGCGGCGATGTGGTGTACGGCTCGATGAATCCGCCGGTGCACGTATCCGGCCACGCGAGCGTGGAAGAACTGAAGCTGCTGCTGAGCCTGGTGCGGCCGAAATACTTCATCCCGGTTCACGGCGAGTACCGTCAACTCGCCCGCCATGCTTCTCTTGCCAAAGCCGTGCTCGGGGCCGGCTTGAAGGACACGTTCGTCATCGACTCGGGCGAGTCGGTGGAGTTCGACGACTACGGCGCGCGGAAGGGGACAAGCGTTCCGGTAGGGCGCGTTTGCATCGACTCCGGCACAGTCGACGAGGTTGTGGAAGACATGGTGATCCGCGACCGGCGGCACCTTTCCGAGGACGGCTTCGTGCTTCCCATCATCGCCATCAACAAGCACACGGGGAAGAACGAATCGCTTCCGGAAATTGTCAGCCGCGGCTTCGTGTCCTTCGAGGATAGTTCGGAACTGCTGCAAGGGGCCCGCCAGATTGTCGCCAAGACTCTCGAGGGCTCGACGCCCGAGGAGCGCACGGACTGGGGAGTGATGCAGGAGAAGATCCGCACGGACCTGCGCCGCTACATTTCCAAGCAGACTTCGCGCCGTCCGCTGATCATGCCTGTCATCTTAGAAGTGTGACTACTCCCGTTCCGCAAGACTATCTGGAAGACGCCTCGGGCTACCGGGGCAACGCCGAGGCGCTGTTCCTGCCGGCCACGGAGGAGGAACTCCTCGATGTGCTGCGGAAGGCGGTGGCAGCCTCCACTCCGGTGACTGCGGCCGGCGCCGGAACAGGAGTCACGGGGGGGCGTTGTCCCAAAGGCGGGTGGGTGATCTCGATGGAGAAGTTCCGCAAGCTGGAGATCCACGAGGGGTACGCCGTTGTAGGCTCAGGCGTCCTTCTGCGGGAACTGCAGGCAGCGGCACAGGCGAGCGGACAGTTCTACGCTCCCGATCCCACGGAAAATTCGTCCGCGATCGGAGGCAACATCGCCGCCAATGCCAGCGGATCGCGAAGCTTTCGGTATGGGGACACGCGGCGGCATATTCGCGCGTTGCGCGTAGCTTTGATGGACGGCACGGTGCTGGCGCTGCGGCGGGGAGATCCGCTGCCGTTCGCGGCTCCGCCGATCCCGATGCCTGGAACAACGAAGCATTCGGCGGGCTACTGGCTGAAGCCGGGCATGGACTACCTCGATCTGTTCGTCGGCTCGGAGGGAACGCTGGGCATCGTGACCGAGGCCGAGGTGCAGCTATTGCCCGCGCCCAAACATTTGCTCACGGGCGTGATCTTTATGCCGGGCGACGACGCGGCACTTTCGGCGGTGGAGGCATGGCGCGGCACGCCGCTGCTGCGCATGCTCGAATACATGGACGCGGGCTCGCTGGATCTGCTGCGGGAGAAGTATCCGGAAATCCCCGGCGAGGGGAGGGCGGCGCTGCTGATTGAACAGGAGCTTTCGGCCGAGGACGGGCCGGAGATGGAGGAGTGGGCGGACCGGCTGATTGAATCCGGCTCGCTCGAGGAAGCCTCGTGGTTCGCCGCGAATGCCGCCGACCGCGAGCGATTCCGGCGATTCCGCCACGCGCTGCCGGAGTCGGTCAACGACGTCGTGCGCCGCAACGGATTTCTGAAATTGGGGTCGGACTATGCCGTCCCCTTCGCCCGCAACCGCGAGATGATGGCATTCTACCGCACCCATCTCGAGGCCGAATTCCCCAACCGCTACGTCATTTTCGGGCACATCGGGGACGCCCACGTGCATGTCAATATCCTTCCCACGGCGGAGGAGGAGTTCGAACGCGGCAAGCAATTGATGATCGAATTCGCCCGCCACGCCGTCACTCTTGGCGGAACCGTCGGGGCCGAGCATGGGCTGGGCAAGCGCAAAGCGCACCTGCTGCGATTGCAGTACGCGGACGAGGTAATTGAAGCGATGAAAGAGATCAAGAGCCGCTTCGATCCGCTGTGGCTGCTCGGCCGCGGTACATTGTTGGAGTATGCACAGCCGTCGTGAAATCCTCACCCTATCGATAGCCGCCGCGGTGGCGAGCAAAGCTCCCGCCGCGCCGGCCAACGCGGAAGGAGAGTGGCGCAACCGCCAATCGGGCATGGCGTACCGCCGTCTTGGGCGGACCGGCTTCATGATCTCGGAGATCGTCATGGGCGGCAATCTCATCAGCCCCACGAACTACGAGCACGTGCTGGAGGCGCTGGATCACGGGCTCAACTACCTCGACACCGCGCCCGCCTACGGCAATCTTCAGAGCGAGAAGGGTTATGCGCAGGTCATCAAAGCGCGGAAGCGCGATTCTTTCTTCCTGAACACCAAAATCAGCATGTGGGACATCAACCGCGGCAAAGTGTTTCAGGACATCTTTCGCTCGCTTCCCGAATCCGAACAGAAGAAGCTGCAACACGAGGCGATGGAGGAAGTGGAACGCCGCCGTGTATTTGAGCCTGACTACATCTGCGACTACTTCCCCACGCAGCGCGGCGAGGTGCGGGATGCGGCCCTTGCCAACGTGATGGAGAAGAAATACGGACGGCAGATCGACCGCGACAAGAACTACCGGCGACTGATCATCGACTCTCTCGAGGCGAGCCTCAAACGGCTGGGCACGGATCATGTGGATCTCATGATGTGCCCGCATGGAGCGAGCACTCCCGCGGAAATCCTCACTCATCCGGAAATCTTCGATGCGTTTGAAACTCTGAAGAAAGCGGGGAAGGTGCGCCATCTCGGAGTCTCGGCGCACAATGACCCCGGAGGCATTCTGGAGGCGGCGGCGCAGACCAGGAAATACTCGGCGGCCATGGTGGCCTACAGCATCATCAACCACAGCTACGTGGATGCCGGTCTCGAAAAGGCGCACGAGGCGGGAATGGGGATCATCGCCATGAAAGCAGCCCGGCCGGTGTTCAACGGCCGCAATAACGGCACTCCCGATATCCCGGAACGCGTCGAAAAGATTCAGAAGGCGATCCCGGGGGCGCTCAAGGTTCCGCAGAAGGCCTATGTGTGGGCGCTGCGCAACTCACGGCTCAGCGCGGTCATTTCTGAGATGGGGAGCGCGGCCATCATGCGCGACAATTTGCCGCTGGCAGCGGCGAAGGTTTAGTTTCACCTTCAGCCTTTGCTAACTTACAGTTCCTGCCATGGGTGGTTCATTTCCACCGGGATGGTGGTTCTCGGCCATCGGTTGAGTTGATCTAACCAATCAAATGCCTTGTCTTGAGCGAGTTAGGTTCGGTCCTTGACGTGCTTGCATGAGAGTATGCGCGGAAATCAGGGGCGGAAGGCGGTGCACGATGCGTAGATTATCGAGCAGAAGAACCATTCAGTGGGCAGCCGCAGCCATCGCGATCTTCCTGGTTGTCCTCATCTCGGGCTTTGCCCAGGATGGCGCCCCTCCGGAGCCCCAGGCTCCAGCCGCCCAACCGGCGGATGCCCAGCAGGCTGCTCCGCTATTGTCCGCGAACCAGTTGGATAACCTGGTGTCGCCTATCGCCCTCTACCCTGATCCTCTGCTCAGTCAGGTACTCTCAGCCAGCACTTACCCGCTCGAAGTGGTCGAAGCGCAGCAGTGGCTGAGGCAGAACGGCAACCTCAAGGGAAAGCAACTGATGGAGGCGGCAAGGCAACAGAATTGGGATGCGAGCGTTCAGGCGCTGGTAGCGTTTCCCGATGCGCTGGGGCTGCTGGCCAACGACATTCGGTGGACCACGGATCTTGGGAATGCCTTCCTTGCCCAGCAGGCGGATGTGATGAGCGCCATTCAGCGAATGCGCTCACGCGCACGGGCCAACGGCAGGCTGGCTTCCACTCCGCAGCAGGTTGTGACTACGGCCACTCAGGACGGCCAGGATGTCATTGAAATCGAGCCCGCCAATCCGCAGGTGATCTATGTTCCCATTTACAGCCCCGCCTATGTCTGGGGGCCGCCTGTGTGGGGATATTACCCTGACCTGTGGTATCCGCCCGGGTTCAGTTTCGGTTTCGGCTTCGGCCCGGCGTACTACATGAGCGCCTATTTCCCGGGTTGGGGAGGCTGGGGCGGATGGGGATGGGGCTGTGGATGGTTCGGCCGGAGCCTCTATGTCAACGTCGGCTTCTTTAACCGTTACGGGTTCCGTGGCGGCTATTTTGGCGGTCACGGCGGCTATTACGGCGGCCGTGGAGGATACTACGGAGGCTATGCGGGAGGCGGACGGATCGGCGGACGGGTTGGATGGATGCATGATCCCGGCCACCGTATGGGAGTTCCCTACCCCAACCGGGCCGTGGCAGGCAGGTTTGGAGGCAGCCGGTTCGGTGCGGGTGGTATGGATCGCGGGCATGCCGGCGGCGGCCGGACTTACGCCGGTGGCGGGCGATTTTCTGCCAACTCCGGTTCATTTTCGAACAGGGGCGGCTTGCACGCAGGCCCCGCGGGAGACAGGTCGACCGGCGCCGGACAATGGCGCAGCTTCGGCGGCAACCGGGCACCTTCGAGCGGGCAGTCGTATGCGCGCGGTGTCGCTCCGTCGGGAAGCTCGGGATTCCGATCGGGCAACCGTGGCGGCGCGGGTTCCTACCAGCAGACATCGCCCAACGTTCCCTCCTCGAACGGGTGGCGCAGCTACGCCTCCCCATCTCAAGGTTCCCGCGGCTACGGCTCGGCGCGGAACTTCGGGTCAGCGCCTTCGTCCGGCCGGTCGTTCTCGCGTGGATACGCGGCTCCGGGCAATAGCGGATCCTTCTCCTCGAGATCGTACGCTGCCCCCAGCCGGAGTTATTCGGCTCCCAGCCGCAGCTATTCGGCTCCGCGGTCGTTCTCCTCTCCGCGTAGTTTTGGGGGTGGTGGATTCTCGGCTCCGAGCCGCAGTTTCTCCGCGCCTCGATCGTTTTCCGCTCCTCGCATGTCGGGTGGCGGAGGAGGATTCTCCGGCAGCCGCGGCTTTTCCGGCGGACACGGGGGCGGTGGTTCCTTCGGCGGACGCGGGGGCGGCGGACGTCACCGGTAGTTTCCAGGCCTCAGTTCATCTTCAATTGACGCGGAATGCAGCTTCGATGAATTCGCCCGCGTGAAATAGAGTGCGGCGTTTGAGCCGTTTTACCCCTCATTCATCGCGGATAGAGTCATGAGGGGTCAACCGTTCAAACTGCTGGCCGTCCTGGCACATCCGGACGACGAGTCGCTGGGATTCGGCGGTACGCTGGCGAAATACGCCGCCGAGAATGTCGAGACTTACCTGGTGACGGCTACGCGCGGAGAGCGCGGCCGCTTTGGCGCACAAGGGAAATCCGCCGGCATCGAGGAAGTCGGGCGTGTTCGGGAGGCGGAACTGCGAGCCGCCGCGGCGGTGCTCGGGATCAGGGAGGTCTCGGTACTCGGGTATCCGGATGGAGGCGTGGACCGGATCGATTCGCGGACGGCCATCCGCGATATCCTCTCTCATATCCGGCGTATCCGGCCCGACGTAGTGGTGACGTTCGGTCCGGATGGCGCCTACGGCCACCCCGATCACATCGCGATCTCTCAATTCACCACCGCCGCTGTCATGTGCGCCGCCGATGCCCGCTACCGCCTGGACAATGGATCACAAGCCGGCTCCCTGCCGCCGCACCACGTTTCCAAACTCCACTGCCTGGCATGGCGTAATGACAAATGGGAGGCTTATCAGGCCGCTTTCCGCAAGCTCACGTCTATTGTGGACGGCGTTCCGCGGCAGGCGACTCCCTGGCCGGATTGGGCCGTTACCACCGAGATCGACACCACCTCCTATTGGCCTACCGTGTGGAGGGCGGTCTGCTGCCACCAGACGCAGATGTCCATCTATGAACGGCTGGAGACACTGAGCGAAGAACAGCAAAAGATGCTTTGGGGTTCCCAGCAGTTCTACCGGCTCTACAGTTCCGTCAACGGCGGACGCAAATTGGAGACTGACCTATTCGAAGGGTTACGGTAAATCAGTATATGTCCTCTTCTGCACGAATCGATCAACTGAGAAACCGCGTCGCGCCTCTCGAGATGACGCATGAGCAGTTTCGTACTCTTGGCCACCAACTCATCGACAGGATTGCGGACTTTCTCGCCTCTGTCCGTACACGGCCGGTGACGCCTTGCGAGTCTCCGGAGGAAGTTCGAGCGGCATTGGGAGCTGCGTGTCCGCTGCCTGAGACGGGTGAGGATGCCAGTGTGCTGCTCGAGCATGCTTCCGACCTGATCTTTGAGCACTCCCTCCTCAACGGCCATCCGCGTTTCTATGGCTACATCACCTCGAGCGCCGCTCCCATCGGCATGCTCGCCGATCTGCTGGCCGCCTCTGTAAACGCGAATGCAGGAGCCTGGAAACTGGCTCCGATGGCCACGGAAATCGAGGTACAGGTGATTCGATGGCTTGCCCAGTTCCTCGGCTACCCGGCGAACTGTGGCGGCCTCCTGGTAAGCGGCGGCAACATGGCGAACCTCACCTGTTTCCTGGCTGCCCGCGCCGCGCAGGCCGGTTGGGATGTTCGTAAGCGCGGCGTGCCGGGCGGGCCGCCCCTTCGTGTCTATGCGTCCTCGGAGACGCATACGTGGATTCAAAAAGCCGCCGACGTTGCGGGCCTGGGCACCGACGCGATTCGCTGGATCCCTACCGATCCACAGCAGCGCATCGATCTCGAGGCTCTCGAGACCGCCTACCGGCAGGATGTCGAAGAGGGGTACCGGCCGTTCCTCGTCGCCGGCTCCGCGGGTACGGTGAGCACGGGCGCTGTCGATCCCCTCCCGGATCTGGCGGCTTTCTCGAAAGAACGCAACCTGTGGTTTCATGTCGACGGGGCCTACGGAGCATTTGCGTCGGCCATTCAGGATGCGCCGGCCGATCTGGCGGGACTGCGTCTGGCCGACTCGGTGGCGGTGGATCCTCACAAGTGGCTGTACGCGCCGCTCGAGGCCGGATGCGCTTTGGTCCGTGATGCAAGCGCTTTGCGCAACGCTTTTTCTTACCACCCGCCTTACTACAGCTTCGGGCAGGAGGCCACCAACTACTTCGATATCGGGCCTCAAAACTCCCGCGGGTTTCGCGCACTGAAGGTCTGGCTGGCGCTCCAGCAGGTTGGGGCCGCAGGCTACCGCGAAATGATCGAGGATGACATTGCACTGGCGCGGCATCTCTATGAACTGGCGCTTGCTCATCCGGATTTGGAGGCGCTGACCCATCATCTGAGCATCACCACGCTGCGCTACGTTCCAGTGGAGCATCGGGCCGGCGTGGGTTCTGAAGAGACTGAGGAGTATCTCAATCAGTTGAACCAGCGCCTGATGGAAGCGATTGAGGAAAGCGGAGAAGCGTTCGTTTCCCATGCCGTCGTCAACGGCAAGTATGCGCTGCGCTTCTGTATCGTCAACTTCCGAACCTCGACGGCGGACATGGAGGCAATGCCGCAACTGATCGCGCGCCTCGGTTCGCGGGTTCATGCGGAGATGAGCAGCCGCGGAGTTCCGCAACATTCCGCCATCCGCTGAACCTTTAATTCTTCTCTTGTCGCGTTTCCGTACAGAGGCGCCGCGGAGCGTTTCCCAAAGCACTCTATCGGTAATTATGAAGGAGAAGGCAGATGATCAATGGAATCCGCCTGTTGAAAATTTCAGCAATTTATCTTATGGCCGGTGGGTTTCTCGGCCTGTTCATGGGAATATCACACGATTTTATTCTGTCACCGGTCCATGTTCACGTTTCCCTGCTTGGCTGGCTCACCCTTGCCGTCGCCGGACTCGTATACGCGCTGATTCCCGCCTGCGCCGCGAGTCCCCTCGCCAGGGTACACTTCTGGGGCCATAACATCGGCCCGCCGGTGATGATGGCAAGCCTTTCGCTGTATGCCTATGGAATCAAGCAGGCGGAGAAGCTGATCGCAGTTTCCTCTGTTGTGGTGGTCTTCTCTATATTGATGTTTGTGATCAATGTTTGCACGAATGCGCACAAACACCTCGACGCAATGGGGAGCAGTGAGAAGGGTCACAGACTGCTGGCCGAGGAGATTGCATGACAGCGCCTGTTTCGCCCGGAATCTCCGCCAGGCTCCGCGGCCGCGTGCTGCGGCGCCTGGGTCTGGGCAATACTCCGCCCCCGGACCTCGACGGACTTCGCCAGGTCTACAACGCCTGGTGCCGTCGTGTCCCGTTCGACAACGTGCGCAAGATGCTCGCCCTGCGCACCGGTTCGCCGCTCCCTGGCTGCGATGCGACGGATTTCTTCGAAGGCTGGCTGGAGACCGGCGCGGGAGGAACCTGCTGGTCCGGATCCAATGCGCTGTATGAACTTCTGTGCTCGCTGGGCTTCCGCGCCCGCCGCGCAGCCGGTTCCATGCACGACATCGGATCTCCGAATCATGGAACAGTCATCGTCACCCTGGACTCGGCGGAATTCCTGGCCGACTCCTCGCTCCTGACGTATGAACCGGTCCCTTTAGCGGGCAGCCTCCACACCTACGACGATGGCATCAACCGCATCGAAGTCGAGCCCGATGCCGGCGGCCACATACTTTGGACACGCGGTCCCCATCAGTCCTTCTTCCTCGCGTGCCGTATCTTCCACGAAAACGTCTCTCATGAGACCGTCCTCGCCAACTACGAGAACTCCCGCCGCCAGAGCCCGTTTAACCAGCGTCTGTACGCGCTGCGCAGCCTGCCGGGCCGGATGATCCTGCTTCGCGGAAATACCCGTTATGAGAGGACGCGCAGCGGCGTTTCCACCCAAAACCTCACACCTGAGGAACTCTGTGATTCGCTACACGCGGACATCGGTCTCTCGCGGCCTTTGATCGGCGCGTGGTCGGATTGCGGAGCACTGGCCGCCTCGCTCGAGCCCCCCTCCGGTCCGGCGCCTCCTCCTCCCAGGAATGTTCCGCCATCACAGCGTCCGGAGATCCACTAACGCCAGGTCGAGTGCGTCTAGCCGCGCGGGTTCGGCAATCACGTCGATCTCGCGGATTCTCCTCGCGGAAAGCGCGGCGCAAGCAACGCGATACCGCCCAAAATCTTCCAAATTCCGAGGATGGTCAGAAAATATAAAGGATATCCAAGGCGCGGCATGCCTTCTACATTTTCCCGCCGTCCTGCCAGTTCCGCGGCGGCGCCTGACAGCAGCACGAAGGCGAGCAACGCCGTGGCTGTCCAATAGCCCGCCGATTTCCTATTTTCCCCAGTCACAGTCCCTCCTTGTGGCTTGTCAGGGTAGTGACGGATCGAATCTGCCGGATGTGACAAGGACCCGCTCGGGGTCTTCCCGGGTCAGGGATGGCGATGGAGAATATGGGTGGCGATGTCGGGCCAGAACTCGCGAAAGACATTGGTGAGGGCATCGCGGCCCAGGGCATATCCGTATTTCACGGAGAGGGCTCCCAACGTCCGGTCGCCGCTCGGGTAGTAGGACATCGAGATGCCCTGCGCAATCCCCCGTCCGAATATCTCGGAGGCATTGAAACTGTTGTGGCCCTGGTAGTTCGGCGTGATGAGGATTCTGGAAGCCGCATACGCGGCTCGCTTTAGGAACGAACCCTCTCCCATGGCGTAGTAGCGTTCATCCTGGTGGAACACGGTGGGCAACGCGAAGATCACCAGATAATTCCCATTGGTCTTGTCCGCGAAGCCTCGCCAGTAATACCGGCCATATCCCTTCATGCCTACGCCCAGTTGCGGATGTCCGCCTGAGCCAAACGACATTGCCGAAGTAATGCCCACGAAAACAAACGACGAGTAATCGAAGCTGTTCTGGGTGGCGATCTTGAAGGCCTGCTTTGGGGTGGGGGGCGGCGGAATTGTTCCCGCGCTCACTGCCCGGTAATTGGGCATCAGGCCGAGGATCCGCTTGGGCTGTGTCTTAGAAACCGGTGTTGGCGGGCGGATTGGGGCCATCTCGGCGTCCTGCGGCTGGTTGGCTGTATCCGCGGCGCCGGTTTGGGCGGTGGAGTTCTCGCTCTGCGCGGGTTCCGCCGGTTGGCCCGGGTCCTGGGGAAAAGCGCAGGCGACGGAGAAGAGGAAAACGAACCAGGAGAAAGACCTCAAGATACTTTCATTCTACCTTGGAAGGCGCCGGATACAGGCGGCCGTTTGGCGCCGCCGGCTTCTACCGCACCCGTCCGCCCTGTCACAATAGAAGTTCACACATCCTCATGAGAACCGCTATCATCGGCCTGCCTATGACAGGCAAGACATCGCTCTTCACCATCCTCACCGGCGTCCACCAGGCTACGCGGGTCGGCTCGATGGAAACCCACATCGGCATCGCCAAGGTCCCCGATCCCCGACTGGAGGCCCTTGCCGTCATCTTCGAGCCGCCCAAGGTCACCCAAGCTGTGGTGGAATATGTCGATTTCCCGGCCATCAGCAAGGAAGCCCTCCGCGACCCCCAATATCTCGCCAGTCTGCGCGTGGTCGACGCCCTGGCCCACGTGCTCCGCATTTTCGAGGACCCCACCGTACCTCATGAAAAAGGCACGATCGACCCGGTGCGGGACCGTGATGACGTGGATATCGAGCTGATCCTGAGCGATCTTGTCGTTGTCGAGAAGCGTCTCGAGCGCCTGGAAAAGGACCGCAAGAAGATCAAGTCCCCGGAGATCGAACACGAGTATGAAATCCTCATCCGGTGCAAGGAGACGCTCGAAAGCGATAAGCCTTTGCGGGAGATGCCGCTCAACGAGGATGAGGAAAAACGCATTCGCGGTTTCCAGTTCCTTTCGCAAAAGCCCATGCTCTATGTGATCAACGCGGGGGAGGAGAGCGCGGCCAATCTCGCCGAGGTGGAAGCGGCTTATGCGGAAAAGCTCGGCTCGCGGCCGCACACCGCCGTCACCGCAGTCTGCGGGAAGATCGAGGCGGAACTGGCGGAACTCACGCCTGAAGAGGCTGCCGAACTCATGTCGAGTTACGGTCTGTCGGGTCCAGGCCTCAATCGCGTCATTACCGCCACGTACACGCTGCTCGGCCTGATGAGCTTTCTTACAGCGGGTGAAACGGAAGTGCGCGCGTGGACGATTCCGATCCACTCCACAGCCGTCAAAGCCGCGGGAGCGATTCACTCCGACTTCGAGAAGAAATTCATTCGCGCCGAGGTAGTTAACTGGAAGAACCTGGTGGACCTCAAGGGCTACCCCGGCGTTCGCGAGAAAGGACTGCTCAGGCTCGAAGGAAAAGAGTATATTGTCAAGGACGGCGACGTACTCGTCATCCGCCACGGCTAATACATCCACATGAAGTTCATCCTATCCCTGCTGGCCGCCTCGGCCTTCGCTCAATTCACGCCTGCGCCGATACCCACGCCCTACAAGCCCACGGATGCGGAACTCCAGGCCATCAAGACCCGCCTTTCGAAACCGCCTTCGCTCTCTTTCTCGAATCCGGACGTATCGGCCGATGTGGCGGTCTATTTCAAGGCAGGGGAATGGATTCTTCGCCACCCGGAAGAGTTTCTCACCAAGGCGTATTACGACAACACGGTCAAGGTCCTCGACGCCGGGCAGGCGCGCGCCCGCGAACTCGAGTCGGGCCATCCTTCCTGGCCGGACGCCAGCGGCCGTATCGCCCGCGGCTACCGGTCCCGTATCGACGGCAGCTTTCAGCCTTATGTGGTCATCATTCCCGAGACCTACCGCAGGGGAACGCCTATCCGGCTCGATGTCGTCCTTCACGGGCGTAATCAACGCCTTAATGAAGTGAGCTTTCTGGCCGATGCCGAATGGGGCAAGCCGGTGACCCCGCTTCCGGACCGGATCGAACTGCACGTCTTCGGCCGCACGAACAACGCCTATCGCTGGGCCGGGGAGACCGACGTCTTCGAGGCCCTGGATGCCGTCCTGCGCAACTATACCGTCGATCAGGACAGGATCGTGCTCCGCGGCTTCTCGATGGGAGGCGCAGGCGCGTGGCACATCGGCCTCCATTACCCCGCGCGCTGGGCCGCTATCGAAGCGGGGGCGGGATTCAGTGAAACGCTGCGATATGCCAAGCTTCCCAACGCTCCCGAATACCAGAAGCGGGCCTGGACCATCTACGACGCATACCTTTACGCCCGCAATGCCCTGATGGTTCCCACCGTGGGGTACGGCAGCATCGATGACCCTCAGCTTCAGGCCTCGGTCAACATCAAGGAACAGCTAGCCAAGGAGCAATTCGACCCGGCCGGCCTTCGCGCCCTGTTCCTGGTGGGCCCGCCCATCGGCCACAAATTCGATCCGGAAAAGAAGAAAGAGTCCGAGGATTTCATTTCGAAGGCGCTCGCTACCCCGCGAGACCACAATCATATTCACTTCGTTACGTACACCACCCGCTACGGCGAATGCAGCTGGCTCCGGATTGACGGCCTCAGCCAGCATTACACGCGCGGGGAAGTGGATGCCTCGCGTGACGGCGATACGGTCACCATCACCACCAAGGGCGTCAGCCGCCTCCAACTGCAAAAGCCGGCGGCGGTGACTATCGATGGCCAATCCTTCAAGAGGGCCTCGACTTTCTCGCTGGTCAAGGGCAAGTGGAAGCCGTTCGAGGCGAGCCCGGGTGGGCTGCGGAAACGCCATGCCCTTCAGGGTCCCATCGACGACGCCTTCTTCGAACCCTTTCTCTGCGTCCGCCCGAACGGCGGCAATCCGCTGGCGCTTCAGAGGCTGGAAACCTTCCGCGCCAACTACGACAAGTTCTTCCGGGCGGACATTCCGATGAAGAATGAGAGCGATGTCACGGACGACGATATTCGAAATTACAACCTCATTCTTTTCGGGGATTCCAAGTCGAACCGGCTGATCGGGAAGCTGCTTCCGAGGCTTCCCTTCGACTGGAATGCAAGGAAGATCAAGATTGCGGGCAAGACTTTCGAAGGCGAGAATCAACTGCTGGTAGCGATCTATCCGAACCCGCTCGACAGTTCACGCTACGTCGTGCTGAATTCGGGCTACACGTTCAGCGCAAAGGACCTCACCGGCACCAACGCCCTTCTCTTCCCCAAGCTGGGCGATTGGGCCGTGCTCGACGCCAAGGGCGAAGTGACGGCCGCCGGCTTTTTCGACGAATCCTGGCGCTGATCACCTATTTTGCGTGCGCGGGCTGCTCGCCGCCCGCAAGGCGCGGCAGTTCGGATTCCACAGGCATGATGAACCAGGCAATGAGGTAAGCGATGATACCGGGCACGAAGCCTGTCACGCAGGCTATGGCGACGACGAAGATGCGCACCAAGGTTACGTCGACATCCAGGTACTTGGCGATTCCGGAGCAGATGCCGGCGATTTTCTTGTCATAAGGAAGGCGAAAGAGGCGGCGGGGCGCGTAGCCGCTCGCCTGGCGGACCGCTTCTCCGGCGGGAGTCACCCACCCGCAGGCGCTGCAATAGTTTGCGTTTTCAGGGGTCTCTTGCCCACAGTGCGTGCAATACATGGATCTGGCCTCCAGAAGTGTATACGCACGGAGGCAGGAGGTTGTTCCCCCAAAGAGAACAGAGTGGCGGAGGGGGCGGGCTGATTCGGGGGCATCTGAGGACACTCTGATCGGGATGATGGGGACAACAGCGGAACCGTGGGCTCTGCCCTTTGCGCGACAGGTGAGGCCTGCGCAAGGAGATTTGTGCAGCATCGCATCGCGGGCCGGTTCCGGGCAGCGCGCGGACGTGCGCGCGGACCGCCCGGAGCCGGGTGGAGATTGCGGCAGCGGCCAGCGGGTTTTGTGAAGGAATGCTCTTCCCGAAGAATTCATTACGCCCGGAATAGGAGCATTGTACAACTGGCGTGGTCTACTCAGGCGGGAAGACGCGCGTGACGCTGCGAATGGCGAGGTTCTGTTTCTCGAGTTTCTGGGCGTAGATCTTCCAGGCGCCGTTCTGCCGGATGCCGATGACATTAATGGAGCGGACGCTGATGTCGTAGCGCAGGCGGCCGTAGGCGTGTTGGCCGTGGACATTCATTCTGGTGTTGAGAGCGACGCCGGTCTCCTGATTCGGCTGCAAGTGTGTGATCTCGACACAGCCGGCGGGATGGCCAACCGCCGGTCTCGCAATGAACGTACAGCCGGTGAGCTTGGCGGTGAGCATGATATCGGGTCCGCCGCCATCGAGCAGGTACCAGACGGGCGCCAGATTACTTTGTCCGGTGTGCAGGCCGTGAAGCCAGAACGGATGGCCTTCGCCAAGCTGGCCGGCGGCGGCCTGGATGGTGAAGCTTTCCGTGGTGTGCATGTTCTGAGTTTTGAGGATGGAGCCGGGACGTTGTCCGGCGGCGCCGTTAAAGATGTGGGCTCGAAAGATACCGTCGTTTTGCGGGTCGTAGTTGTTCTGAAGCGGGTAAGTCTTGAGGAAGGTACGCGGATGATTGCGGAAGTCCTGCAACGCGATGCCGGGGCGCGTGAGGCGTCCGGCGTTCCATTCGGTATTCAGCCAAGCCCAGTATTGCTGATCCACTTGTAAGCTCTCCTAAAATGTTAGTCGTGTGGAAATAATTGTTATATCCACGCATTGTTAGTATATGCCTAAGTGAAGGAGGAGTTACTAAGAGGATACTCGTATCTTTATCGTTTATCGCAAGCGGAAGTATTCATTGACGCGAGTATTTCGAGATCGAGGCGGCCCGTATAAATCGCCATCCCAAGCGCGGCGTGGATGTTCATCTTCCGGAGTTCCCGCACATCATCGTAGGTGGTAATCCCTCCGGCTGCGGTAATCTCATGCGCGGTGGCGGCGCGCAGGCGGCGGAACCAGTCGAGATCGGTGCCTTGCATCATGCCTTCCTTGTCCACGTAAGTGCAGAGAAAGCCGCCGCAGTAGGGTTCAAGGTCGCGGACCACGGTCTCGGCGGTGAGTTGTGTGGATTCGCGCCAACCTTTCACCACGATATGCCCATCCTTGGAATCGAGAGCGATGAGGATCTGCTCGGGTCCGGCAGCGCGGGCGATGGCAGAGAGCAGGTCATGATTGATGCCATCGGAGCGGAATGCGGAAGTACCCACGATCACCTTGCGGACTCCCTGGGCCAGGAGTTTCATCGCGCGCTCCGGCGTGCGCACTCCGCCGCCGGCGCGGGTGGCGGCTCGGGCAGCGAGATATTCGACGAGTTCGTCATTGCTGCCGCTGCCGATGGCGGCGTCGAGGTCGATGACCTGGATGACAGGAAAAGCAGCGAAGCGGGCAAGCATTTCATCGAGGGTTCCGCCTTCGAGAGCTTTGCTGCGGCCTTGCACGAGTTGGACGACCTTACCGCCCATGAGATCGATGCAGGGGATAATCACGCGAGTTTCCTCACGGGGATTCCGTGTCTGTCGAGGTATTGTTTGAGGTCGTTCACGGTGTAAGTTCCGTAGTGGAAGATGGAGGCGGCGAGAGCGGCGTCCGCCTCGCCCTCAGTCAGGACGCGCAGGAGATGCTCTTCCTTGCCCGCGCCGCCGCTGGCAATGATCGGAATGTGAGTAGCGCGAGAGACAGCGCGGGTAAGTTCGCAATCGAAGCCCTGCTGCACGCCGTCCGTATCCATGGAGGTAAGCAGGATTTCACCCGCTCCCAGTTCTTCGCCGCGCTGTGCCCATTCGATGGCATCAATGCCTTCGTCGGCGCGGCCGCCGTGGGTGTAGACATTCCAGCCTCCGCCGGGACGGCGCCGGGCGTCGATGGCAAGGACGACGGCTTGCGCTCCGAACTCTTCGCTGAGTTCAGCGATCAGTTGGGGGCGGCGAACGGCGGCCGTGTTGACGCTGACTTTTTCCGCTCCGGCAAGAAGGATTCTGCGGCCGTCGAGGACCGTGCGAATGCCGCCGCCGACGGTGAGAGGGATGAAGACCTTGCGAGCGGTTCGGGCGATGACGTCGACCATGGTTTCGCGATGGTCGCTCGAGGCGGTGATGTCGAGAAAGACGAGTTCGTCGGCGCCTTGTTCGTTGTAGCGTTCGGCAAGTTCCACGGGGTCGCCCGCGTCGCGCAGATTGACGAAGTGTACTCCTTTGACGACGCGGCCATCAGTGACATCGAGGCAGGGGATGATGCGCTTGGCGAGCATGGGTTAGAGATCCACGAAATTTTTCACGATACGGAGGCCGAGGGGGCCCGATTTTTCCGGATGGAACTGCACGCCGAAGAGGTTGCCGGTTTCAATGGCGGCGGTGTAAGGAACTCCGTACTCGCAGGTGGCGGCAGTGGCGGGGCCGACAGGGGCGTAATAGCTGTGGGCGAAGTACAGGTAGGGATGAGGGCCGAGATTGTGGAGCAGCACGGTGCCATGGCGAGGCGCGATTTCGTTCCAGCCCATGTGAGGGACACGGAGATTGTTGGAGAAACGCTTGACGCAGCCCGGGAGAATGCCGAGTCCGCGCAGTTCCGGAGCCTCTTCACTCGCTTCATACATGGCTTGCAGGCCGAGGCAAATGCCGAGAAAGGGAACGCGGTTTTCGATGTGTTTCCGGATGGCGTCCCGCATGTCCATCATTTCCAGGGCGCGCATCATCTGGCCGAAGTGGCCAACCCCGGGCAGGATGATCTTCGAGGCGGCGCGGAGCTGCTCGGGGGTGTGCACGATGCGATAGGCGGCTCCGATTTGGGCGAGGGTGTTCTGCACGCTGCGGAGGTTGCCGGCTCCGTAGTCGATGATGGCGATCATAGCAATCCCTTGGTGGATGGCAGTTGATCCTTCAAGCGCTGATCCTTGGAGCAGGCGTACTTCATGGCGCGGGCAAAACACTTGTAGATAGCTTCGATTTTATGGTGGCTGGAGCGGCCGTAGAGGACTTTGGCGTGGAGGTTGGCTCCGCAGTTGTTGACGAAGCCATCGAAGAAGTCGTGGACGAGTTCCGCCTGGAGGTCTCCGACGAGACGGACCTTGACGCGGTCGTGGTAGACGAGCGCGGGACGCCCGCCGAGATCGACGGCGACGACCGCAAGCGTTTCGTCCATGGGGAGCACGAAGTATCCGGCGCGGTTAATTCCCTTACGGTCCCCGAGGGCTTTCGAAAAGAGCTGGCCGAGCACAATGCCGCAATCTTCGACGGTGTGGTGCTGATCGACGTCAAGGTCGCCGGTGGCGTGGAGCGTGAGGTCGAAACCGCCGTGTTTGGTGAACAACTCCAGCATGTGATCGAGGAAGCGGACGCCGGTGCGGATGTCGTAGCGGCCCTTGCCCTCGATCTTGAGGGCTGCCTTGATCTGAGTTTCCCTGGTATTGCGCTCGAGTTTAGCGGTTCGCAAAGAAGGCCTCCAGTTGATTGATGTCGTCGAGGACGGCGACGGCGTTTTCGGCCTGGAAGAGCGCGAGGAGTTCGGCGCGCGTCGAGTGGGCCTGGCTGGCGACGCCGAGAAAGGGAACGCCGGCAGCGCGGGCACAGCGGGCGTCATCGACGGTGTCGCCGATGTACCAGATGGGCTGGCCGGACCGCTGCTGCCTGATTTTCTCGAGTCCTTCGGGGTGAGGCTTCCCGCGAGTGACATCGTCCGCCGTCATGTAGGGATCAAACGTAACATTGGGAGCGAAGCGGTTCAGCGTGAGGCCGGCTTCATAGCGCGGGCGTCCTGTGTAGAGGGCAAGATCGAAGCGGTGGGACAGGCGTTCGAAGAGCCCCTCGCCGCCGATCCATTTCTCGCGCAGGATCATACCGTCGGAACCATTGCCGAGGAAGAGCTTCTGGAAGTGATCGACTACAGTTTGATACTCGAGGTCCACGCCGAGGTCGGCAGCCATGCGCTGGGAAAGAGCCCAATCGTTGTTCCAGCCGCCGGCATTCTTGTACACCTGGATCATGTCGTAGGTAACCGGCCTGCCGGTGAAATGCTCCACCGTACGGCGGATGGTTTCGCGGTATGACTCGGTCACCTCGACGAGCACACCATCCATGTCGAAAACGATCAGTTCGCGGGCCATTACCAGATCTGCTCCAGGGAATCGAGGAACCGTTGAGTCTGGGCGCGGGTGCCGGCGGTGACGCGAACGCAGCCTTCGATTTCGTAGCTGCGGTCGCGCACGAGGACGTCCATGGCGCGGAGTTTGTCGCGGATTTCGATGGCGCGGGAGCCGGCGTGGAAGAGGACGAAATTAGCCTGGCTCGGATAGAAGGGGATGCCGAGTCTGGTCAAGCCGGCGTAGATCATTTCGCGGGCGGCCAGCACTTCTGATACGTAATTGGAGACGTAGGCGGTGTCCTCGATGGCGGCGCGGGCGGCAATGGCGGCGAGCAGGTTGACGCTGTAGGGCGATTGCGCTTTGCGCAGATAGGCGGCGTTGGCAGCCTGCGTCAGCAGACAGCCGAAACGCATGGCGGCCATACCGAAGGCTTTGGAAAAGGTGCGGCTGACAAAGAGGTTCGGATATTCGGCAAGGAAGGGGAGGGCGGTGACGCCTGCGAACTCGTAGTAAGCTTCGTCGATGAGGACGGCGGCATGGGGGGCGCGATCGAGGATGCGGCGGATTTCCGCAAGGCCAATGCCCGTGCCGGTAGGGTTGTTGGGATTGGCGATGAGGATGGCGCGTGTGGCGGGATGAATCGCATCGAGCAGTTCTTCGAGGGGGAACGCGAGATCCTGTTTGCGGTAGGAAAGCTCGCGGACGGCGGCGCCGGCGACTTCGGCATAGAAGCGGTACATCGCGTAGGAGGGGTGGAGCACCAGCACATCGTCGTTGTCATCGACGTAGGTGTTCACCAGCACCTGGATGGCTTCATCGGTGCCGTTGGTGAGCACGAGTTGCGGCTCTTCGACGGCGAAGAAGCGGGAAAGCGCCTCACGCGTTTCGGCATATTCCGGGTATACGGAGAAGATGTTCTGGTTCAGCCGTTCCTTGAGGTATTCGAGCACGCGGGGAGAGCAGCCGACGGTATTTTCGTTGAAATCGAGGCGCAGCTTTCCGGAGCGTCCGCCGGTGGGCGGCGAGTAAGGCGCCATGCGGAGCACGGCTTCCCGCGGCCGGAGTTGGGTGGACACGTCACTTGCCAAGGCGCACCTCGACACTGCGGGCGTGAGCTTCGAGACCCTCGGCGCGAGCGAGAGTAGTGATGGACGGGCCGAGGCGGCGGAGCGCTTCGCCGTTCAGTTCCTGGACGGAGATGACCTTGACGAAATCGGCGGCGGTGAGTCCTCCGCGAAGGCGGGCCGCGCCGCTGGTGGGCAGGACGTGATTGGGGCCGGCGGCATAATCGCCGGCGGCCTCGGGGCTGTTGGGGCCGACAAAGACGCTGCCGGCGTGTTTCACCATGTCGAGAAGGCGCATTTCGGGAATGCTGAGGTGTTCAGGGGCGAATTCGTTGGAGAGTTCCACGGCATGCTCCATGGAACTGACGATGATGATGGCGCTGTTCCTGTCGATGGCTTTGCGGGCGACCCTGGCAGTGGAGAGATCGGTGAGCTGCCTCTCGATTTCGAGGGCCACCACCTGCGCAAGGCGGCGCGAAGGCGTCAGGAGGATGGCGGCGGCGTCCACATCGTGCTCGGCTTGAGCCAGCATGTCGGCGGCGAGCCAGCGCGGGTCGCCTTCGTTCGAAATGATGAGGATTTCCGTGGGGCCGGCGACAAAGTCAATGCCGACTTCCCCGGCGAGGAGCTTTTTCGCCGCCGCGACGTAGATGTTGCCCGGACCGACGATGCGGTCCGCCTTGGGTACGGTCCTGGTGCCGAAGGCAAAGGCGGCGATGGCATGGGCGCCGCCCATCTGGAACACCTGGTTGACCTCGAGCATCGCGGCAGTGCCATAGATCTCGCGGTTCGGGCGAGGGGAGGCGACAGCGATGTTGGGCACTCCCGCGACCTGCGCCGGGATCACCGTCATCATCAGCGTGCTGGGCAGCGGATAGCGCCCCGAAGGGATATAGGCAGCGACGCAATCGAGTGGACGAAGGATCTGGCCCAGGCGGATGCCAGGGGCGAGCGCCTTGCGGAAAGGCTTCGGCAACTGAAGCCGGGCGTAGCCGCGAATATTGGAGGACGCGGTCTTGACGGCGTGGCGGAATTCGGGATCGAGTTCCCCGGCGGCCTGGTCCAGCTGCTCTTTGGGGACCTTCACGCCGGCGCCGCGGAGATCGTCGAACTTTCGGGCATACTCGACCAGGGCCTTGTCGCCGCGCCTGCGTACGGCTTCGAGGATGGGGCGCACGGTGGCTTCCGCTTCTTCGAACCGCGCGGCGCGGCGCTCAAGAAGTTTGCCGGTTTGGTTGGCTTCGAGAATCCGGATCATGGCTACATCACAATCTTGTTGAGGGGATACTCAACAATTCCCTGCGCCCCGGCCTTCTTCAGGCGGGGAATGATGGTACGCACCGTGGTTTCCTCGAGGATAGTGTTCACCGCCAGCCAATCGTCATCGCTCAAATGAGAGATGGTGGGCCGCTTTAATGCGGGCAGCACGGCGAGAACGGGTTGGAGGTCGTTCTTGTGGACGTTCAGCATGAGGCCGACCTTGCCGAGCGCGTTGATGGCGCCGTCGAGCAGCATGCGGATATCTTCGAGCTTGTACCGCTTCCACTCCTCTTCCCAGGACTCCTTGTTGGCCACCAGTTGCGTGTTCGACTCCATGACGACATCGAGGATGCGCAGTTTGTTAGCGCGCAAAGAGGAGCCGGTTTCGGTGACTTCGACGATGGCGTCGGCGAGAACCGGCGGCTTGACCTCGGTGGCGCCCCAGGAGAATTCGACCTTGGCGGTAACGCCGTGTTTGGCAAGATAGCGGCGGGTGGCGCCCACCAGTTCGGTGGCAATCGTCTTGCCCTGAAGGTCGGTCACTTTCTGGAAGGGCGACGATTCGGGGGCAGCGAGGACCCAGCGGACCTTGCCGAAACTCTGCTTGGCGTAGATGAGGTCGGCGACATTCACTACGCTGGCCTCGTTCTCCTCGACCCAGTCGCGGCCCGTGAGCCCGGCGTCGAGGATGCCGTCCTCGACGTAGCGGGCCATTTCCTGCGCGCGGATGAGCATGCACTCGATTTCGGGATCGTCGATAGCAGGGAAGTAGGACCGGCTCGAGGTGGTAATGTTAAAGCCGGCCCGGCGGAAGAGATCGATGGTTGCGTTCTCCAGACTGCCCTTGGGAATTCCTAACTTCAGTTTCAAAACATCAGCCTCCGTATACTTTGCCGGGATCAAAGGTGCGCGTGTCGGTGACGGCCCATTGTCCATTCTCGAGTTTGCGGTAGAAGCAGCTTTCGTAGCCGTTGTGGCAGACGCCGGGACCGAGGGCTTCCACCTTGATGACGACTGAATCGTTGTCGCAATCGGTGGTGATTTCCTTGACCACCAGGCGATGGCCGGAGCTTTCCCCCTTGAGCCAGAGCCTGGAGCGGGAACGGCTATAGAAGGTGGCGAAGCCGGTTTCGACGGTTTTCTTCCACGCCTCCTCGTTCATAAAGCCGACCATGAGAACGCGGCCCGAAAGATGATCCTGAATCACTGCCGGGATCAAGCCATCCAATTTTGAAAAATCCAAATCCATGTTGCGTGTACCAATAAAAAGCCCGCCGAACCGCGGCGGGCTAGCTGACTTCGAGAAGTTACCGGTTCACTGTTTAGAACCCAGCCCGTCGCCGCACACGAGCACCGCGGTGATGGTGGGGATGGTGCGGGACAAAGGCTGCCATGAACTCATAAGTATATCAAATCCGGGGTGGGTCAAAGTTTTTCGGCAATGGGCGGTGGGCCTTGGGGCTGCCGCGGCGGCTGAGGGCCTTGGGCAAACAGGGCGGTGGTGAGCGCGAACATGGCGGCGAGAAGTTTGCGGTGCATCCGGGTTGTTTCTCCTTTGGTAGCGGCTTCGGGCGAGTTTGCCCGCGCTACCTAAGGACGGGAAAGTCCCAGGCAGGTTTACTTGCGAATGCCGAAATGCGGCCAGTATTTTTCGGGCAGACGCGTAGGCTTCAATTCGCGATTGCAGAAGACATGCTTCGTGTAGCCGGTGGCGAGCAGCCGCTTGGCGGCGCGAGCGCGCATGTTGTAGGCGAACTTCACCATCTTCGGATGAGCCTGCTCGAGCCAGGTTTCCACCAGCACCTCCTCATCGTAGAGGGCCGGCTGGAGGTAGCGGCAATTGGCTTCGGCGACAGTGAGCAGGACGCCATCGTCGCGCTCCATGTCGCGATACTCGATGCCGAGGGAGCGGCACAATTCGACGCGTCCGACCTCCATCCAGACGAGGTAGTTGGCGTAATAGACCACCCCCATCTGGTCGGTTTCGGCGTAGCGGACGCGGAATGAGGTTTCGTGGGCGCGCAAGATCACATCACCGGTCCGATGCGCCAGGGGACGAACTCCTTGTGGCCGAGGCGCTCGGCACAGGTGCGTTCGCCGGAGGCGACACGGAAGAGCATCTCGAAGATCTCGCGGCCCACTTGGGCAACGGTGGCCTGGCCTTCGGCGATGCGGCCGGCGTTGATATCCATGTTGTCGCGCATGCGGTTGTACATGGGAACGTTGGTGGCCACCTTGACGACAGGGATGGTGGGGAAGCCGATGGCGGAACCGCGGCCGGTGGTGAAGCAGATGAGGTTGCAGCCGCCGGCGGCGAGTCCCGTGAGGGAGACAGGGTCGTAGCCGGGAGTGTTCATCATGACGAAGCCGGGGGAGGTGATGCGCTCGGCGTAATCCACCACCTGCATGAGCGGCGACGAACCCGCCTTGGCCACGGCGCCAAGCGATTTTTCGAGGATGTTGGTGAGACCGCCCTCTTTGTTGCCGGGCGAGGGATTGTCGTTAAAGCTGCCGCCGAAGCGGTTGAGGTATTGCTTATAGCCGCGCACGATGTCGAGTAGCTTTTCGGCCACTTCGCGGTTGCGAGCGCGTTTGACCAGCAGGTGCTCGGCGCCGAAGATTTCCGTGGTTTCGGCGAGCACGGCGGCGGCGCCGATTTCGGCGAGCATGTCGGAGCAGACGCCGAGAGCCGGGTTGGCGGTGATGCCGGAGAAGGAATCCGAGCCGCCGCAGTTGAGGCCGAGGACGATCTTCGAGCCGGGCAGTTCGACGCGCTTTTCGGCGTGGGCGCGCTCGATCATGGTGGCGATGGCCTTGCGCGTGGCGTCGACGGTGGCGCGGGTGCCGCCGCTTGATTGCAGGGTGAATCCGAGCAACCGGTCGGTATCGGGGGCGTTCTTGCCGAGATAATGATCGATCTGGTTCACCTCGCAGCCGAGGCCGAGAATGATGGCGCTGGAGACGTTAGGGTGATGCAGCACGCCGGCGAGGGTGCGCTGCAACTGCTGGGTATCGGGACCGATGGAATGGCCGCAACCTTCACCGTGGGGGAAGGCCGCGATGCCGTCAACGTTTTCGGGCAGCGATTCCCCGGCAAAGCTGGCGGCGATGAGTTCGGCGGTGTGAGCGGCGCAATTGCTGGCGGCCACGACGGCGATGTAGTTACGGGTGCCGGCGCGGCCGTCCTCGCGCTGATAGCCGAGGAAGGTGGGCATCCTCGCGGGGGGCGGGGGGTAAGGAACTTCGCCGGCGGGAAACTCATATTCGAAGGTGAGTTCCTCGAAGGCGACATTGTGCGTGTGCACCCACTGGCCTGCTCTGATGTTGACGCGGGCCGCGCCCATATCCTGTCCGTAGCGCACAATGCGGCCGCCGGCAGGAATATCCTCAAGGGCAACCTTGTGGCCCATGGGGACCTGGTCGAGCAGGGTGAGGCGGAGCCCGTCCACCTGAATTTCCTGGCCGGCCGGGAGAGACGCGCGGGCGATGGCGATGTTGTCGCGGGGATGAAGATGAATCACCGCGTTTTGCGCCGTGGGCGGCGGTGCGATGTCAACAAGAGTGCTCATTCGATGCAGTTACCTCACTAGAACAGTTTCCGTGATTTGCTCCCCTGTATGCACGTGGAGCTTTTTGCCGGCGGGGTGGACCCAAATGCCGGCGTTGGGAGGCGCCGGAATCTCCTCCGGGCGATGGACGACGATGAAGCCGTAATCGAGTTCGGCGACGGTGATGAACCTGCCGATGTGGAGGTGGGCATGGCACTGTGTGCGGACCTTTGGACCGTTGTAGGCGACGCCCCAGTTCCCTTCTCCGAAGAGTTCAATGCCTTTGGCGATGGCAGCCTTCCATAGACGGATGCGCGCGGCCGGGTGCATGTCGTGCAGATCATGCTGGCCGGGCGCGTGTTCGCGGGGAAGGGCGAGCCAGCGGTTTGGTTTGCGGGGGTTGATGTCCTTGAGAAAAAACACATCCTCAGTGGAATGTTTTTCCGCCTCGGCGCAGAGGCTGCACTGCCGCGGGCGCATGGTCTCAGACTGCGCGGGGTTACAGTCGCAGATAGCGGCGGCGCGGGCGGGCAATGGAAAGAACAGGGATGCCGCGAGCACCCACGTTATGGACATGATTAACTCCATTATACGGAGGCCGCTATACTTGAGAGCGTGCCGCGTTTTGCGAGGTATCTCCTCGTCCTTCCGATTGTCTACCTGCTGTACTTCCATGGGCTCGATTCCGTTGGTCTGCTGGGGGCGGATGAGCCGCGCTACGCGTCCATCGCGCGAGAGATGGCCACAAGCGGCGATTGGATTACACCGAGGCTGTGGGGAGAGGTGTGGTTTGAAAAGCCGGCGCTGCTGTATTGGATGATGGCGGCGGCGATGAAATTGGGGACGCCGGGAGACTGGGCGGTGCGCCTTCCGATAGCGTTGATGAGCGTTGCCTTCCTGGCGGGATATTTCGTGCTGCTGCGAAGGCGCATCGGCGGCAGGGCGGCGGGCCTAGCGGCGGCGATGCTCGCAACGTGCGCGGGATGGCTGGTCTATAGCCACGTAGCGGTGACAGACGTTCCGATGACGGCTTGCTTCACGGCGGCGATGCTGTTGAGCGCGGAATGGCTGGAGGACGGCAAGCCTGAACGGTTGTGGTACGCCGGGTGTTGGATGGGGCTGGCGGTATTGGCGAAGGGACTGGTGCCGCTGGTGCTGGCAGCGCCGCTCGCCTGGTTCGGGCGCAAACGGCTGCTCGAGGCGTGGCGTCTGGCAGCGGCGGCGCTGGCTGTGGCCGTACCCTGGTATGCACTCTGCGTGGGAGCCAACGGCAGAGCGTTTCTGGTGGATTTCATCTGGAAGCACCATTTCGGCCGCTTCTTCACTTCGGAGTTGCTGCACGTGCAGCCGTTCTGGTTTTACGTTCCGGTGATTCTGGGGCTGCTGTTTCCCTGGACCCCGCTGCTTGCGCTATTGCGAAGGCCGCGGCGGCCCTTCGCGTGGTTTCTCTGGGTGTGGGCGCTGTTCACGCTGGTGGTGTTTTCGGCGAGCGTGAACAAACTGCCGGGCTACATGCTGCCGCTGCTGCCGCCGCTGTGTGCGTTGCTTGGCACGGCGCTCGCGCAGGCGCGGCGTCCGGAGTGGACGCTGGCGATTGGGGCAGCCCTGGTGGGCATGATGCCGGCACTCGCTCCCGCAATTCCCGTGGCGGTAGCGTCAGGAAGCAGCCGAGCGCTCGGTTCCATCGATGGATGGTATGTATTGCCGTTTGGCGCGGCGGCGGGCGCGGCGGCGTGGGTGATGACGCGACGATTCGGGCAGGCCGCGGTTGTGGCATTGATCGTGTGTCTGACGGCTGGGATGGTGTGGAAGTTGACGCGCGATGTTTTTCCACGGTTGGATGAAGAAGTCTCGGCGCGCGGAGTGTGGCGGCGCGTGGAGGCGCGGCGCGGCGAGGTATGCCTGGAAGCCCCACACCGGGCCTTCCGGTACGGGATGAATTACTACTCCGTGATTCCGCTTCCGGATTGCTCCGAGCAGGAGCGGCTAATCCATCTGAAGCGGTAACTCCGGCCGTGACATCATCGGAGCAGGGCGGCCGGCTGGTGGTAATTCATCATGGCATGGCTTCAGGCAAGATGGGCAGCAGGTTGTGGCCGGTGAATCCGCGGCCGGGAAATTATATAACCAGCCACAATGTGAGTTACCCCCAATACCGCACCTCCACCGCGCAGGACGGGCTGGGTGTTTTACTTCCAGCCGAGCCATTTCGCGGGGACCTGGCGAACTCGAGTCAGACACCCCCCGCAAAGCGGGTGGCTTGATGAGTTGGGCCGCCTCAAAGGCGGTCGACTTTGGTTCCAGGCGTCGCGCGTTGCGCGCCTTTTGGTTATTTAGAACTGTCCACTGCTGCCATCC
>JADLBD010000228.1 GCA_020847975.1 Bryobacterales bacterium | reverse complement strand
CCCGGGTTGAACCATGAGAAGAAAGTATGGCCGCCTTTGAAGGGATCGCCGACGACGTTGACGCGCTGGCCGTCGCCGCCTCCCGTGAGGTCAGTGCCCTGGACAGTGCTGAGTCCGATGGCCGCGGGTGTGCCGGTAACCCATTGGGCAATGCCGCTCAGCATCCAGTCATCGAGGACCCACTTGGCGAACGAGTTGTTGTTGAGGCGGGTGCTGGCGCGGGGCAGGTTGTAAGTGAAGTTGACCACTGCGTTATGGCGCTGGTCGGTGGTGTCGTAGCCGTACGCCCAGGTGCGCAGCGGGCGGTAGACCGGGATGCCCGTGTAGTCGAGGAACTTCGAGAGCGTGTAGGTGAAGCCGAACTGGAGCCCGTTGGCGAAGCGGCGGTTCACCGTGAGCAGGAAGGCGTGGTAGTTCGAAGTGTACGCGTTGTCGGTCCAGGAAATATTGTTATATCCGGGGAACGGGCGGAAGAAGTTGTCGGTGAGCCCGGCGTACTGCGGCAGGAAGTGGGTGCCGTAAGGCACGGTGTTGATTTGGACGGCCTGCGGGATGTGTTGGCCGAGGACGGTGAGATAAGAGGCATCGACGAGGATGGAGTGGCCGACATCCTGCTGTACGCCGAACGTGATGTTGTAGTTGTTCGGAGTCTTGTTGTTCAGATTGAAGCCCTGCGTATTGCTGGGCGAAAGTGTCCCGCTGGTCTGCAGGAAGGTGCGCATGTCGCCGTAGTAGGTGATGGGAGTGAAGACCGCGGGAGGGTTGTTGACCATCTGCCCGGCTTTGCTCAAGCGGGCGTTGTAGAGGAGTGCCGCGCCGCCGCGGATCGCTGTCTTGCCGTTGCCGAAAACGTCGTAGGCGAAACCGAGTCGGGGTCCCCAAAGAACGCCTGGATTGTTGACGAAGCCGACGGGCACGCTCTTGTCGCCTGAGGTTGCGCCGCCCGGAGCCGGATTGCCGGAGTTGGGCACAAACAAGCCCACGTAAGCCGCGGGAAGAAGATCGCCGCTGAGCGGGTTCTGCGCGAAGCGTGTGCCGTTCTGCGTCACCGAAGTATACAGCGTGGGCGCCTGCGATCTGTCATAGAGCTCGCGGACGAAGACAGATTGCTGGCCGTTATAACGCGGATACATCGGGGTGGCGTAGGTCCAGCGCACGCCGTAGTCGATGTTCAGCCGCCGATTCACCTTCCAACTGTCCTGGGCGAACCATTCCGATAGCGTCTGCCGCATGTTGGAGCCGTAGCGGCCGTTCGATTCGGTGTAGCTGTTGAAGACTCCGAGGGCGGCGTTGGAGAAGGCGTAATTGGTATCGAGCGGATTGAGAACGTTCTTGGCGAAATCAAAGGTTCCGGAAAACACGCTTTGTTCGCCTTCGTATTCGCGCATCCGCATGATGTCCCAGCCGATCTTGATGTTATGCGCCTGTTTGGTAATGGACAGGTTGACATTGGTGTTGAAGGTGAAGTCGGTGCCTCCGGTGAGCAGCCGGTTGTCGTAGCTCACGTTGGGAGGACTGGGGACACCTCCGAAGGAGAAGCGGGGAATGAAGCCATTGGCGTTCGACTGCGGATACCACTGGCCGAGGTTGTAGCCGATCGCGGAGCGCAGAACTTTCTTGATCTCGTCCGGACCTCCGTAGGGATACCAGGCTTCGTGATTGTGACGCAGGCCGGCGTTGACCTCCATCACGATGGAGGAGGTGAAGACGTGCGTAGCTCCCACGCCGAGCCCGGATTCGGTGAAGCAATAGCACTGGCCGAAGAAGCCGACAGGAGTTGCTCCGGCGGCGACGGCGTAGCCTTCCTGCTGCGCGGTCCAGGTCTTGCCGCGCACGTAGAACCGGTCCTTGGGCGTGGGGACATAGTCGATCTTGAAGAGCTGGCTGCGCTTGGGGTCCTTCTGCACCTCCTGGATCTGGTAGTTATAGTTGCCGCCGGTGATGGCTCGGTTGACGAAATTGGGTTGCGGCAGCACGTTCAGCAAGGCGAGGCCGTTGGGGTTTTGCCGCGATTGGGGAATCAGGTTGCCGGGAAAAGGGCTGTGTGTGATGGGGTCGGTAATGGGGATGACGCGGCCGTTCAGGTCGAGTGTCTGGGAGAAGTCGCCCTGGCGCTCCTGGGCCGTGGGCATGGTGTACTGATTGAGCGCTCCGGGGATGGAGATCTGCCACTGTTCGAGGTTGTAAAAGCCGAACAGCTTGCTGCGATCCTGGTTCCACTTGCCGGGAATGTAGATGGGCCCGCCGAGCGTTGCGCCGAAGGTGTTGTAGCGGTAGCGGGGACGCCGGACGCTGTTCCGGTTATTGAAAAAATCGTTGGCGTTGAGAGCTTCATTGCGGACGAAGTAGTAGCCGCCGCCATGAAAATCCTTGCCGCCCGACTTGGTGACCACCTGGACGACGGCGCCGCCATTTCCGGCGTATTCGGCCTGGTAGCTGTTCAGAATGACTTTGACTTCGCCGATGGCGTCCAGCGTGGTGACGCTCGAGAATACACTGGGCGTGCCCATATCGTTGCTGACCACGCCGTCTACAGCGAGAATGTTGGTGCCGGAGGAGGCGCCCCCGATGTTGGGCGTGCCCGTTCCGTAGGAGCCGCCTACGGAATCCTGGTCAGCCTGGTATTGCACGCCGGGAATGGTTCTCAGCATCGAGACCACGTCGCGGCCGCGGGCAGTGAGATTTTCGAGTTGGGAATTGGTGAGCGTGGCGGAATGTTCTGAGCTGTCGGTTTGCACCTGCGCCGCCGTCGCGGTGACACTTACCGTCTCGGTGACTTCGCCAATCTGTAAGACGACATCGCCCAGCGCGACGCGCTCATTGGCGCTGACCACGACGCCGCTCTGCTCGTACGCCTTGAAGCCCGCGTGGCTGACCTTCAAGGTGTAGGTGCCGGGCTGGACGGCGCTGAAATTGAAGGAGCCGGTATCGTTGGCGACGGCGGTCCTGATCTCGCCGGTCTTCGCGCTGATGATGGTGACGGTTACGCCGGCTACAACTTGAGCCGACGGATCCATCACGGTGCCGGTGATGGTGCCGGTGACGGACATCTGCGCGGAGGCCAGGGAACAGCCGAAGGCTGCGGCCAGGAATATGGAGAGGACGGGCTTTGGCTTGAAAGACAACATGACAATTCTCGTGAGGGTGGTTTGAGCGATTATACATAATCTATCGCCGCGTGCGCGATGCCCAACCTCAAACCTGGGAGCGGGTCCGCTCGCCGTATTCCCGCCCCATTGCCAGTCCGTTTCCATCGGCGGCAAGCAGTACATCGCCGTGACGACGGGGTTGGGCGGAGGCAGCCTGCGCGACGTGCCGCACGTGATCGCGCCGGAGATCCATTTCCCGGGCAACGGGAACGCGCTTTATGTATTCGAACTGCCGCAGTGGATGACGGGAAGATCCGAATCTACTTCAAAGTCTTCAGATAGGAAACGCTCTCGACCGTGAGATCCCAATTCTGCTCGACAAAGTAGTTTCTGACTCCGCCCTTCTTAGCGGCGGCGAAGATTTTCGGCCACTGAAGAGAATCCCTGCCGACGGGCACACCGGGAGACCGCCCGGCGCCTTTCGCCGCACTGGTGTCGACCCCCTGCAAATGCATGGAGAGGAACCGCCCCGGGTATTTGTTGAAATACATGACAGGATCCCCGACGGCGACCATGGCGGACATCTGGAACTGCATCCTGACGAGCTTCGGATCGAGCAACTCGAGAAGGGCAACGTACGTCAAGCGGTTGTCCACTTTCGACATCTCGAAGCGCTCATCGTGAAGGAACTGCTGGATTCCGGCTTTGGCGGCGGTTTCCGCAATCTTGTTGTACTCCTCGGCCGCGCGCTTGACGACATCCATGGTGGTGACGCCGTTTTCGACATGACCGCTCAGCGTTGCAGTTCCCATTTGCGTCATCCCGATTTCTCTGGCCCAGTCAATCGCCTTTTCCTGATTTGTGCGCAGTTCACGCATCGTGAAGTGGGCGCTGGGACATTTCAACCCGTGGTCCTCGATGATCTTTCGCGTCTGCTTCGCATCGGACAGGCCGGCGAACTCGGAATATCCGGGCGAACAGAGTTCTATCATCCCGACGCCAAGATCGACGAAGCTCTTGCACAAGCCGGCGAAGTCGCCATCCTTGATGCGCTGGCGGTGCGGATAAGTCTGACTTCCGATGGGGATTCCCAGTGGGCTGGCGGACAGATCGCGGGATGATGCCTGGAACATGGCAGGCAACGCAGCGCCGGCCGCGGTTTTCCTGAATAAGGACCTTCTGGTGATGGTGGACACTGTGCCTCCCGGGGGCTGCGTGCATTGCGCCGGAGCCGCCTGAAGCCAAAGTATACCCGGTTCCGCGCCCACCTGGGATTCTCTACGGCTAAAGGAACTATCGTGCCGCTTCCGGATGGCCCACTGGAATCACAACAATCACCTGCTCGCTGCCGGTGAATCTCACGGCTTCCTTCACCGCGGCAGGGTCGATTCCTCCCGTGACCACCGCCCCCAACCCCAGCGCCACGGCTTCGAGCAGCAGGTTTTCACTGGCGAGGCCCGCTTCGTAATCCGTCCAGGTGCGATTCTTCGCGCCCGGCCCCATTCGTTCATACACCGCCGCGATCACGAAGACCGCCGCGGCGCTCTGTACCGGGGCCTGTGAAGCCGCGCGCGCCAGCAACGGAGAGCCTGCGCCTGCCAGGGTGAGCGTTTCCAGGGAATGCTTCGACGGCAGATAGCGGTAAGTGCCGCCGGCGAGGCCGTCCACGCGTTGCGCGACGACAGCGATCTCGAGCGGGTAGCGGTGCATTGCCGAAGGCGCGGTCCGCTTGCCGTCGGGGGATGTAACGCCTTGCGCAGCCCACAGCAACTGGCCGAGTTCGGCTACGGTCAGCGATTCCTTCGTGTAGGCCCGGACGGATCGCCGCTTCGCCAGAGCGGACTCGACGCTGGTTTTGCCGGTTTCCATCGGGCGGGGCAGGGAAATGATGGCGGGTTCCACAGGAAGGCATACCGGCGCCAACAGGAAGGAGGAAAATGCGAAGCTCCTACGGGAATGGATCAAGGCTCAAACCTCCATCAAGCGTTTCAGGGCGCGTACTCAGTGCTCGCTTGTGTGGCAATTTCGGACAAACGGCGCGCTTCCGCGATGCGGCGGGTTGCCGCCTCGAGATACTCCTCGCGAGTCCGCGTGACCCGCGTAAGGCCTTGCTCCCGCGCCTTCATCGCCGTCGCCGCGGCGATGCGCGGCGCCACCTGGCAATCGGCCATGGTGGGCAGGATGGCGTCTTCGCGCAACCCGTGCTCCTCGGCGCAGCGCGCCAGTTCGAGGGCCGCCGCAATCGTCATCCCGTCGGTAATGGTGGATGCGCGCGCATCCAGGGTCCCGCGGAAAATCCCCGGAAACACCAGGGAATTGTTCAACTGATTCGGAAAGTCGCCTCGTCCCGTGGCCACGATTCGCGCTCCCGCCCGGTGCGCGTCCGATGGCCAGATCTCCGGGGCCGGATTGGCGCAGGCAAAGACAATCGCGTCCCTGGCCATTCCGCGAATCCATTCGGCCTCGATCAGCCCGGGGAGCGGACGCGTAAACGCGATGCAGACGTCGGCCCCCCGCAGCGTCTGTTGGATGCCGCCGGCCACGCGCTCGGGGTTCGTCTCCTCGCAGACCATCCATTTTTCGCGGTATTCCTGCTGCTGCCGTTCCAGGTCAACGCGATTCCGGTGCAGCGTCCCCTGGCTGTCGCAGGCGATGATCTGCGCGGGATCCACTCCGTATGCTTTCAGCAACCGGTAGGTGGCGAAGTTGGCGGCGCCCATGCCGATCATCGCGATCCTGGCGGAACGCATCTGCCTGCCCGTCACCTTCAGCGCATTGATAAATGCCGCCAGAACCGCTGTGGCCGAACCCTGCTGATCGTCGTGCCAGACCGGGATGGTCATGGTTCGGCGCAGTTCCTCGAGGACTCGGAAGCACCGCGGCTGAGCGATGTCCTCGAGGTTGATGCCGCCAAAAGAGGGCTCCAGAAGTTGAACGGTTCGCACGATCTCCCGCTCTTCCTGCGTCGCCAGGCAAATCGCGATCGCATCCACTCCCCCGAGATATTTGAACAGGAGCGCCTTACCCTCCATCACTGGTATACCCGCATGCGGCCCGATGTTTCCCAGGCCCAGCACGCGCGATCCGTCGGAGACGATGGCGATCAGATTGGCCTTGTTCGTAAACTCGTACACCCGGGACAGGTCCGCCTCGATCGCCCGGCATGGAGCCGCTACGCCGGGCGTATACCAGTAGGCAAAGTCGCCGGAATTGCGGATGGGGCACTTCGGGATCACTTGGATCTTGCCCTGATACAAGGCATGGAGCCGGCAAGCCTCTTCATCGATTTGCTTGCCCTTCAGGTCAGGTTTTTCCAGGACGGGCATGGACGCCTCCCACTGCCTGATCAGCAATCGAGAGTCCTATCCGCATGCCGCGCCCGGCGTTCGAGGGCGCGCTCGGTTCCGGCCCGACTCGAACGGGATCAGCAGCCGGCGGCGTGTTTGGCGGGCGCCGGGGGCGCGGCCACGGATTGCATCACCACGTCGAGTTCTTCCTTGTTCAGCGTCTCCTTGCGGATCAGTTCCGATGCCAGGTGATTGAGTTGATCATCCCGCTCCCGCAGGATCGACTCCGCCCGTTCGAAGGCCGCGTCCACGATCCGTTTGCTTTCCTCGTCGATAATCCTTGCCGTCGTGTCGCTGTAATTTCGCTCTTCAGTGGTAAACATCGACTTGAGGAAGGGGGATGCGAGCGGGCGCCCGTAGGTCAGCTTTCCGAGCTGCCCGCTCATGCCGAAACGCGTCACCATCTGCCGGGCAAGTTCGGACGCCCGATCGAGGTCATCGGCGGCCCCGGTGGACACGACGCCATTGTATTGAATTTCTTCCGCGGCGCGGCCGCCCAGCAAAACTGTGATCCGGTCTTCGAGTTCCGGCTGCGTCATGAGGAACCGCTCCTCGGTCGGCAACTGCAATGTGTATCCCAGTGCTCCGATGGAGCGGGGAATGATGGACACGCGGTGAACAGGATCAGCATGCTCGACGGACAAGGCCACCAGCGTGTGGCCGGATTCGTGATAGGCGATCCGCTCCTTCTCCGCCGGCGTCATGACGCGCCGCTTCTTCTCGAGGCCCAGCATGACGCGGTCAATCGCCTCCTCCATGTCCACCAGCTCGACGCTCTTGGCGCCCCGGCGGACAGCAAGGAGCGCGGACTCGTTCACAATATTGGCGAGATCGGCTCCCGCCATGCCGGGCGTCCGCGCGGCAATAATCCCCAGATCCACGTCCGGCGCCATGTGAATCTTGCGCGCATGCACCTGTAGGATTTCCTCCCGGCCCTTGAGGTCCGGGCGGTCCACCAGCACCTGGCGGTCGAAGCGTCCGGCGCGCAAAAGCGCCGCATCCAGCACTTCCGGCTGGTTGGTGGCGGCCATCAGGATTACGCCTTCGGAGGTGTCGAAGCCATCCACCTCGGCAAGCAACTGGTTCAGCGTCTGCTCGCGCTCTTCGTTGCTGAAGCCGATGCCGCGGCCTGAAGTGCGGGATTTGCCGATCGCATCCAGTTCATCGATGAACACGATGCACGGCGCTTTTTGCTTCGCCTGTTCGAACAGGTCGCGAACCCGGGCCGCTCCCACACCGACGAACATTTCGACAAATTCGGACCCGGAAATGGAGAAAAAGGCAACCCCAGCCTCTCCCGCAACCGCCTTCGCCAGCAGTGTCTTGCCGGTACCTGGGGGCCCTACCAGCAGGACCCCTTTGGGAATACGTCCCCCGAGCGCCTGATAGCGGGCCGGACGCCGCAGAAAATCGACAATCTCGAGCAATTCGGCCTTCGCCTCATCCACTCCGGCGACGTCGGCAAAGGTAACCTTGACGCGGCTGGACTGGTCGTAAATCTTGGCGCGATTCCGCCCGAACGTCATGGCGCCGCCGCCCTGACGCAGCCGCCGCATTCCAAACACGTAGAGCAGGCCGATAAGCAGCAAAGGAAGCATCCAGCCCAGAAGGCCCCAAACCCAGGAGTTGCGCTCGATGCGGCCGGTAACCTTGATCTGGCGATCTTCTAGCTCTTTGAGGAGAGCGGTGTCATCAATGCCCGGCAGGCGCGTGGCAATGATGCGCTCCTCCGGCGAAGGCTCTCCTTTCTTCTTTGCCTCACTCGGCTTCTTCACCCCGATCAGATCCTGATCTGTGATTTCGACCGCGGAGAGTTTTCCTGCGCGCACCTGGGCCAGAAACTCGGTGTAGGAAACACGTTGCGGAGCGATATTTCCAAGCCCGAGGGTCCCTACATACAACAGGGCGACAAGAATCAACAGATTGACCACGGGAAAAAGCCACTGCCGCTGACGTACTGGATTGTTCATATCCTTCCTTCGTCCTCGAACTGAGTACAACGTTCCGGAAGTTCGCTCGCGTATCGGGGCCGTAATTCCAAATGGAAGCACTCAGCACGGGAAAGGGATATTCCTTCTACTATTGTATCTTGTGGTTGACAACATACTTGTCCTGCGCGGTTTGGCGCACACCTGCGTGATAGGGCGCTTTGTTTGTGTATATTCACCAGTCTTGCGGCTGTGGCCCCCGCCGCCGGGTGGCGGTAGAATTGCACCTATCCTTGAAAGGGAGGCCGGATGGCCACCAAATCGGTTGATACGCCGCCTACCTCGCCACTGCTTCCGTCAGTGGTGAAGAACCTTCCCATCCTGCCCTTGCGCGAAGGCGTCCTGTTCCCCAATGCCATCCTTCCGATGACGCTCAGGAGACCGGGGCACATCGAACTGGTTTCCGGTGTGGGGGAGGGGAAGCAAATCGGGATTGTGGCGCAGCGGGACCGCAGTGTGGAGGAACCGAAGCCATCCGACCTGCTCGAAACCGGCAGCGTCGGCCTGATTCACCGCATCCTGCAGACAGGTGACGATCACATTCTCGTCTTCTGCGAGGGCCTCGCGCGCTTCCGTGTCATCGACTTCGTCAGCACGCAGCCGCAGCTCATCGCCAATGTGGAATTGCTGAAAGATCCGGAGACGCCCCGTGACGCCGAAGCCCAGGCGCTGCGCGATCACCTCATCGAGACCGTCAAGCAGGTGATTGCCGCAACGCCCGATCTTCCCGATGACATGCAGATCACGATTGCCAATATTTCACACCTTGGCCGACTGGCGGATTTCGCCGGCACGATTCTGCCTGGCCTTTCCTTCCCGGAACGCCAGGGCTTACTATCCGAACTCAATGTGGTCGCGCGGCTTCGCCGCGTGGACGAACTGGCGCTGCGCGAACTGGAGCGCATTCAACTCCGGCAGAAAATCCACATCGAGGCTCATGGAGCGATCACGCAGGCGCAGCGCGAGTTCTATCTTCGCGAGCAACTCAAGGCGATCCGGAAGGAATTGGGGGAGGAAGAGGGGAACAGGAAGGAAATCGGCGAGTTGCGGCAAAAGCTGGAGGCTGCCGGGATGCCGGAGCACGTGAAAGAGGAGGCCCTCAAGGAGTTGAACCGTCTCTCCGCGCTCTCTCCCATGTCCTCCGAATACGGTGTCGCCCGTAATTATCTTGAATGGATGGTCAGCCTGCCGTGGTCGGTGTCCACGGGTGAGGCGGTGGACGTGACCCGGGCAGCCAGGGTTCTGGACGAAGATCACTACGACCTCGAGAAGGTGAAAGACCGGATCCTCGATTTCCTGGCGGTGCTGCAATTGAAGCCCGGTTCGAAAGGCCCCATCCTGTGTTTCACCGGCGCTCCTGGCGTCGGCAAAACCTCGCTGGGCAAGTCGATTGCCCGCGCCCTGAGCCGGAAGTTCGTGCGTATCTCGCTTGGCGGCATGCACGACGAGGCGGAGATTCGTGGGCATCGCAGAACTTACATCGGCGCCCTGCCGGGGCAGATCATCCACGGAATCCGCCGCGCGGGAGCCAACGACCCGGTGTTCATGCTGGACGAAATCGACAAGCTCGGGCATGAGTTTCACGGGGACCCCGCCTCCGCGCTGCTCGAGGTCCTCGACCCGGAGCAGAACTTCTCCTTCCGGGACAACTTTCTCGACGTGCCCTTCGACCTTTCCAAAGTCTTGTTCATCACCACGGCAAACCAACTGGACACCGTGCCGGACGCTTTGCGCGATCGCATGGAAGTTCTCGAGTTGCAGGGCTACACGGAACAGGAAAAGGTGGCTATCGCGTTCCGTTATCTGATTCCCCGGCAGACGCGGGAAAACGGTCTCGAGATGCAGGATGTCGAGTTTTCCGAGGAGGCGCTGCGCTATATCATCCGGCGCTACACGCGGGAAGCAGGCGTGCGGAATCTCGAGCGCTGCATCGGCAGCGTGTGCAGAAAGCAGGCACGGCGAATCGCGGCGGGAGTTCACCAGAAGGTGGAGGCCAGCGAGGAGATTCTCGCCCAGTTCCTCGGACCCCCGAAATTCCGAACGGAGTTCGAGGTGAGTGAGAGAACCCAGCGCCCTGGTGTCGCTGTCGGGCTTGCCTGGACTCCGGTGGGCGGCGACGTGCTGTTTGTGGAAGCCGGCCGCATGCCCGGCGGAAACCGGGGGCTCACCATGACGGGGCAACTGGGTTCAGTGATGCAGGAATCCGTACAGGCGGCGCTCACTTGGGTGCGGTCTCATGGCCTGCTCTACGGGATTGACCCTGAAGTCTTTGCCCGGAGCGACATCCATGTCCACGTGCCCTCAGGGGCGATTCCCAAAGATGGGCCTTCGGCCGGTGTGACGGTGGCGGTGGCGCTGATCTCCTCCCTGACCGGGCGCCGAGTGAAATCCGATTTCGCGATGACCGGTGAAATCACACTCACGGGCTTGATCCTGCCCGTCGGCGGGATCAAGGAGAAGGTGCTCGCGGCGAAGCGCAGCGGGATCCGCAACGTCGCGATCCCGACGGACAACGAGGCGAATGTAAAGGAGGATCTGAAGGCGGAGCACTTGGGCGATCTTCAGATCCATTACGTACGGACGATGGAGGCGCTCGCGGAGCTTGTGTTATTGCCGGCGGAGTAGATTGGTCATGCTCCGCCACGGAGCCTTTGCCGGATCGCCTCGAGATCCGCCTGCAAGCGCTCACTGTAGTGAACGGGATAGGGAGCGGGCGCAGGGTCCAGCCCGCGAACCGGCGGCGGCAATCGCTCGAGTTCGCTTTGCAGGCGGCTTCTCGATTCGCTGAGATCGACGCGCGCGACGGCGCGGCCCTGCTTCATCAGCGGGCGCAGCAGTGGTTCGCCCGGGAGCCGCTCATCGAATCGCCCGATCACGTCGCGGGCCAGAATCCCTTCTTCCACCTGCCGGAATACTTGCTTGCGGCCCGGGTACAGCAGCTTGTTCGTCGAGAGCTTGAGCCGCCCCGTGCCGGCGTATTCGACGAGTTTGTAGGCCATGTCGAGTTCCGGAGCGTCCGCGCTCACCACCAGTTTTGTGCCGACGCCGAACGCGTTGATGGGAGCGCCGGAATGGACCAGCCGCCGGATCTCATACTCATCGAGGCCGCTCGAAGCGAAGATTCCGACGTTTTGCAAGCCGGCATCGTCCAGCAGTTTCCGCGTCTCGACGGCAAGGCGGCCGAGGTCGCCGGAATCAAGCCGCACGGCGCGCACGCTGAATTGGGAAGCCAGCTTGCGGCTCAAGTCGATGACCTTGCGTACGCCCGCCAGCGTGTCATAGGTATCCACCAACAGTGTGGTTTCCGGATAGAGAGCGGCAAATGCTTCGAAGGCCGCGGCCTCATCGTCATGCGCCTGAATGTAGCTGTGCGCCATGGTGCCGAATAAGGGTATCCCGTACATCTTGCCGGCGAGAACATTGGAGGTCCCGGCGGCTCCGGCAAGGTAGATGGCGCGCGCCACTTTGAGGGCGGCGTCGGTTCCATGAGCGCGGCGCGAGCCGAAGTCCACCACCGCCCGGCCTCCGGCGACATCCACCACACGGGCCGCCTTCGTCGCCGCGACGCTTTGCAGATGGACCTGATTCAGCAGATAGGTTTCCACCAACTGCGCTTCCATCACCGGAGCAATCACCTGAAGCATGGGTTCGTTCGGAAACACAATGGCGCCTTCGGGAACCGCGTACACGTCGCCGGTGAACCGCAGACACTCCAACCGCCGCAGGAACTCTTCGGTGAACTCCTTGCGGCTCCGCAAATACTCGAGGTCGCCGGGGAGAAACTCCAAACCGGCGAGAAACCCCACCACGTCGTCGAAGCCCGCGGCGACGACATAGTTGCGGTTCCGCGGCATCGTACGAAAAGCGAGTTCGAACACCGCCGCTTCCTCCATATGCTCCGCCTGATAGGCCTGCGCCATCGTCAGTTCGTAGAGGTCCGTGAATAGCGGCGAGAGAGGCGCGGAGGAGTGCGGCCCATGGGGCGAAGCGGATGCTGTTGTCACCGGAAACCTTCCGTCTTTGTTTACCATAGTGGCTGGAGGGCCGCGAATCGCATGCGGTCGCGAAGGGAGTTCCTCCAGCAAATTGGCCTTTCCAGACTTGCTATGGCAAACGTCCGGCCAATCACGCTGTTCCTGTGCGGCGATGTGATGACCGGCCGCGGCATTGACCAGGTCTTGCCCCATCCCTCCGACCCGGTCCTCTATGAAGGCTACATGAAGTCGGCCCTGGGCTACGTCGCTGAGGCGGAGCAGACCAACGACCCCATTCCCCGCCGCGTCGGCTTCCGTTATATCTGGGGCGACGCGCTTGCCGAGTTCGATCGCGTTCGTCCGGACCTGCGGATGATCAATCTCGAGACAATCAACATGTCGATGTCGCCGATGGTTTCGCGGCGCCGGCGAAGTGAGCCGGCAACATCGGCCTTCTCCACCTCCGGCATTGTTTTCACCGCTGCCGGCAGGTCCTCGGCCAGCCAACGCGATTGCCAGCGGCATCCGCGCTTCCCCCGCCAGCCAGAGATCGATACCTCGCTGGAGATCTTCGAGCTTCTGCAGCCAATTCGCTTCGTGGCATGTAGATTGCTCCTATATAAGAAGGAGCCTCATTGAACCGGTTTCTGGCGAGACGGCTACGCGAAGTGGCCGATTTGCTGGCCCAGCAGGACGGAAATCCATTCCGGGTCCAGGCGTATCGAAACGCGGCCCGGCAGATCGAGTCGTATGGCGAGCCGCTCGAGGAGTTGTGGGCGCGCGATGGTGAGGAGGGGCTGAGGCGGAGCCTCGGCATCGGGGAGCGGCTCGCCTCGTCCCTATCGGAACTGATCCAGACGGGCAGGCTCAGGCTGCTGGACCGGTTGCGCGGGGAAACCGATCCGGAGAAGCTGCTTGCCACCGTTCCCGGCATCGGCACACTGTGGGCAGCCCGGCTGCATCAGGAACACCATATCTGCTGTTTGGAAGACCTGGAAGCCGCTGCTCACGATGGACGCCTGGCCGCGATCCATGGGTTCGGTCCAAAACGGGTCGCCGCCGTCATGGACTCTCTGAGCGTGCGATTGGGCAGGCCTCCCCGGCGAATCCCGCCGCCGGTTGCGGCAGTGCCTGTGGAGGAACTGCTCGATGTGGACCGGGAGTATCGCGAACGCGCCGCGGCAAGCACGCTTCCGAAGATCGCTCCCAAACGCATGAACCCGGCTCATGAGGCGTGGCTCCCGATTCTGCATACCGACCGGGGGAATCGCCACTACACGGCGCTTTACTCGAACACCCCGCGAGCCCATCAATTGGGCATGACAAAGGATTGGGTGGTGTTGTATTGCGACGGCGATATGGGTGAGCGCCAGTGGACTGTCGTTACCGAGACCGGCGGCAAACTCGCCGGACGCAGAGTGGTCCGCGGGAGAGAGCGGGAGTGCGAGGCCGCGGCCCTCGCATCTACGGCAGGCTGACCACCGGCAACACAATATGTGACTGAGCGGCGCTCGAGTGAAACACCGTCTGCCGCGCAACCCTTATCCTGCCGGACGCGCCCAGATCCTCTCCCGTGTTCGGATTGCGGTCATATTGCGGGAAGTTGCTGCTGGTGACGTCCACCCGAATGCGGTGCCCGGGTTGAAACACATTCGCCGTTCCGCGCATGTCGATCTCCAGTTCGTAGGCGCGGTTCGGCTCGAGTAGTTCCATCTTGTCCATTCCCTTGTGAAAGCGCGCCCGCAGGATGCCTTCCGCGATGTTCCATGCCGTCCCGTTCGGATACACGTCCACCAGCTTGATCATGAAGTCCGTGTCGCGGCCATCGGTCGATGCGTAGAGCTTCATCTTCACCGGCCCGGCAATCGCCAGCGGTTCCTTCAGGATCTCGCTGGTGTAGACGAGTACATCGTGGCGCGATTCCACCGGCCGCTGGTCGCGAGGTCCTGTCAGGAAAGGAGCCCCGCAACAATCGTTGCCGCCGAGGCTCGGGACAGGGTTGTTCGGATCATAGACGAACCTGTCCGCGTCCGCGCCGGAGGGCGCCTCAAACTGAAGCTTTCCGTCTCCCCGCATCGAGTTGGCATTACCGCCGCTCGCCAGATACACCGAAGTGAACTTCGTGCCGGGGACCGGCCAATCCTCGTATTGGACCCACTTGTTCACTCCCATGAGGAACAGTTCCACGGGCGGTTCGCGATCGATTCCATTGTCGATTCCTTTCAGGTAATGGTCGTTCCAGCGCAGTTCCATGTCGAACAGGGAACGCATCGCCTGCGGCCCGAAATCGATGTCGCCGTATTTCTGGCTGGCGCCGTGGCCCCAGGGACCGATGATCATCTTCGCTCCTTTCCGCGCAGCCTCAGTGGCGCCCTTCGCCCGCAATCCCGTGTAGCCATTCAGGGTCCCGCCGAGCAGAAGATCGAACCATCCGCCGAAGGTGTGGGCCGGAACCTTCACCGCCTGGATCCGATCCTCATCGCTGATGGCGCGCCAGTAGCTGTCGTAACTCTGATGCCGCAACCAGTCGCGGAAGAATCCCACCTTCTGTCCGGAGGACTCCAGGTCGATGCGGTTGAGAGGCAGAGTCCAGATGATGTTTTCGTACTTGAGTTCCTCCGGAGAGTAGGGCTCCGTGTGCCAGTACTGCGGATTCATGATGCGATTCGGCATCCGCACCACGCCCCAACCGAGCGCCAGCGCGAGTTTGAAGGCGCCGCCATGAAAGAAGGTGTTGTGGTAGATGCTGGTGGAGGCAAGAACGGGAAAGACGGCGGTCAGATGCGGAGGAGCCATGGTGGCCGCCTGCCACTGGACATGGCCCAGGTAAGATCCCCCGTGCATGCCGACTTTGCCGTTCGACCAGGGCTGGCGCGCGGCCCACTCCACCGTGTCATATCCGTCGTTTGCTTCATTGCGGAAGGGGTCCCAGGCGCCTTCGGATTCATAGCGGCCGCGCACATCCTGAACCACCACCGCATAGCCGTGCTGCGCGAAGGCGATGACGGCTGGATGCATGCCGTCGCGCTGCACACCGTAAGGCGTGCGGGTGATGAGAGTGGGAAATCGCCCTTCCCTGCGCGGCCGGTACACGTCGGCGTACAACTTGACTCCATCCCGCATGGGGACGGCGACATGGCCTTCGACGCGGATGGTTTCGGAGATGGCCTGCGCGAGTCCGGGTTGCGCGGCCAGCAGCAGAAAGAGAAAAGTTCGTCCCTTCATGAGAGGACGAGGATATCAGACTGCGACGGACAGCGCAGTGTCCGGAGTCAGCTATCGAGCCCGAGTTTCCGGCGGCCCTCCGGAGTGAGCCGGTTGGAATTCCAGCCCGGTTCCCAGGTCTGCTCCACCACGACCTTCCGCACACCGGGAACCTTCATCAACTGCTGCCGCACGGGAGTCGTGTTCCCGCCGGAACCATAGGTGAAGTACCCAAGCAGGGGCCTGCCGCGGTGGGGCATGGTCATCACGACATGCACCACATCGCCGCGGACGCGAATGTCGTAGACCAGTCCCAAGTCCACGACATTGATATCCGACGCGTAGAGTTGTTCGTCCTTGCACCCGCGCAGCGCTTCCCACAAGGCTTTCTTCGAGACAGGGCTATCGCCCGCCTCGCCCGGCCGTGCGAGTTGTCCGGTCTGCTCTCTTGCGGCGCTCGCGCGATTCACTTCCAGAGCGGAAACCTGATAAGGATTCAACAGCCGGTGTCGCAAGTCTTCCAACTGCCGCGGACTTTCTTTCATGGTGAAGGGGATGGCCGCGTAGGCATTCTTCTGGCGCAGCACGGCTCCCGCCGGAACGTTCTTCACCGGCAGCGGATAACGGCTCCAGACGTGGCCATGCCAGCGGTAGTACATCATTGGGGAGCCGGAATGCTTCAACTCCGGCAATCCCTCCCCGCGGTGCTCGAGGAACAGGGCGAGGAAGGAATCCCTGCTGACGGTATTGCAGAATCCGACGGCCCAGATGTTGTCTGTGAATTCGGGAGTCACCGGCCCGGTGCGGAGTTTGCCATCCGGTCCCATCCACAGGATGTCCGTAAAGGACTGTCCGGAGAACACCCACTCGTCGTCACGCAGCGCATCCACCTCGACATCCTTCAGCGCCGTCATCGTGCCGGTCTTGTGGAACCACGGCAGGCCGGAGTAAAAGCGGTATTCGACGTCCATGTGGATCCGAGACGGCGAGAAGACCGGATGCACGGGAGAATACGGAAAGCCCCATCTGCGGACGATGGTGCACAGCGGACCGCGCACCACTTCGTAATCCGGGCACGTTTCCCACAGCGTAATGCGGAGTTTTTGCAGGCGTCCGGAGGTGACGTAGTCGTGGGCCCAGTCGATCCCCGGCGGCTCGCCGTGGCCCTCTCCGCCGGCGAAGAGTTCCAGTCCGTGTTCGCGCTTGATCGTCAGGCGCTCGAGTTGCCCCATTTGGCGAGAGAGCCTCAAGCGGAAGAAATCGTTCTCGATGTCGAGCGCGAAGCCTTCGCCCCGCGTTTCTAGATCGGTGGGATATTGCGGCAGTTCGGCGTCCGGATTGCCATAGAAGATGAGGTAGCTTTGCCGCTGATGGGCCGCTCCGCCGGCAAGGAAGAGAACCTTGCAGAACCGTTCCTGTCCGCGCCGGATCTCGCCGAACACCTGGCAGGGAACCTCGCGCAACTCGCCGCCGGCAACGCGCGCCACGCGGACTTCCCTTGCCAGGGAACCGGCGTGGTCAGCAGCGGCGCGCAGCGAGAGTTCAACTGGCTCCGGCGGCCGTTTCTGTCCCACGGTCTCATCGAGCGCGAAGGCCTGGAAGCGGCTCCAACCCTTGGCCCATGCGCGCCAGGAAGGGGGCAGCGAGTCCACCGTTTCCTCACGGACCCCCGTAACCGGACTGCGAGGATTCTCCTCTTCCGCCTGCGCCTGCATGGCCATGATGCGCAGGGAGTTTGTCAGCGCCCGCGCCACGCGAAAATCATTCCGCTTCCAGGCGGCTTCGAGCAGCTTCATCTTCTGCTCGAAGGTGTCGGTGCGCTCCCAATAACCGGACTCACTCATTGCCTTTGTCCTTCTTCACCGAATTACGATCCGAACAGGCGCAGCATCTGATCGCGGGAGACATTGATATGCTCCGCCATGGCGCGGCCCGCCTCCTGAACGTTTCTGGTCTCGATGGCCCGTACAATGTCCCGGTGAGGCACCGGACGCGTGTCCCGCTGCGTGGAGAGAACATCCAGCCGCTGGACGTACTGAAGGGTGAGCACAAGCTGTTCGAGCACACGCTGGTTGCGCGCAATCTCGCCGAGGCGGGTGTGGAACAATTGATTGCCTTTCAGAAACTCGCCCATGTCCAGGTCCATGCGGTCCTCGGCGGCCACGATGTCGCGCAGTGTTTTCACTTCCTCGGCGGTGGCGCTGGCGGCGGCGCGCTCCGCGGTGAAACATTCGAGCAGCTTCCTGTATTCGTAGACTTCGATGATGTCGCGGATGGAAATCGGCGGCAGGACGTAGCCTTTGTGACGGATGCGCTGGATCCATTTCTCCTGCGAGAGCAGATTACAGGCTTCGCGAACCGGCGTGCGGGAAGTCTCGCACTGCCGGGCCAGCTCGACCTCGGAGAGGAAATCTCCGGGACGCAGCCGGCCTTCGAGGATCCAGCCTTTCAAGAGCCGGTACACTCTTTCCACTTCCCCTTCCCGCTTGGGTAACGCCTTGATGGATACCATACGCTTCCGTTCTAACGCGCCGTAATTCGCCGGATGGCTGACAGGCATCGCGCCACGTCTTCCTCTTCGCTGTAGAGATGAACGGAGATGCGGATGCGGCCATCGCCGCCCCACACGATAACACCTTCCCCGGCGAGGCGTGCGGCGAGTTGTTGCGGCTGCGGATGTTGGAACGAGACGATGCCCGAAGCGAAGCGTTCCTCGGCGGGCGTCAGCAGTTCCCATCCTTGCTCGACCAGCCCATTGCGCAGCGCCGTCACCAGCGGACGCAATTCCTGATCGATCCGCTCCACGCCAGGCTGGAGAATGCATTCCAAGCCGGCCTTGAGAGCAAAGATGCCGGGGAAATTGGGCATGCCGGTTTGCAGCGAAGCCGCGCCGCGCTTGGGCGTGTACGTCTCGAAGCGCTGCGGGTGGAACAGTTCCTCCAGCGCGAACCATCCCATGGAAGCAGGCGTAACCAGTTCGCGCAGCCGGGGGGAGGCGTAGACCACTCCGACGCCGTGGCTTCCCAGAAGCCATTTGTAGCTGCTGGCGGCGAGGAAATCGACGCCTGCGAGCGGCGCCGGCACTCGCCCCAGCGCCTGCGTGGCATCGACGCAGAAGAGCGCTCCTACGGCGTGCGCCTCCCCGGCCAGTTGCTCGAGATAGGGAATCCGGGTGCCCGACTTGTAGCTCACCTTGCTGACGGAGACCACCCTGGTGCGTTCGGACAACCTCGCCTTCCAATCCTCCAATTCCACGCGGCCGCCTGAGGATGGGACCACCACCACCTTGACCCCGAGGCTTCGCAGCCGCAGCCAGACCACGACATTCGAGGGAAACTCGAGATCGCAGATGAGGACTTCGTCCCCGGGCCGCCAAGTGATGGAATTCGCGAGAAGGTTGAGGGCTTCCGTGGTGTGGGAAAGGAATGCGATATTCTCCGCATCCGTGCCGAGCAGGCGCGCGGCTGTGCCCGCGGCCTCCCGCAATTCCTCGTAAAGCTTCTTCCTTCCGGGAGTCCCCTTGCTCTTTTCCCGCCAGTAGGCGGCGAGCGCCGCTTCGACGGCAAGCGGCGGAATTCCCTCGGCCGCCGTGTCGAGATAAGAGATCCCCTCGGGGAGGGCGAATTGCTGTTTATCGATCAGAGACTGCATGGCTGTTATTGAAATTGCTGTAGGAAGCGAACGTAGAACTCGAAGGCCAACTCCACCTGGCTGCACTCGACGTATTCGACGGCCGCGTGCGCGCGGTCGATGCTGCCGGGGCCGAAGATGATGCTTGGAACGCCTTGTCTTGCCAACTTGGACGCGTCGCTGCCATAGGGCACGCCTTCGGGCTCGCCGGGAAGCCCGAGGGTTTTCAGAACCTGCCGCGCCACTTGTACTACTTTCTCCCCCGGGCCGGTCTCCATCGCGCCATCCGCGATCATCGGGGCGCTCATTTCCGTCACCAGTCCGGGATGGCTGCCGCGCAGGGCTTCGAGCATCCTGCCGGCTTCCTCCCATACCTCGAGCGGATCTTCTCCGGGGATGAGGCGGCGGTCGATGGCGATCTCACAGGAATCCGGCACGAAGTTGATCTGTTCGCCGCCGCGGATCATTCCAACGTTCCATGTAGCGGGCCCGAGCAGAGGGTGGGGTTTCGCCGCAAGCCGGGAAGCCTCGCGCTCGAAGGCCGCAATCACGTGCGTCATTTGCACGATGGCATTGTTGCCCAGATGAGGTTTCGCGCTGTGCGATGCCTTTCCGATGGCGCGAACCTTCCAGCGCAGCACACCCTTCGAGGCGGCCACGGCGCGGAGTTCGGTGGGCTCGGCAACAATAGCGGCCTTGGCCTCGAGGCCTTCGCAAAGCTTCACCACGCCGCGGAATGAATACTCCTCGTCCACTACCGCGGCAAGCCACACTTCGCACGGCGGCGTGACCCCCTGCTCGTGAAGGTGCGCGAGGGCATGCATCATCGCCGCGAGTCCGGCTTTTGTGTCACACGAACCGCGGCCGTACAGGAGCCCATCCTTGATGACAGGCTCGAACGGAGGGATGGTCATGCCGGCGACGGATACGGTATCCATGTGGGCTTCAAGAATGACGCGTCTCTCGGTCTGAAGTCCGGGGAGACGGGCGATGACATTGAACCTGCCCGGCAGGACATCCTGGCGGAAGGTTTCGATGCCGCGGGCCGCGAAGAATTGCTCGACGTAACACGCGACCTCTTCCTCGGTGACGCCGCCCTGGTAAGCGGAGTTAATGCTATTGATGGCGACGAGGTGGGAGAGGGTTTTGAGGAGGGGGCTGGGGTGATCCAACATTCTGGATACAAACAGTATACTAGGCGGTCAGATGTTTCCGGGCGCTTGTATCGCTCGGACACGCAATCGATTGTATCCAGCATGTTGGACATTGATTGACGTTCGTATCCGATTCGTATACATTTGGGGGACCTTGTCAGGAGGTTCTACCGTGCTCACCCGTTTCTTTGCTCGCGGAATCGCTGCCGCGTTCCTTCTCTTCTCTGCCGCCACGATTCAGGCGCAGACGACGGCCACGGAAATTCTCGGGCTCGTCAAGGACACAACCGGCGCCGTTGTCTCCGGGGCTCAAATCACCATTACGCGCGTGGCCACGGGGACGCGCCTTACCAAGATCACGAACGATAGCGGTGAATACACTTTTCCGCTCATCGAAATCGGACTCTACACCGTGCGCGTGGAGATGCAGGGCTTCCGTTCGCAGACCGTTACCGATCTGAAAGTGGAGACGCAGCAGAAGGCTCGAGTCGACTTCACTCTCGAGGTCGGCAACGTCACCGAGAGCGTGGAGGTGGTTGCTTCGAGCGCGGTGCTCGAGACGGAGAATTCCGCTGTCGGCCAAGTGATCGAGAACAAGCGGATTGCCGATCTGCCGTTGAACGGCCGCAACCTGATCCACCTGGCGGCCATGGTTCCGGGAGTCCAATACGGCAGCCGCAGCGGCGGCGCCGACGGCCAGGGGGGCTTTCCGATTCCCGGCGGCGGCATGTCCGTGATAGCCAACGGACAGCGCGAAGTGCACCAGAGCATCACGCTCGATGGCGTCGAATCGATTGCTCCTCTCTACAACATCTCGAGCTTTACCCCCTCGATTGACGCGGTGGAAGAGTTCAAGGTCCAGACAGGGTCCTATTCCGCCGAGTTCGGACAAAGCTCCGGGGCGCGCGTGGAGGTCTCGCTGAAGACCGGAACGAACTCGCTACACGGCACGGCATGGGAGTTTCTGCGTAACGATGCCTTCGATGCGGAAAACTACTTTCTGAACTTCCAGCGTCCGGCGAGCGCGGGCAGGTTGAAGAAAGACCGCCTGCGCCGGAACCAGTTCGGCGGCTTCATCAGCGGACCTGTCATCAAGAACAGGACCTTCTGGTCTTTCAACTACGAAGAGCGACGGCAGACTCAGGAGAGTGTCATCACTGCCTGGTGGCCGAGCCAGGACTTCCGCGGAGGGGATTTTTCGAGGTTGCTGAACCCGCCCACCAACCCGGCAACCGGAAGACCTGTCCGGGCGCCCATTGTCATCTACGACGCGCTGAACGGGACTCCGTTCACCGGCAACATCATTCCATCCTCCCGCTTGCACCCCGGCTCGCAGAACGTCATCAACAAGTACCTGCCGCTGCCCGACTTTCAGCAACTCGATCCGCTCGATTTCACGGCCAGCCGCGCGGTGCCCAGCATTATCGGGGCGCGGCAATACTTCGGCCGCCTGGATCATAACTTCTCGAGCAAGGACAGAGTGTTCGGCCGTTTCGCTCTCGACAAATCGAACTGGCAGGCGAACCAGATCAATCCGAATTTCCCCGAGGACCGTATTTCGGACGCCTACAACGTCGCTACACAGTGGCTGCACACCTTCAGCCCGAACGTGCTTCATGAGCTACGGTTCGGCATCAACAACTGGGGAGATAACTACATCAACCCCCGTTCGAATTCCAACTTCGATGTGGACACGCTCGGCATCGGCAAGTTCCGCGTCGCCGGTGACGGGAACCGCAAGTTTACGCCAGCGGAGACCGGAATTCCGGGGATCGGTTTCACCATCGGCGATTTGAACGGGCGCACGGACGATACATACAGCTACCAGATTGCGGATAACCTCTCCATCATCCGAGGCAAGCATTCGTTCAAGACCGGAGTGCTGATCGTTCATGCGGCCATGGATCGCCGGGCGGCCAACCTGACTCGCGGCGCGCTCAGCTTCTCTCCGAACGAAAGCGGACTGGACTTTGCGTCCTTCGTGCTGGGCTACCCGAACCGCGCGCAAACCGCGGAAGGCTACCCTTCGGTCAACATGCGGTCGCGGCGCGTGGGCTCCTACGTTACCGACGAATGGCGAGTGAAGAGCAACCTGACGATCACCGCCGGATTCCGCTTCGACTACATGGGCAATCCCTATGACTTGCTGGGCCACGTGCGCACGATCAGCCTCGAGCGTCCTTACACCACGCCCAGCGGGGCACAGATTCCGACTGTTTATCCAGCGGTGGAATCGGCGGAGGCGAAGCAGAAGTTCTGGAAGCAGGTTGCGCCTTTCTGGCAGCCGCGTCTCGGCATCGCCTACCGCCCGAGCTCGAAATGGGTGATCCGAACGGGCGCCGGGCAGTATACCAGCCCGCAGCACTTCGTCCAGATCAGCACGGCGAATCTGATGCCTCCGCTTTCGGGATTCCAGCAATATGACTCGATCACGGACGCCGTGCCAGGTTCGCCGACGCGTATGTTCCGCGCGGGACTGCCCATTCTCACGCTCAACGATCCTTTCGTCGGCTCGGTGGCGACTCCTCCGGTGAGTGTGTGGCGTCTGGAGCCCGACCGGCAGGAGCGCGACGTCTGGCAGTGGAGTTTCGACATCCAGAGGGAGTTGCCGGGATCGATGCTGCTGACGGTGGGCTACGTTGGCAGCAAGACAACGCACTCGGCGAACTCGTATGAAAACTTCAACGGCGCGATGCCGTCCACGAACACTAATTTTCAGAGCCGGCGTCCCATTCAACAGTTCTTTGATCCGTCTCAGCCGGAGAAGGGGATTCAGACGTTAGGGCGTATCTTCGCGTTTGACTCCTACTCGAACCAGCACTATCACGGGCTCCAGACGAAACTCGAAAAGCGGTATTCGAGCGGCCTCAGTTTCGGCGTGTCCTACACCTACAGCAAAGCCAATGGCGACGGGGAGGACGGCGGCAACGAGGGCGCGATGCGCCAGGTGGCACTTGACCGGGCCGGATCTCGCGGGCGAACGGCTTTCGATCTCACACACAACGCCGTCATCCACTTTGTCTACGAACTTCCCTTCGGGAAGAAGCTGACGGGGATTCCGGGAGCGGTTCTCAAGGGCTGGCAAACCAACGGCATTCTCTCGCTTCGCTCGGGGTTCCCGTGGACGCCCACCGTCGGCTCGAACGACCTCAACACGGGGGGCGACGGCACACCTGTTCGTCCGGATCGTCTCCAGGATGGCCGGCTCGACAACGCCACTCGCGACCGCTGGTACGACCCCAGCGCGTTCCAGCGGGTCAATTGCAACATCGCCAGCCGCCCCGATCTTTGCCACTACGGAAACTCCGGGCGCAACATCATGGATTCACCCGGCCAGCGCAATATTGACTTTTCCCTGTTCAAAAATTTCACAGTCACCGAACGGATGAAAATACAGTTCCGGGCGGAGGGATTCAATGCGTTCAACACTCCCTATTTCGGGCAGCCGAACAACCTTGGGTTCGTCTCGCTGGCATCCGTTACTCCCGATGCTCCGCGGGTGGGCGAGATCCGGAGCCTTCGGGCCGCGATGCGGGTGATGCAGTTCGGACTGAAATTCAGCTTCTGAGGAAAACGCGCAAAACGGAGCCCGCCCGCGCCGCGAATCATGGCGGTGTTCCTCGTCGTTTGGGGGCGCGGGACGTGCCCTTTGCGCGTCTGAGCACTAACCGTGCGGCATCGCGCCTTGCGCGCAGTGGGCGCACGTTCATGATTTCAGGGAACATTGACGAATGTTCCCTGGAGAGCGAGCTAACTGCGCGCCCGCCGCGCCCAACGCAGGTCCCAGAACGCCCACAGCAGCGCCGCCGCGATGATCAAGGGCCAGGCGCCCACGTGAAAGGCGACGTCATACGATCCGGTCTTGTCGATGTACGCTCCCAGCGGCTTCTGGAGGCTTGAAGGGATCACCCAGGCTACGAACCCGAGAAGGCCGGTGACGAGGCCGATGTGCTCCTTCGACAGTTCCTGCGTGAAGGAGTAGTAGCACGGGAAGACTCCCAAACTGCCGGCCGCCATAAGCAGCAGGACGGTCATGGAAGCATAGGCCGCCGGGACGCCGGGAATGGCCAGTTCGCCGCGCGCGAGCATTGGCAGCACCATGGCGGGCATCACCATGATGCTGCAAACAGTGAACACCACCAGGCGGGCCTTGAGCACGGAGAGCCCGCGCTTGTGCAGCCAGACGCTGGCCGCCCCGGCGAGCAGGCATCCGATGTCGGTGCAGATGTAATAAACCGGCAGGATGCGTCCCAGGGTCTGCTCCTCGGTGAAGGCAAGGCCTGCTTTATCCTGAAGCGCCAAAGGCAGCCAGACACGGTACATCGACCATGTCCAGTTGAGGCAGCAGACGACCACGGTTAGAAGCCAGAAACGGTAGTCCGCCATCAGGCGGCGGAAGGAGACGATCCACGGCTGCTTTTCGGGAACCGGGCCGGCAGGCGCGGGCGCATCGAGGCTCCTGCCGCGCATGGTGATGATCCAGGCGCCCACCCAGAGCATGCCGACGAGGCCAATGACGGTGAAGGGCATGCGCCAGCTACCTTCGGCGTCCGTCAGCATGGCGTTGATGATGAACGGAGTGACAATGGCGCCGATGGAAACACCGCTCTGGAGGACACTGTTGCCGAGAGTCCAGTCCTTAGGATCGAGTAGCCGTTGGGTGGTCTGAAGCCCACACGGCCAGTGGCCTGATTCGAAAAACCCCAACAGGGTGCGGCAGACCAGCAGACTGCCCAATGCCGCGGCGACGCCGGTCAACGCCTGCGCGGGAGCCCAGATGGCGGCGAGCGTGGTCCCAATCAGCCCGGTGTGTCCGGCAAAGCCCGTGAGGATTCCCATCACCGACCACAGGAACAGGATGAGCGGGTATAGCCAGCGCGTGCTCACGCGGTCGACGATGACGCCAAACAGGATGGAGCCGCAGGCGAAGGCGTAGCCGAAATACTGCTCGACCATGCCGTAGTCGGCCTTGCTCAGGTGGAGTTCGTCGATCATGCGGCGGGAGACGCTGGCGAGCGTCATGCGATCCATGTAGTTGATGGTGCTCGCCAGCAAGAGGAGCGCGCACACCCACCATTTCCAGGTGGAACCGGTTGCGGCTACCTGTGGCTCCGTGCTTGTCAAGACCAGCACCCGCCGTCCCAGTTCTCCATTTGTGCGAGGAACTTCACCACTCCGGAGGAAAAGCTATTGAACAGGAACTCACCCTTTTCCGGGTTTGCATGTTCGGGAGAGCCGATGTGGCCGGTGGGCGTGCGGTCTTTCGTAATCCATCCGCGATAGCCGGGAGCGAAGCCATCGCCGAAAGGCACCGTCTGAAGCTGCGAAACGTCAGCCGCCACCAGGTGCGGGGCCAGTCTCTGAATCATTGATGTTTCCCACTCGCAGGCGTGACCCATTGCGTGCTGCACGAATCCCTCCCGCTCCTCGAATGGTTTGGCCAGGTCCCAGTATGAGGCGAACAGCAACAGCAGATCGGTGCGGGTGCGGTAGTTCTGGCGGAGTTCGAAGACTACCTGCTTACAGGGGATGATATTTCCGCCGTGCCCGTTGAGAAAGAGGATGCGCTGGAAGCCGATGCGGAGCAGGTTTTCGGCGAGGTCATGCAGCAGGTCCAAATAAAGCCGCGGCGAAGCGGACATGGTTCCGGGATAGTCGATGTGATGATGGGAATTTCCGAGCCACTGGAGGGGCGCGAAAAGGGCGCGGTGGCGGACGGCGGGTTCGGCGCGCCGCACGACCTCACCGAGCAGCAGGCTGTCGGTATAGACCGGCAGGTGGTGACCGTGCTGCTCGACGGCGGCGATGGGAATGACAACGGGCAGGTTGCGGTCCAGGGCCTGGACGGCAGGCCAAGTCAAATCAGCGAGAAACATCTCGATTGGGTCTCCTGTCTAGCGGAACGCAGGGCACGGCGCGGGGCCATGATGCATACACCGAAGTATACTAGCAATCATTCCATGATCTTCCCGTCCAGTTTCCATCCCGCCGCGGTTATCGCGGTCTCCCTGGTGTTCAGCGCCTGTCCGGCCTTCTCGCAGCAGCGGCCGTTCGGCATGGAAAAGCGGACTCCATGGCTCACGTCGCGGATTGTGGGTTCCCCCGACCCGCCGCCGAAGTACCGCCTCACCCGCGCTTTCCCTTGGGTCGCCTTTGACCATCCGGTCTACATTGCGCAGGATCCGGTCTCCGAGCGGCTGCTGGTGGCGGAATACTCTCCGGGCAGAATCTATAGCTTCCTGCCCGGTGATCCAAACGGAAAAAAGGATCTCTTTCTCAGTATTCCTCGAGGCATTTCGGCGTTTTCCTTTCATCCCCGGTACAAGGAAAACGGGTATGTCTACGTCTTCAGCCACATTGACCCTCGGATCAAGGGACCGCAGAACAGCCGCATCTCGCGCTACCAGTTGGAGCGGGGGAGCAATCCTCCCCGGCTCAGGCCCGATTCGGAAGTGATTCTTGTCGAATGGCCGGGCGGCGGCCACAACGGCGGGGAAGCGATTATTGGGCCTGACGGCTATCTGTACATCACGACGGGGGACGGCACCAGCGGCTCCGATCCGAACGGCACGGGGCAGGGGCTCAATGACCTGCTCGCGGTGATGATGCGGCTGGATGTGGAGCATCCGGACCCCGGCCGGCACTACTCCATTCCCAAGGACAACCCGTTCGTCGGCGTTCCCGGCGCGCGTCCGGAGATCTGGGCCTATGGGTTCCGCAATCCCTGGCGGTTCAGCTTCGATCCACATACGGGACAGCCCTGGGTGGGGGATGTGGGCCAGGACATCTACGAAATGATCGAACTGGTGGACCGCGGGAGCAATCATGGCTGGAGCGTGATGGAGGGCAGCCACCCGTTCCATCCCAACAGCAAGCGCGGACCAACGCCCATTGTGCCGCCGGTGGTGGAGCACCACCACACCGAGGCTCGCAGCATCACGGGCGGGTATGTCTACCAGGGAGCGAAATTTCCGGAACTGCGCGATGTGTATGTTTACGGCGACTACCAGTACGGCAAGATGTGGGGTCTTCGCTACGACTACAAGGCGAAGAAGGTGACGTGGCACGAGGAACTGGTGGATAGCAACGTCAGAATGGCCAGCCTCGGTGTCACCCGCGATGGATCCTTTTATGCGGTGGATCACGACCGCGGATTTATTTTCGAACTGGAGCGTCAGCCCCGTGCCACGCCGCATCCGCCGTTTCCGCGAAAGCTCAGCGAGACCGGCCTTTTCACATCGGTGGCCCGTCATCAAGCGGCGCCGGGCGTGATTCCTTACTCGATCAATGCTTCGTTCTGGTCCGATGGAGCTTACAAGGAGCGGTTCTTCGCGGTGCCTGGTGATGACAAGGTTACGTTTCGCGACAAGGGAGCGTGGGAGTTCGAGGACGGCGCTGTGACCGTGAAGTCGTTTTCGCTCGAGATGGAGGAGGGCAAACCGGCGTCGCGCAAGCATATCGAGACGCGCATCGTGGTCAAACAACTGGACCGCTGGGTGGGGTACAGCTATCTGTGGAACGATGAGCAGACGGATGCGACCCTGGTGGAAGCCAAGGGTACGGACCGGACTTACGTGATCAAGCAGCGCGACGGCACGGTGCGCAAGCAACAATGGCACTACCCGAGCCGGAACGAATGCATGTTCTGCCACTCGCGCGCCGCCGGTTTCGCTCTGGGACTCACCACGCCGCAGATGAACCGGACGCAAAGATACGCCGCGGCGGAGGATAACCAACTGCGGACTCTTTCGCACATCGGGATGTTTACCAAACCACTGTTGAAGGAGCCTTCGGCCTACCCGGCCTATCCGGATCCCTTCGAGAGTTCCGCTGCCCTCGAGACGCGGGTGAAGACCTATCTCCAGGTGAACTGCTCGATTTGCCATGTGGCGGACGGGGGTGGGAATTCGCTGATGGAACTCGGCTACACGACTCCGCTTTCCAAAGCCCGCATCCTGAATGAGACACCCATCCATGAGACGTATGAAATTGCCAACGCGCGTCTGATCGCCCCCGGCGATCCGCGCCGCTCGGTTCTGCTTCACCGGATGAACCTGAGGGGACAAGGCCAGATGCCGCCCACGAGCACGAACCGTGTGGATGAGGCAGGGATCCGGCTGCTGAGCGAGTGGATCCGGCAGCTTCGCTAGGGTTTTCATTTGATGATGAGGAGCAGGTGGTTGGGGCCGGAATCCGGCTGGGATGCGTCTGAATCATCCGCGGCTTGGTTCGCTGGCCCGTTTTGGGGGAGGATTTCGGACTTTTCGGCTGGCTTTGTTTTGTTGTCTGGTAAATCAGCCACTTCGGGGCTTTGGCTGGCGGGCTGGGAAGTCGGGCTGGTGGTTTGTTCCGCTTCCGGGTCCGGCAGGGGCGGCGGAGCACTTTCCTGAGGCGGTAGCGCGTCTGATTCGACGACGGCGCGTGCCTTCTGAAGACACGCGAGTTGTTTGACGCCGCGGTAGTAGGAGCGCTCGTTGAGGGTCTGATGGCGGGTGTAGCGCTCGAGTTTGGCCGTGATGGCGGAGTCCTCGGAGGCAAGCGGGTCGGCGCCGGTTTCTTCATATAGCGCGAGGGTCAGCTTTTCGATGCGGCGGATGTTCCAGGCGGCTAGGGTGATGCGGCGGAAGAGGTCTTCCTGTTGGGCTCCCTGGGGATTGAGTTCGGCGCGGTGGCCGGCGAGGAACTGGTCATAGAATTCCTGATCTTCCGGGGCGACGATGGCGAAGGAGGCGGTGAAGCCTTCCTTGAGGGCGTTGCGGCTGGAAGCGGCTTTGCCGGCGGCGGTTTTCGGGCCGGTGGATGATTGCGCATTTTCGCGGTTGATTTCCGCGCGGGTGCGGGATTTGTTGAAAAGAGAGCCGAGCATGGGAGAAACCTCCTGAGTTATGGGGAAAGGACAGGGGCTCCCTTTCCCGGTCTCAGGGTAGCGCGGAGGATGGCGGCGGACGGGGGGCGGCGGCGTGAAGTGGTTGAGGTGGTTGGAAAAAGAAAGTTAGAAAGCGTGTGATAAGACATGGGGGCCGCAGATGAATGGGATGAACGCCGATATGACCGGAGGGGGGAGAGGGGTGTGGTAAGCAGTCCAGGTTCCCCACGGCAATTCAGCAAGGAACTGGAGCCGTTTCTGATCCTCTCCCCCCGGAGCCGTCCTCCTCACAGCGCCCGCCTGTTCACACAGGAGGTGGGGCCGGAGAGTGCTTTCCTGCGCAAGTAGCGAGAGGCCACTGGCGTGCGCCGGGAAAAGGTCTTAGTGTTGCGGTGGCGTTCGAATAATTGTTTTGGTAACGTTGTGTTCTTCAACCAGGTTCACAGTGGAGTAGAAGTTCGGACCCGGTGCGGGGACAATATAGTCACCCGCCATGCCAGAAAGAGAGCCGTAGGTCCCTCTGTGCCAACATGACTGAGACACCTGGCCCGCCCGCAATTACTGACCTTTCAGGGGGCGGAGAGATGAGACATCATGGTAGGCGATTTGAAGCTCAATGGAGATTCCCGCATAGTCGGGTT
>JADLBD010000227.1 GCA_020847975.1 Bryobacterales bacterium | reverse complement strand
TCGGCTTCAGCCGCACGCGCGTCAGGCTGTTGTGCCCGCCGGCGCGGCGGTATCCACGCAGCGGCGACTTCGGAACCGAATACGTCCGCTCGGGCGAGTGATATTGGATGCAGATGCCGCGCGGGATACGCGCGCTGACCGCGGCGCGCGTCACCACCACGCCGTGATCGTTGTGCACCTCGACCCAGTCGTTATCCACGATTCCGATCGAGGCGGCGTCGTGATCGTTCATCCAGAACGGCTCCACTCCGCGCGAGAGGGTGGTCATACGCTGGTTGTCGCCATAGGTGGAGTGGATGTGCCACTTGCCGTGCGGCGTCAGGTAGTTCAACATCAGCGATCCGTTCTTTTCGGTGGTGAACCGCAAGTCGGCGTAATCCTGGGGCAGCGGTTTCGGCTTGTAACACGGCAGATGCTCGCCGAAGTCAATATAGCCCTGGTGATCCAGATAGAAGTGCTGCCGGCCGGTGAGCGTGCGCCAGGGAACGTCGCACTCGACGTTGTAAGTGAAAGGCGAGTACGCGCGCCCGTCCTCGGTGAGGCCTGACCACATGGGGCTGTTCAACAGGCGGAACGGCCGCGTCTGAAGCGTCTTGTAGTCCGCCCGAAGCGCGCGTGCTTTCTCCACCAGATGGGCCAATGGCAGCCCGGTCCGCTGCTCCATGTTCTTGTAGGAGCGGTAGGACAACTCGCCGTTGGTCACCGAGGCAAAACGGAGAACCGCATTGGCGGCCTGTTCGTCTTCGTACAGCGAGATATACCTGCCGTTGTCGAATTCCACCGTGGGCACTTCGTTCAAAGCCCGTTCGTAGAAGTCCTTGATCGGGTAATGCGTGCCGTGCGCGCCCAGTCCGTTATCCCGGGCCAGCGGGCCGAAGGAGATGTACTGGTTATAGATATTCCGGTAGTCGCGGCGGACGATTTTCAGGCCCGGCATGGTCTTGCCCGGGATCGCCTCGACTTCGCCCTTGGTCCACTCGGCGATCTTCGTCTGCGCTATTTCGGCCGCTGAGTCGTGGGCGAGCGGGCTTGCCACCAGATCTTCCACCAGACCCGGAAAATGTTTCGGCGCCAGTTCGGAGAACCTGCGCGCGACGGCGCGGAAGATCTGCCAGTCGCTCTTCGATTCCCAGCAAGGGGGCACCGCGGCCGACAGCGGATGGATGAAGCTGTGCATGTCGGTGGAGTTCAGGTCAGCCTTCTCATACCAGGTCGCCGCGGGCAGCACGATGTCCGAATAGAGCGCCGAGGTATCCATTCGGAAGTTGAGATCGACGATGAGGTCCATCTTTCCCATCGGCGCGGTCTTGTGCCACTCGATCTCTTTCACGGACCCCTCGGCCAGTTCCTGAGCAATGAGGTTGTTGTGTGTGCCGAGGTAGTGCTTGAGGAAGTACTCGTGGCCCTTGGAGGAAGCCATCAGCGCATTGCCGCGCCAGATAAACCACATGCGAGGCCAGTTTTCTTCGGCGTCCGGGTTTTCCACCGAGAAACGCAGCCGCTGCTGCTTCAACGCATCCACCGTCCAGGAGATGACCTCCTCGTCGGTCTTTGCGCCCTGGGCGCGCGCCTCGTCCGCCAACTCGACCGGGTTGCGGTTGAACTGCGGATAGAACGGCAGCCAGCCGTTCCGGACGGCCTTCACCTGCAAATCCGCGGTATGGCCATTGGCGACGGAATCCGGGCGCTGATGCTGCGGCACCGTGTGGTAGTCCGTGAAGTGCCGCTCATAGCGCCACTGGTCAGTGTTGATATAGTGCCAGCTCGGGGCGTTCTGCAACCGTGCCGCCGGATACCAGTCACGGCCGAAAGCGATGGATGCCCACGACTCGCCCGGCGCCAGTTTCTCCTGCCCGACGTAGTGCGCCAAGCCGCCGCCGTTCACGCCTACGCAACCGCAGAACATCAGGGCGTAAATCGGGGCGCGGTACATGAGGTTGTTGTGATACCAGTGATTGATGCCGGCGCCGATGATCACTGTGCATTTGCCCTTGGTGTGCCGCGCCGTGTTGCCCCATTCACGCGCGAAGCGGATGAGCGTCTCGCGCCCCATGCCCGTGTAGCGCTCGCTCCAGGCGGGCGTGTAGGGCTTGTCTTCCTCGTCATAAGACGCCGGGTAGGCTCCGGCAAGGCCGCGCGGCACGCCGAACTGCGCCATTAGAAGGTCGTAGACGGTGGTGACGGTCACAGTTTCGCCGTTTGCCAGCGTCAACCGCTTCACGGGCACGTTCCGTTCGAGCGACTGCGCCGCACCGAAATCGTCGAAGACGACCGGCTCGGATTCGCCGCCAAGGAACGTCAGCGCGGGCTGGATACCGGTTCCGTCGATCCCGTCGCGCAGCAACAGGTTCCACTTGCCCTTTTCCTGGCCCCAGCGGAACCCGCTCGATCCCATCGGCATTTTCGGACGCTGGCCGGTTTCATCCCACATGAGAAACTTCCAGTCGCCGTTTTCGATGTCCGTGTAGCCTGCCAACCGGTTCGCGCGCAGCATCTGACCCGCGCGCCAGACGCCGCCGTCCTGCTTCAGTTCAACCAGGTACGGCGCATCCGTGTACTTCTTCGTGTAGTCGATGAAATACGGCTCGGGCTTATCGTGATGGAACTCCTTCAGCAAGACATGATTCGCGGCCATCCACCAGGCGGCGTCCTGGCCGGCGTTCACTGGAATCCATTCATCGGCGTACTTGGCCACCTGGTTGAAGTCGGGGGCGAACACCCACATCTTGGTCCCGTTGTGGCGGGACTCGGCCGCGAAATGGCAATCGGGCGTCCGTGTCATGTTGAGGTTCGATCCCATGACCGCCAGAAGCTTGGCGTTGTACCAGTCGGCGGACTCGTGGGAATCGGTCTGCTCGCCCCAGACCTCCGGAGAAGCGGGCGGCAGGTCGCTGTACCAATCGTAGAAAGACAGCAGCACGCCGCCGATGAGTTGCAGGTAACGGGAGCCGGAGGCGAAGCTGATCATCGACATCGCGGGAATGGGCGAGAAGCCGGCGATGCGGTCAGGGCCATATTTCTTTGCCGTGTAGACGTTCGACGCCGCGATGATTTCGAGCGCGGTATCCCAGTCGAACCGGCGGAATCCGCCCTTGCCGCGCGCTTTCTGCCAGCGCTGGCGCTTCTCGGGATCCTCCACCAGGCTGCGCCACGCCTCGACCGGGTCTTCGTATGCATCCCGGGCGCTTCTCCACAAATCGAGCAGCGCGCCGCGGACATAGGGATACTTCACGCGCAACGGGCTGTACAAATACCATGAATAGGAAATGCCGCGCTGGCAGCCGCGAGGCTCGTAGGGCGGCAAGCCCGATTCCAGCATCGGGTAATCGGTCGCCTGCATCTCCCAAGTGACGATCCCGTCCTTGACATAAATGTTCCAGGAACACCCGCCCGTGCAGTTTACTCCGTGCGTGCTGCGGATAATCTTGTCGTGCTGCCAGCGATTGCGGTAAAACTCTTCCCACCCCCGCTGCGCAGGGTTGCTCTCGTCTTTGATCCAGATCAATGAGCCGTTGCTTTTCACGATCGGCCTCCCAATACTTTACGGGCGCTCAGTTCCACGAGAGGGTCGCGAACCGCGCGGAACCGAGCTTTCCAGATGACTGCGAACAGTGCCAGGCACAATACCGCCACCACGAAGCCGGCCGCGAAGAACCCGGCCAGGCCGGTGCGGTCGTCTTCGGCGCCGGATTTTGCGGTGCTTTCAAACAGCGCCAGGAGCGGCAGAATCTCTTCCGCCTTCAACGCCTTTTTTGCAAAGGTCAGACTCATCGTCGGCGTGGCCGGAGCGTACAGCCACGCGCCCATCGCCTTTCTGCCCTGCAAACGTTCAAAGGCTCTCGAGAGGTCGGGGCCGAGGTGCCCGCCGCCGAATCCTCCGGCCCCGTTAAAGGTGTGGCAGGTGACGCAGGGCGGGCCGCCATTGGCGAGCCTCTTGTCGCCCATGAAGAGCGCTTTACCCAGTTCGATGTCCGGCTGGGTGAACGGGCGGTCGCTGATTTGCAGGCCGGCAAACTGCGACTTCGGCAGTTTCGATTCCGCCTCGATCATCGTCAACAGCAATTCGGCCAGCGCCGGGGACATGCCGTTGATGTTCGGCATCACGACATCGCGCGCTTCCTCCTTGAGTTTCAAGGCGTACGCATCGCCCTTGTCGATCATGGCCTGCGGAGACTGAAGGAACTGAACCAGCCACGCGCGATCCTTTCGCTGGGTGACATCCTTGAGGTCCGGCCCGGTGAGCCGGCCGCCTCCGATGGTGTGACAACTGGTGCAGTTACCGCGGAAGAAGTCTACAGCCTCCTGCGCGCGCGCGACGATCGGGCCGGCAATGAAGATGAGTGGGATATAAAATGCCGGCCCGATCCGATGAAGTAGCAGTTTAAGGGTCATGAGAATCAGCCTCAGTTTTTCGGTTCCTGATGGGGCGCAATATCGGCCAGTGTTGTGTTCTCCAGGAAATTAATCATCGCGTCGCCTACCGCCTGCCAGGAGCGGTGAGCCGCACAGGCGTCCGCGTCTGAGCACTTTTTCTGCGAATCGAGCAAACAGCCGCGTGCGATACGGTGGCGTTCGAACAAACAAACAATGTCGGCCAGGTGGATGTCCTTCGGCGACTTTTGCAGCCTATACCCGCCGCCACTGCCACGAGTGGCATCGATGAATCCGGCGCCGCCCAACGTCCACAGAATCTTCGAGAGATAGTTTGCCGGGATACCCGCTCGCTTGGCCAAATCACGGCCCAGGATGAAGGCTCCATCGGGGAGTCCAGCCAGCACGGAAAGCGCTCTAAGTGCATGCTGGACCGTGGCGGAAAGCATTTGTTGATCTCTTCATGAAGAAGTATACTATATCCAAAAATGCTGTCAATACCAAATCCCTCAATTCCCGGCATCGATTGAATTTTTTCCTTCCTCGCGCGACGCGTCTTTCTCGTACTCGAGCAATCGGCGCTCACCGCTCAAGCGCTGGATGGGCCCGATATCCTGAGTCACTTCGAGAGCACCGAGATAAGCGCCTGCTCCATCACGCACCGCGAGGAAGCGTGTGTGGACCATCCTGCCCATGAAGCGCATCCAGAACTCGGCGACGCTCTGCCGCCCCGACCGGAAATCATCGAGGATGCGATCCACCACATCCAGGCTGCCCGGTGGATGGCAATGGTGAACCTTGCGGCCGAGAATCGCGTTGGTCCGCGAAAAGATCCGGCCGGGCCCTTCGGAGAAGAAAGCCACGCGATCGTCAGCGTCGACGAAAGTGATGTCCACGGGAAGCGTGGCGAACAAGGCGGCCAGTTGCGCGACGCTCAGCCGGCCCGTTGGGAGCTGCACTCCCTCGTTTACCGCGGGTGGAACAGGGCCGGCCGGCGCCTGCGCGGTTGGCCGGTAACCTTCGCGCGGTTCCACCAGGCACCAACCGCCGTGCAGCGATGCTTTCCAGATCTCCGCCCATTCGTCCTCGGTGAAGGTATCGAGACAGGCTGGGAACAAAATGTTCTCTTCCATGAAGATCATCTCCTCCATGGCGCCGGCCGCAGATTCGCCGGCGTTGGCCGCGAGGAGTCGCGCATCCTCGACGCCCGCGTGGGGAAGGGCCTCTGTGAGGTTCTTCAACTGCTCGAGAATTTCGTCGTCCTTGCGGTGCATTACTTCCAGCGGTGGGCCGGCGGGCCCTGTGCGAGCTTTGGAGGGTCCGGAGATGCCGTGCCGTTCGAGATAACGGAAGAGCAGACGCTCTTTGCGCCGGTAGTGCTTGTCGACATCCATGAGTTCGTGGAGCGTCTGCCGCCAGGCGAGAATTGCGGCCTCGCCGCCGTCGCCGGCAACCGAATCCATGTGCGTCCGGAATTGCAGCAAGCGGTCGCGAAGCGCGGCGTTCTCGCGGCGGAACGTGTCGATGGGATGTCCCGGGGGTAGCGGTTCGGGCGCGCGTTGCGCCAGCACATCCCGCGTGACCTGCGAATGCAGATCGCACATCGCCTGTATCCCGGCCGCCGGCATCCCGCTGTCGATCAATTCCCGCTCCATGGACAGGATCTCGGAGTAATCGGCGCGCTGGGCCAGATCCCTCAGCTTGGCTTTGACCTCTTCGGGCGGCACGCCCTGGAGGAGTTCCCGGACGACAGACTTCAGCGTTCGGGCACGATTCGCCCGGTTGTCAATGGTCTCGCTCACGAGTATTCCTCTCATACCAACGATAGACCGGAGGTATCCCGGCAAAATAGGACTTATGTCACGCTCCGAAGCCGATCAGTGCGATCCACCGCCAAGGACGAACTCCCTTTCGGGGCACAACGAACGCAGGGAGGGTGAAACAGCGGGCTGCGCGTTTCCCTGGCGGCGCTGAACGACGGAATGGGGGCTTCGGGAGGGGCCACAATGGTGCGGCCGGGCGACCCTGAGACGTTGACGGCGCGGCGGAAGGCGGAGGGGGGAGGGGCGGGGTGTTTGGGCGCGAAGAAACATGAAGTCAACAAGATAGAGAGGAGGAGGGTGGGGAGGAAGCGGTGCCAGAAGGAGAGGCTGGGAGACGGCCTGCCGGGTTCCTTTACCTGCCGGGAAACCCGTTGGGAGCGGGTCTGGCGGTAGCGCTGGAGGTCGCGTTCGGCTTTTTCCACGATGCGGTAGTAGCGGGATTCGTAGTTGTGGATGACGTCGAGCACGCGGGAGTTTTGGACGAGGTCCTGGAAGGAGGCAGCTTCGACGGCGGTGATGTCGATGGTGGCGAACTTCTCGTAGAGGACGGGGGAGGTTTCGTCGAGTTGGAGGTCGATGACGGCGGTCTCGAAGCGCTGGATGCGGCGAATGCGCCAGCGGGCGTTGACGATGTCGGTGACGCGGTCGGCCTCGTACTGGTCCATGGGCTTGAAGAGGGTGCGGTATTCGAGGAGGAGGGCGTCGTATTCCGCGTGAGATTCGTTGAAGAGAACGACGGCGCGGGAGGCGAGGCCGTGTTTGAGTGCGTTCTGGGAGGAACGGGCTT
>JADLBD010000226.1 GCA_020847975.1 Bryobacterales bacterium | reverse complement strand
TGTCCATTTCGCCATCGCCGACGGCGCACCATTCGCCCTTGCCGTTGACGAAGCGGTAGTCGCGGAGATGGACGTGAATGATGCGGGCGGGGTCGAGTTTGCGGTAGCCCTCGGGGAAGGCGTGTTCGCCGGAGAGACCGGCGTTGTTGGGGTCCCAGGTGAGGCCGAGGTTGTCGTTGGGGACGGCTTTGAGCAGTTCGGCGGCTTCGGCTCCGGTGGAGACGTAGCTGCCGCCGACGTTTTCAAGGGCGAGACGGAAGCCGCGGGCTTTGGCGCGGGTGGCTGCTTCGCGGAGGAGTTCGTAGATGCGGCCGTAGTGTGCTTTTTCGGGTGTTTCTCCCTTGCCATAGGTGAAGGCGAAGACGCGGATTTTGTCCGTAGAGAAGATCTTGGCGCGCTCCATGGCGCTGTCGAGCAGGGCCCACTGGTTGTCGAGGAGGGCGCGGCCTTGGGGGGTGCCAGGAGGCAGGGGGACCTTGAAGAAGCCGGTGCCGAGGACGGAGACGCGGACCTGGCGGGCGTCGAAGACAGCTTTCGCTTCGCGGATTTTCTCGAGGGGTTGGGTGGTGTTGTACTTGCCCCAGAGGTTGCGGACTTCGGCGTAGTGGAGGTGGAACTCGCGGAGAAAATCGGAGGCGACGGCGGGGTCCTCGTCGATTTCGTCGGTGGTGACGCCGAGTTTGATCTTGTCGAGGGGCAGGGCGGAAAGGCGGGAGGCGAGGGAGAGGGCGGCGGGCGCCTGGAGGAAACGGCGGCGGGAGATGGGAGTCATATCGAGATTGTACATCCGGCCGGACGAGGGGTCAGGCGAATGAGATGCCTGCCGCGGCTCCGATTTTGCGGATGTACTCCCGGCCTTCGTCGTATTCGGCGGCGGTTTTGAGATGTTCGAGCATGAGGGGGGCGTCGACGGGGAGTTTGGAGAGTTCGCGGAGGTAGGTGGTGTAATCGATCTGGCCGCGGCCGGGGACGACTTCGACAAAATGGACGTTCATTTCGGGAATCCAGGCGAGGTCCTTGGCGTGGCAGGAGGCAATCCAGCGGCCAAGTTTTTGGAAACACTCGCGGATGAAGCCGGCGTTCTGGTAGAAGCGGGCGGGGCTGTTGACGCCGTTGCAGACGTCCATGTGGACGCCGAATGCCTTGCGGGCGACGGCGCGGATGAGGCGGAGGTAGGCATCGGGCCCGTCGGGGAGACTCCAGCCCATCATCTCGATGGTGAAGACGGTTTTGGCGGGGCGGACGGCGTCGATGACTTTGCGGCAGTTTTCGACGGTGGCATCGAAGAATTCCGGGGAGAGGTTTTTGGGATGAGGGCCGTACCAGACAGTGGTGTGGAAGGAGCCGGCGATGTCGACGCAGCAACGGGCGCCGACCTCATTGGCAAGGGCGAGGCGTTCGGTGACGTAGGCGAGGTTTTCCTTTCGCTCGGCGGGGTCGGGATCGAGCATGTTGCGCCAAGCGCCGACTTCGGCAATGATGACATTCTCCCTGGCGAAAGCTTCGCGGATGGAGCGGAGATGGGCGGAGTCACGCGGGGTGGCGGGAGGGCAGTAGGCGGCGCTGTAGCCCAGGCGGCGATGCTCGCGGGCGAGGAGGGCAGGGTCCTCGGATTTGAGGAAGATGGGGCCGCCGAGTCGGATTTTTCGAGAATCGGCGAGCGATAGGGCGGGGGAGGCGAGGAGAGCGCGGCGGGTGATTGCAGGCATGACGACTTCAGCTTCTCAGAAACACGCGCAAAACGGAACCCGCCCGGCGAGGGAAACATTGTGGTGTTCCTCGTACTTTGGGGGCGCGATGCGGTTTGCGCTTGCGTGCATTCATGGGGCGGGGATGATTTCATGGAGGGGGCGCAACTTTTGCGTGAGGGAGGGGTTTCACAGGGGTAATCCGACGAGGTTGCCCGGAGAGCACCGCGCGGTCCGCAAGTCCCCCCGTGCGCATGTGCGGCAGATTCCCTTCCGGCCAGTATGCCGAGGGTGTATAACGGGTTGCTATAATAGCCGGATATATGCCTTCCTTGAACGCGGCCAGTGAGGAGAGTGCTTTTGTTTCCAATGCTGGGGGGCCGGGGGGCCCTGTACGAGATGCCAAGAAGATCCTGCTCCTGACACCGCGGGGATTTTGCGCGGGTGTGGTTCGAGCCATCGACGTAGTGCAGATCGCTCTGGAAGTCTACGGCGCCCCGATTTACGTGCGGAAGGAGATTGTGCACAACCGGCACGTGGTTGATCAACTGCGGCGCGCAGGGGCGATTTTTGTGGAGGAACTGTCGGAGGCGCCGGAGGGGGGAAGGGTGATCTTCAGCGCGCACGGGATTTCTCCGGCGGTTCGTAAAGAGGCGGTGGAACGGAACCTGAAGGTGATCGACGCGACGTGTCCTCTGGTGACGAAAGTACACTTTGAAGCGCAGCGTTTCGCCAAGAAGGGGTACACGATTATCCTCATCGGGCATAAGGACCATGACGAAGTTATTGGAACTTTAGGGGAGGCTCCGGAATCCACCATACTTGTGCAAACGGAAGAGGACGTGGACAGGCTGGAGGTCAAGGACCCGGCGCGCATCTGCTATCTGACGCAGACGACGCTCAGCCTGGATGAAACGCGGGGGATTATTGAAAAATTGAAAGCCAAGTATCCGCAAATTGAAGGGCCTCCGGCGCAGGATATTTGTTATGCGACGGAAAACCGTCAGATGGCGGTGAAGGCGGTTGCGCCGAACTGCGATGCTTTGCTGGTGGTAGGTTCGCAGAACAGTTCGAATTCGCGACGGCTGGTGGAGGTGTGCCGCAATTCCGGGGTGCCGGCCTACCTTGTGGATGATTATGACGAAGTGGACCCGGCGTGGCTGAGGGATGTGGACGTGATCGCGGTTACGGCAGGAGCATCGGCTCCCGAGAACCTGGTGCGGGATCTCATTGAATTGCTGAAACGGCATCACGGGTTCGGGGCAGTGGAAGAGGTGGAAATCAAGGAGGAAGACGTGCGCTTCTCGCTTCCCGGTGAACTGGTTCCCCACGCTCAGCGTCTGACCACCATTTCCCTATGAGCCCAAGCCTTCAAATTGCCGACGAGCTACTGGTGCAGAGTGCGCAAACCGCAAAGCGGGCGGTGGATGGATTGCTGCGGATGCGCCACGCGGATGGATACTGGTGGGCGGATCTGACTGCGGATTCGACGCTGGAGTCGGATTACATTCTGCTGCAACTGTGGATGTATCCCCCGAAGGGGAAGGAATGGAATCCTCCGACCCGCCCGTTGATTGAAAAGGCGGTGGAGAGCATTCTGCGGCGGCAATTGCCGGACGGGGGCTTCCACATCCACGCGCAGGGACCGTCGGAGATCAGCGCGAGTGTGAAGGCGTATTTTTCGCTGAAGGTGGCGGGCGTGCCGGTTGAAGATCCGCGGATGAAGCGGCTGAGAGAACGGATTCTGGCGCTCGGCGGATTGCAGCGGGTGAACAGCTATGTGAAGATCAACCTGTCGCTGTTCGGTTTGTATCCGCGTGAGCATGTTCCGTCGATTCCGCCGGAAATCATGCTGCTCGGGAACCTGATCTACGAGATGAGTTCGTGGACGCGGGCGATCGTGATACCGCTGTCGATCGTGCATGCGGCGAATCCCATGAGCGCGGTGCCCGAGGGCTTTCACCTCGATGAGATCCACGCGCCGGGGGTGAGTTTCGCCTTTGCGCGTTCGCCGCGGCAGGTGAGCGGGAAGAACGTATTTCTGGCGATCGATAAGCTGCTGAAGCTGTGGGAGAAGTACGGGTCGAAGAAGCTGCGGCGGAAGGCGGTGGAAAAGGCAATCGCCTGGTCTCTGGAGCGGACGCATCATTCGCACGGGCTGGCGGCGATATACCCGCCGATGATGTACCTGATCATGGCGCTGGACGTATTGGGAGTTGCGCGGGATCATCCGGACCATGTGGAGGCGCAACGGCAGTTCGACAACCTGATGGTGGACGACGAGCGCGGATTCTTCTTCCAGCCGTGTTTTTCGCCGGTGTGGGATACGGCGATTGCGGCGTTCGCGGTGGGCGAGACGCAGATGGCTCCGGTGGATTGCCTGAAGATCACGGCAGACTGGCTGCTGGACAAGGAAGTGCGGCTGCCGGGCGACTGGTGCGTGAAGCGGGGGAACGTGGAGCCGTCGGGGTGGTATTTCGAATTCGCCAACGAGTTCTACCCGGACATTGATGACACGGCGATGGTGCTGCTGGCGCTGAAACACGCGCGGGCGGCGAGCATACCGCGGCAGCAGACAGTGATTGACCGCGCGGTGAAGTGGCTGCTGGCGATGCAATCGAAGGACGGGGGGTGGGCGGCGTTCGACGCGGACAACAACTGGCAGGTGCTGGCGGATGTTCCGTTCGCGGACCACAATGCGATGCTCGATCCGACGTGTCCGGACATTACGGGGCGGGTGCTCGAGGCATTGATGGAACATGGGATTCCGCAGTCGGACGGGGCAATCCGCCGGGGTGTGGAATACCTGCGCCGCACTCAGGAGGCGGACGGAAGCTGGTACGGGCGATGGGGAGTGGATTACATCTACGGGACGTTCCTGGCGCTGCGGGGGCTGCGGGCGGCGGGAGAGAGCGACCGTGAAGCGCACATCCTGCGCGCCGGGGAGTGGCTGCGGTCGATTCAGAACGCGGATGGGGGTTGGGGAGAAAGCTGCGCAAGCTACGACAACGACATGTTCACGCCGGCTGCGAGCACTCCGTCGCAAACGGCGTGGGCGGTGATGGGTTTGATCGCGAGCGGCGATGTGAACAGCCAAAGCGTGCGGAAGGGGATCGAATATCTGATTGAGACGCAGAAGGCTGACGGCACGTGGGACGAGGAGTTGTCCACCGGCACGGGCTTTCCGCGGGTTTTTTATCTGATGTATCACCTGTACCGGAACTCGTTTCCAACCCTGGCGCTGGCGGCATTCCTGAACGGGAAAGGCGCTTGAGAGAGGCTCAACACGAATGAAATTTCCATTGTCGATGACAGCCGGGATGGCCCGATATATCGTGAAGAACAAGCTGCGGCCGCGGCCGGAATGGCAGGTGGACAAAGCGGTGGTGAACGATTCGGCGAACCCGTTCAAGATCATCTACACCGCGTCGACGGGGGCGGCAAGAGAGCCGCATCCGATGATCAACAAGCGGTTTCCCATCGTGCTGATGCTGGAGCCGCTGCATGCCTGCAACCTGACGTGCACGGGATGCGGGCGCATCCGGGAGTATGAATCTTCGATCACGCAGAGGCTGACGCTCGAGCAGTGCCTGAATGCGGTGGATGAATGCGGCGCGCCGATGGTTTCCATTTGCGGCGGGGAGCCGCTGCTCTATCCTGAGATCGGGCCGCTGGCGGCGGGGATTCTGGAGCGGGGACTGAGCTGCTATCTGTGCACGAACGGCATGTTCCTGGTGAAGCGGCTGAAGGATTTCACGCCGGCTGAGAAGTTCTTTTTCAACGTGCACCTGGACGGGATGGAAAAGAACCACGATCTGGCAGTGGAGCGGAGCGGTGTTTTCCGGGAAGCCATTGCGGGGATCAAGGCTGCCAAGGCGGCGGGATTCAAAGTGGTAACCAACACGACGGTGTACAAGGAAACGGACATGAAGGAGATCGAGGAACTGTTCGAATTCCTGAAGACGCTGGGCGTGGATGGACATACGATTTCGCCGGCCTACGGATATTCGGCGGTGAACGACCGCGAAATCTTCATGACGCGCGACGATGTACATGAGAAGTTCCAGGACTTCGACAGACTTGCCAAGAAATATCCGCTGCAATCGACTCCGGTGTACTTGGAGTTTCTTCAGGGCAAGCGCGAGCTGCCGTGCACGGCATGGGGGAATCCGACCTATAACGTGAAGGGCTGGAAGGGGCCCTGTTATCTGATCACCGACGCCCACTACAAGACGTTTGAAGAGTTCATGACCCGCACGCCGTGGAACAACTACGGTCCGGGAAGCGATCCGCGCTGCGAGCACTGTATGATGCACTGCGGGTTCGAGCCATCGGCGGCGTATGGAATCAACTCCAAGCCTGGGGATCCTTTCCGTATGCTGACATGGCTGCTGCGCTAGGGCAGGGGAGAGTGAAGCGGGTTCTGGTTACGGGGGCAACAGGATTCCTTGGCTGGCATATTGCACATCAACTTCTGGAGCGGGGCGAGAGGGTGCGCGTATTGGCGCGGGACCCGAGGCGTGTGGTGGAACTCGAGGGAGTGGAAACCATGGCGGGCGATTTGCGGGACGCGGATTCCGTTGCGCGGGCCATGGAGGGATGCTCCGTGGTGTACCATGCCGCGGCTGACTACCGGTTGTGGGCGAGGCATGGGGAAGAGCTTTACCAATCAAACGTCGACGGGACGAGAAACATTCTGCGAGCCGCGAGGGAGGCAGGCGTTGAGCGCCTGGTCTACACTAGCACCGTGGGGTGTATTGGGATACCTTCCGGGGGGATTGGAGATGAGGCTGTGCCCGTAGCCCTCGAATCCATGACCGGGGCATATAAGCGCTCAAAGTTTCTGGCGGAGCAGACTGCCCTCAGCTTTGCGGGGGAGGGATTTCCGGTGGTGATTGTGAATCCGACGGCGCCGGTCGGCGATCACGACCGCAAACCCACGCCGACGGGAAAGATCATTGTCGACTTTCTGCGAGGAAAGATGCCCGCGTATATCGATACGGGGTTGAACCTGGTGGACGCGGGGGACACGGCGAAGGGGCATCTTCTGGCCGCGGAAAAGGGGAAGCCTGGGGAGCGGTACATCCTGGGGTGCGAAAATCTGACGCTGAAGGAAATTCTAGAGAGGCTCGGCCGGCTGGCGGGAGTGCCGGCGCCGCGGATTCAAGTGCCTTACGCGGTGGCCTATGCAACGGGGATATGCAGCACAGCATGGGCGATGCTGACAGGGAGCGAACCCCGCGCTCCGCTCGATGGCGTGCGGATGGCGCGCAAGAAGATGTTCGTATCGTGGGAGAAGGCGCGGAGGGAGTTGGGATTCGCGCCGGGGCCTGTTGACCGGGCGCTCGAGCGGGCAATTCAATGGTTTCGCGCCAACGGGTACATCGCGTGAGCAAGCTACTGATGATCGCCGCCGAGAAGATGGAGTTCGAGGGCATCGAGCGCCGTGTCTCCTCGCTGCGGCCGCTGGCTCTGCCTGTCGATTATGCGGCCGAGGGAGAACTGAGGGAGCACCGTCTGGCTCTGGTGGCGAACGGGGCGGGGCCGCGATTGGCGGCGCAGGCGGTGGAGGCGGCGTGCGGCAAATGGAAGGTGGACGCGGTGATCAGCACGGGGTTTTGCGGCGGGCTGGACCCGGATCTTTCGGTGGGGCAGGTGATTGCGGCCTCAGAGATCGACGCGAGAGAGTCCGGAAAGCGCTATCCTGCCTATTTGCCACAGGAAACGAATCCAGCGCGGGCTTGCGGCTCCATTGTTAGCATGGACCGGGTGGCGGTGAGCGTGGAGGAAAAGGAAGCGCTGCGGGCAACGGGAGCGGCAGCGGTGGAGATGGAAGCCGCGGGAGTCGCGGAACGCGCTTCGTGTCACGGGATTCCGTTTTACTGCATCCGGGTAGTAAGCGACGCCGCGGGGGAGACCATGCCGCTCGATTTCAATCTATACCGTACGGCCGAGGGGCGGTTCCAGCGTGGGGCCATTGCCCGCGCCGCCCTGGCGAAGCCGTTTCGACGCATTCCCGGGTTGCTGCGGCTGCGGCGACAGTCGAGGATTGCTTCCATGAAACTGGGGGAGTTTTTTGCTGACTGCCGCTTCTTCTAGGAAACTCGCTGGCACAACGGAGCCTCGCCGGCCGGTGGATGCGGGAGTTTCTTCGGATGCCGGAGGGCCGGCGGGTCCTGTGCGAGCTTTTGAGGAGTCCGGCGGGCCGGAGGGCCTTGTGAGAGCCGGTTTGCCGGCATCGATGCGGGCCGCTGTCTATGAGGGAAACAGCGTGGTATCGGTTCAGGCCATTCCCACACCGGGGATTGGACGGGGTGAACTGTTGATTCGGGTGGAGAGTTGCGGGATCTGTCATACGGACCTGAAGAAGGTGCAGCAGAATCTGCTGCCGCCGCCGCGCATTTACGGGCATGAAACGGCGGGTGTCGTGGCCGCGGTGGGGGAAGGCGTGACGCGGTTTGCGTCCGGGGACCGGGTGATCGTCTTTCACCACATTCCCTGCGGGGCGTGCTTTTACTGTGAACGGCGGCTGTATGCGCAGTGCCCGGTGTACAAGAAGGTGGGGGTGACGGCGGGATTCGAGCCGGCAGGAGGCGGGTTCTCCCAATACGTGCGGGCGATGGATTGGATCGTCGAGCGGGGAGTGGAGAAGATACCGGACGGGGTGTCGTTTGACCGCGCATGTTTCGTGGAGCCTGTGAATACGTGTCTGAAGGCGGTGGAGATGGCCGCGCTGAAGGCGGGGGAAACGGTGCTGGTGTTGGGACAAGGACCGATCGGGCTGATATTCACTATGCTGGCGCACCGCAAGGGTGCGAAAATATTGACTACGGACTCGATCGATACCCGCCGCGCCCTTTCGCTCCGATTTGGGGCTTGGGCGTCCTATCACCCATCGCAGGTGGACCTCTCGAGGGAGGCGGCGGCAGCTACCGGGGGGCGAGGCGCAGACGCGGCATTCGTTTGCGCATCGGCGCCGGGGATCATCGAGCAGGCGGTTCGCGCGACACGGCCGGGAAGCCGTATCCTATTGTTTGCACAGACTTCGCATAAGGAAAGAATTGAAGTTTCAGGAGCTGACATCTGCGTTGGTGAGCGGATGTTGTTCGGCGCGTACAGTGCTGACGTCGACTTGCAGGCGGAGTCGGCGCGTTTGGTTTTTAGCGGTGAACTGCCGGTGGAGGAGTTGATATCGCACCGGCTTCCCTTGGATGAGATCGCCGCCGGGATAGACCGGGCTTTGCATCCGGATGGCAAATCGTTGAAAATTATTGTTCAGCCCCAGAGGTCGACAAAGTGAAAACACAGATGATGGCGGCCGTCCTGTACGGCAAAGAGAGCCTGCAGATTGAACCGGTCGCCGTTCCCAGAATTGGCCCTGATGATGTTCTGGTCCGGGTACGCGCGGCGCTTACCTGCGGCACCGACGTCAAAGTGTTTCGCCGGGGATATCATGCCCGCATGATCATACCGCCGGCGCTGTTCGGGCACGAACTGTCGGGAGATGTGGTTGCCGCCGGGGAGAACGTGAAGAAGGTACACGTGGGGCAGCGGGTGGTGTCAGCGAACTCCGCTCCCTGCGGCAAGTGCTTCTATTGCATACGCGACAAGGAGAACCTGTGCGAGGATCTCCTGTTCAACAACGGCGCTTATGCGGAGTTCATCCGGATTCCGAAGCGAATCGTGGACCGCAACCTGTACGTGATTCCGGACCACGTCACGTATCAGGACGCGGCGCTGATTGAACCGCTGGCGTGCGTGATGCGGGGACTGGAGGAATGCGACCTGCGGGGCGTGGAAACGATTGCGGTCATCGGGTTGGGGCCGATCGGGCTGATGTTCGTCCGGTTGGCGAAGGTGTTCGGCGCTCGGGTGATCGCGATCGGGAGACGGGTGGCGCAACTCGAACGCGCGACGCGGATGGGCGCCACGGACTTGCTGTGCACGGCGGATCCGATCGACCATGCGGCGGCGGTTCGCGAGCTGACGGCGGGCCGGGGAGTGGATGTGGCCATCGAAGCGGTGGGGACGCCGGAAACCTGGCAGCTTGCCGCGCGAATGGTACGCCGCGGGGGCGTGGTGAATTTCTTCGGCGGGTGCCCGAGCGATAGCGCGGTGGCGCTCGATACGAGCCTGCTGCATTATTCGGAAATCACCTGCAAGGCCAGTTTCCACCACACGCCGGGCCACATCAAGAAAGCGCTCGATGCGGTGAGCAGGGGGGACATAACGGCGCGCGATTTTGTGAATCGCGAGGAGCCTCTCAGCAATCTGCTCGAGGTGATGCGGCATCTCATGAGCCACAACGGACACATGAAGACCGCCATTATTCCCTGACGGCCATGCCCGGAGAGACAACTCAATCGAGATTGCTCGCTCCGAAGGAATTCGTCCATCATCCCGAGTGCGCGACATGGGAGTGGAGCGCGGAGGAGGCGGCGCAATACACACGGTGGCTGGCGACTCATCATTATGAAAACTTCCACGTGGTGAGCTTTCTGCTTCCCAAGCGGCTGCACCAGGATTTTTTCAATGTGTACTCGTTCTGCCGGTGGGCCGATGATCTGGGAGATGAGATGGAGGACCCGGAGGAGAGCCTGCGCCTGCTCGAGTGGTGGCGCGAAGAGCTCGAGGATATGTATGCGGGGAAAGCGGCGCATCCCGTGTTTGTGGCTCTGGCTTCGACGGTGAAGGCGCACGACCTGCCCATTAGCCCTTTTTCCGATTTGATCACCGCGTTTGTTCAAGACCAGAACGTGAACCGCTATCAGAGGTGGGAGGATCTGTTCGGATACTGCCGCTATTCGGCCAATCCGGTGGGGCGGCTGGTGTTGTATCTCTGCGGCTATCGCGACGAAGAGCGGCAGCAGCTATCGGACGCGACGTGCACGGCGCTGCAACTGGCGAACTTCTGGCAGGATGTGACGGTGGATTTGGAGAAGGACCGCGTGTACATACCGCTCGAGGTGATGCAGCGGCACGGCTACACGGTAGCGGAACTCTATGCCCGCCGCTATACGCCGGAGTTCCGGAAGGTGATGATGGAGATTGTGGCCAGGACGCGGGAGTTGTTTTTGCAGGGGCTGCCGCTGCCGAAACTGGTGGACCGGCGGCTGGCGGTGGATGTGGAACTGTTCAGCCAAGGCGGCTTGAAGGTGCTGGAGAAGATCGAGCAACTCGATTACAACGTGCTGGCGCACCGGCCGGTGATATCGAAGACCGAGCGCGCGGGGCTGCTCCTGAAGACGCTGATCAGGGTGGTTGCCCGGGCGGCATGAGCATTTCGCTGGAAGATTCCTACGCGTGGTGTGCGCGGACGGCGCGCAGCCGGGCGCGCAATTTCTATTACTCGTTTCTGCTTCTGGATGCGCGGCGGCGAGCGGCGATGTGCGCGGTGTACGCGTTCATGCGGATTTGCGACGACTTGAGCGATGAGCCGGGGCCGAAGACGAAGGAGGCATTCCACGGGTGGCGGGCGAGCATGGAAGCGGCCTTGGAGGGGAGGTTTGACGGCCATCCGGTATGGCCGGCATTTCAAGACACGGCGGCGCGTTACGGCATTCCGAGGGAATACTTTCACGACATGATCGACGGGGTGCAATCGGATGTGGATTTCCAACCCGTGGAGACTTACGAGCAGCTTTATGAGTACTGCTATCGTGTGGCGTCGGTGGTTGGGCTGACGGTGATCCACATCCTCGGCTTTCGCGGAGAGGAGGCAAAGCCGCTGGCGGAGAAATGCGGGGTGGCGTTTCAGATTACGAACATACTGCGGGATGTGAAGGAGGATTACGAAAACGGGCGGATTTACCTGCCCGCGGAGGATCTGCGGCGGTTCGGGGTGAGCGAAGCGGAGTTGGGGGCGCCGCTGGTATCGCCTGGGCTCAAGAGGCTGCTGGAGTTCGAGGGGGAGCGGGCGCGGGCGCTGTACCGGGAGGCGATGCCGCTGCTCGGGATGGTGGCGCGGGAAGGGCGGCCCATGCTGAGGGCTATCATCGAGATCTATTCGGGGTTGCTGCAGCGGATGGAGAGGCGGGGCTACGAGGTGTTGCGGGAACGGGTGTCGATGCCGGCGGTTTCGAAGCTGTGGATTCTGGCGCGGACGGCGCTGTGGGAGAGGTAGGCGAGGAAGGTATCAGCGACCGGCGGTCAGCTTGGCCGGGGGGATCGGTTTGAGAACCGGGGGGGGGTGGCGGCGAAGTTGTGGAGTCTGGCGCGGGTGGTGCCGCGGGCGGGGTAGGCGTGTGGGTGGGGGTGGCGCGTATAATCATCGTAGGGGACGGAAATGCAGAGCGAGTACGTTGAACAGCGCAATGGTGGCTACTACGTAGTGGGCACGCGGGTCTCGCTGGAGTCGGTGGTGTGGGCGTTCCAAGAGGGACTCTCACCAGAAGCCATTCAGGAGGACTTTCCATTGCTGAAGCTTGCCCAGGTCTATGGGGCGATTGCATTCTATCTCGATCACCAATCGGAAATTGACAAGTACATGGAAGAGGTGAAGGCACAGCTTGAGCCTGGGGGCGTCCCGTTGTCGGAGGAGAATCCTGAACTCTGGGACAGGCTGCAGCGCGCAAAGGCTCAAATGTCTGAAGTCCGCCAAGGTGAGCCCCGGTCTTGATTCGATTCCAAGCGGATGCCGATCTTCGACATCGGATTGTGCGTGCGGTTCGCGTTCGAGAAACCGCCATCGACTTCGCTTCGGCGGCGGAGAGTGGACTTATCGGACTGAACGACGCCGCAAGAGAGGGGCGCATTCTCATCACTCATGACCGGCGAACAATGCCTCGTCATTTTCGGGATCGTCTCGAAGCAGGCAAGCCGAGCCCCGGAGTGTTCATTGTGTCGCAGTTTGAGCCGATTGGCGTGGTGGTGGAAGTCTTGGTGACGGTTTGGTCAGCTTCCGATCCATTGGAGTGGCGGGATCAGATACGGCATTTGCCATCGCTGTCAGAACACGTGTTTGGGCGGCAAGGTTAGTCGGCGGCGACGGGCTCGGGTTCGGCGAGTTTGATGGCCTTATAGCCGCCCTGGGAGCGGAAGTGCCAGCTCAGGACGGCGAAGATGAGGGTGAAGATGCAGGGGAGGATGCCGACGTAGCGGAAGGCGGCGGCGGGGCCGGCGGTGTCGTACCAGTTGCCCATGATGGGGAGGACGAAGGCGGCGGCGAGGTTGCCGGTGCCGCCCATGATGGCGAGGAGGAGGGCTCCGCCGCGGGGGAAGAGTTCGGAGGTGACGCCGAGCATGTTGGGCCAGAAGTAGGTTTTGCCGATGCCGAACAGGGTGGCGGCGAGGAAGGCTTGGGTGGGGGTGTGGACGGCTCCGAGGGCGAAGAGACCGGCGGCGGAGAGGACGCCGGACATGGTGAGGACGCCAAAGGGGGAGAAGCGGTGGGCCATGGCTCCGCCGAAGAAGCGGAGAACGAACATGAGGCCGGCGGTGTAGACGAGGATGAGGATGCCTTGCATGCCGGTGGAGCGGGTGATGAGGGAGCCGACCCACTGGTCAGGGCCGAGTTCGGTGGCGGCGGTCATCCACATGCAGAGCCAGAGGAGGAGGAACATGGGGCGGGTGGTTTCGCGGAGCATCTGGGAATTGGAGACGCCGGCGGTGACCCGTTCGGTGGGGGGGAAGTGCTGTCCGCGAATGAGGAAGAGGTAGCCGGTGGCGGGGATGAGGATCACGCCGAGTTTGATTTGCCAGCCGAGGGTCGCTATGGCGCGGCTGACACCCTGACCATCGAGGCCGAACCACTTGGTGAGGCCGAAGGCGGTGAGGCCACCGATGATGAGCCCGCCGGGCCACCAGGCGTGGAGGAGGTTCAATTTGTGTGTCTTGTCATGGGGGAAGAGGGTGGTGCAGAGCGGATTGACGACGCCCTCGACGAGGCCTTGGGCGAGGCCGAGGGCGAGCATGCCGGCGTAGAGGAGGAGGAATCCGGGGTCGGAATAGAACGGTTCGACGGCAGCATGGGGGCGCGGGGCGAAGACGATGGCGAGGATGGCGAAGATGTATCCCCAGCCGGAGATTGCCAGGAGGCGGCGCATGCCGAAGAAGTCGACGAGGGAGCCGCCGATGAGGATGCTGACGGTGAAGCCCCAGAAGGCGGGGCTGAGAATCAAACCGGTCTGGGTCTTGTTGAGGAAGAAGTCCGCGCTGAGGGCATCGAGGACGTCTCCTCGAATGGAAAATGCCATCGACGTGGTGACAATCGCCAGACAACTGGCGAAAAACAAGCGGCCGGGATTCATGAGCCACAGTGTACAACAACGGGCTTGCCGTCTGTCCGGCGGAGGGCGGTGGTAGGATAGCGTGAATGTCCTCGACGGCAAGACCCGCGGCCGCGCCAGCCGGGCAGGCCAAATCCAAAGACCCGTACGCTTATGACCCGGCGGATATCGAGAATCCTCCGCAGGGCGTGCTGGGGATGTTGAGAAGAATCGGTCCAGGAATGATACTTTCGGCGTCCATAGTCGGTTCGGGGGAGCTGATCGCGACGACGACGCTGGGGGCGGAAGTGGGGTACGTGGCGCTTTGGGTGATCCTGCTGAGCTGCTTTCTCAAGCCTTCGGTGCAATCGGAACTCGGGCGTTACACGGTGGCGACGGGGGAGACGGGGCTGGCGGGATTCAACGAGGTTCCGGGGCCGCGTTTCGGGGTGAACTGGATTGTGTGGGCCTGGGCGTTCATGGTGCTGATGACGATGTTCCAGGTGGGGGCGATGTTCGGAGGAGTGGGACAGGTTCTGAATCAGATCATGCCCGCCGTGCCGGTAAACGCCTGGGTGCCGGTGCTGGCCCTGATTACGGTTGGACTGCTGCTGAGCGGGGGCTACGAGCGGGTGGAGAAGCTGGCCACGTTGAAGGTAGCCCTTTTTACGATGCTGACGTTCCTTTGCGCGCTGCTCATGGCGGCCAAGCCGGAGTATTTCCGCTGGTCGCAACTGGCGGAGGGTTTGGCCTTCCAGATGCCGCCGCACGGACTTGCCAGCGCGGTGGCGGTATTCGGGATCACTGGGGTGGGGGCGACGGAGTTATTCATGTACCCCTACTGGTGCGTGGAGAAGGGGTATGCGCGATTCACGGGACCGCGGGAGGAGACGGCGGCATGGCGGAGCCGGGCGCGGGGATGGGTGAGGGTGATGAACGTGGATATCATCGCATCGATGATTATTTACACGGTGGCGACCATCGCGTTTTACCTGCTGGGGGCGGGAGTGCTGCATTCACAGGGAATGGCTCCGGCGGCCAAGGACATGATTCCCGTACTCTCCCACATGTACACGGAAACGCTGGGCGGATGGTCGTTGTGGTTGTTCTATGTGGGAGCGATTGCGACGCTGTACGGCACTATCTTCGCGGGGACGGCGGCCAACTCACGGGTGTTCGCGGACATGGCGCGGCTACTGGGGATGTTTCGAGGGGACGATTACGACCAGCGTGTTCGTTGGCGGAATGGATTTGTGTGGGCGCTGGTGATGATTCCCGTAGGTTTATATTACTGGTGGCAGTCACCGGTAACGATGGTGAAACTTGGTGGTATGGCTCAAGCGTCTATGTTACCAGTGATAGTAATCGGGACCTTGTATCTGAGGTTCCGGCGATTGCCCGAGGCGGCGAGGCCCGGCAGATGGATTACAGCGAGTCTGCTGGGGGCGGCTTCGGTGATAGTACTGGTGATGGCCTATTACTCAGTCTTAATCGTGTTGTAGGGATTTTGTAAATTTGGCGGCTGCATGGGTTGCGAATTGTTATATGATGTGTTCAATAACCGCAACCTATGAGTTCGCGCACGGGCTTGTTCCGTGCAGAGCCAAGGGTTAGGTGTCCCGCGTCTGCGGACACGGGGTACCGGGGGCCGGTGAGCATCTTCCTCCGAGTGCTCACCGGCTTTTTTGACGGGGGCCTGGTCAACAACTTGTTTACATCGTCCATGACATTCCGCACTTCCGCGGAGTGAGCATCGCGCGGGGGCCGCCGGCGAAATACAATGAATGTTTATGCCCTTGGACACGGAAGAGTTTTATCGAATTCAGAAGCTGCCTCCTTACGTCTTCGCCGTAGTGAACGAGATGAAGGCCAAGCTGCGGGCCGGCCAGAACGATGTTGTGGACTTCGGGATGGGGAATCCGGACGGCGCCACGCCACGCCTGATTGTTCAGAAGATGGTGGAAGCAGCGCGGAATCCGAAAAACCACCGTTATTCGATGTCGCGAGGATTGCCGAACCTGCGTAACGAAATCTGTAAACGGTATGAGCGGAACTACGGGGTGAAACTGGATCCGGAGACGGAGGCGATCACGACGATTGGGGCGAAGGATGCGCTGGCGCATTTGCTATTCGCGGTGATCGGGCCGGGAGACGCGGTGGTATCGCCCAACCCGGCGTATCCTATCCATCAATACGGGGTGATCATGGCGGAGGGGCACGCCTGCATGCTTCCGATGCCGAACCCGGCGGAGTTCCTGAGCCGGCTGGAGGATCTCTACCGCACAGCGGCGCGCAAGCCGCGCATGATTCTGATCAGCTTTCCGCATAATCCGACGACACATACGGTGGACCTGGACTTCCACAGGGAGATCATCCGGCTGGCCGCGTACCACGGCTCGATGGTGGTTCACGATTTCGCCTACGCCGATATCTGCTTTGACGGGTATCGGGCGCCCAGCATCCTTCAGGTGGAGGGCGCCAAGGAGCACGCGGTGGAAATCTTTTCCATGTCGAAGAGCTACAACATGGCGGGATGGCGGGTTGGATTCTGCCTGGGGAATCCGAGGATGATCAAGGCGCTGGCGCGCATCAAGAGCTATCTGGACTATGGCATTTTCCAGCCTCTGCAAATCGCCGCCATCATCGCGCTGCGGGATTGCGAGGAAGAGACGGTGAAGATCTGCCACATGTATCAGAAGCGGCGGGACGTGCTGATGGAAGGGCTGCGGCGGGCGGGGTGGCCGGTGGAGGCTCCGAAGGGAAGCATGTTCGTGTGGGCTCCGATACCGGAGCGATTCCGGGAGATAGGGTCGCTCGAGTTCTCGAAACTGCTGCTCGAGAAGGCGCTGACGGCGGTATCGCCGGGGATCGGGTTTGGGCCGCTGGGTGAGGGGCACGTTCGTTTTGCGTTAATCGAGAATCACCATCGGACCCGGCAGGCGATGCGTAACGTAAAGAAGTTCCTGAGCGCATGAGTGCTCCGGCGCGGTGTTACCGCGGCATGGCGAAGGAGTGACCCGGATTGGGAATCGCCTCGGACTTTGTCCTCATTATCCTGGCAGGCCTGGTAGGAGGGATTGCCGCGCGAATTCTGCGGCTTCCGCTTCTGGTGGGGTATGTGGCGGCGGGGGTGTTCGTAGGGCCATACACCGGGGGGCCGAGGGTGGTCCAGGTTCATGACGTGGAACTGCTGGCGGAAATCGGCGTAGCGCTGCTGCTGTTCTCTCTAGGGCTGGAGGTGTCGTTTCGCGACCTGCGGCCGGTTCGGGGCGTTGCGCTGATCGGCGGCCCGATTCAGATTGTGCTGACGTGTGCCGCGGGAGCGATAGCGGCGAGGCAGGGACTGGGCATGCCTGTAACGGAGGCGGTGTGGTTCGGAGCGATGATTTCGGTATCGAGCACCATGGTGGTGCTGAAAACGCTCTCCTCGGGAGGTGTTCTTTCGACGCTGGCGAGCCGGGTGATGATCGGGCTGCTGGTGGTGCAGGATCTGGCGGTGATCCCGATGCTGATTGTGCTGCCGCAGTTGGGGAAACTGGACAACCTGTTTGGCAACCTGGGCCGGTCGATGGCGATTGCGGCGGCGGTGTTGGCGGCCGTTTACGTGGCGGGCACGCGATTATTGCCGAGGTTGCTGCGCTTTGTGCTGCGCTGGGGTTCGCGGGAGTTATTTCTGGTGTCAGTGGTGGCAACGGGGGTGGGAGTTGGTTATGCCATCCATGCATTCGGCATTTCCTTTGCGCTGGGGGCGTTCGTCGCAGGCATCATCCTCAGCGAATCGGAGTTCAGCCACCAGGCGCTGAGCGATGTGATTCCGCTGCGCGATGTGTTCGGGCTGCTGTTTTTTGTCACGGTGGGAATGCTGTTTGATCCGAGCTATGCCATGGCGCATGCGGGCCAGATCGTTCTGGCGGTGATTCTCATCTTCCTCGGCAAGTCTTTGATCTTCGGAGCAGTGTCGGTCGCGTTCGGATACACGTACATGGCTCCCTGGATTATCGGGTTGGGGTTGTCGCAGATCGGGGAGTTTTCGTTCGTGCTGGCGCGGAGCGGATTTTCGGGGGGAATTCTGTCCAAGCCCACCTACGACCTGGCGCTGACGTGCACGGTTCTCACGATGGCTCTGTCGCCGCTGGTTGCGAGCCTGGCGCTGCCTCTGGGACGGGCGTGGCGCAAGTGGAGGAAACCGCGGACTCCGCGCAGGCAGATGGACCTGCCGAAGGCGGCGCTGACCGATCATGTGGTGATTGCGGGGTATGGGCGTACGGGGCGCGCGGTGGCGCAAGCCCTGGGCGCGGCGGCAATCCCGGCGGTGGTGGTGGAGATGAACTACGCGCTGATGAGCGACCTGACGGCGAGCGGCTTTGCCGGGATCTGGGGGGACATTACACGGGAAGAGATACTCCACGCGGCGAGGGTGGAGCACGCGCGGATGCTGGTGCTGACCATTCCCGATCAGAGCAGCGTGCAACTGGCGATTCATCACGCACACGATCTCAACCCGTCACTTGTGCTGATTGCGCGCGCGGCCAGGGAGCATCACGTGGAGGCGCTGGGAAAGTTGGGAGTGGCCGCCGTGGTGCAGCCGGAATTCGAGGGAGGGCTGGAGATGGTGAGGCAAGCCTTGATCCGGTATCAGCACGACGACGCGGCGGTGATGCGGATTGTGGGGGACCTGCGGAGGGCTTTGTACGGAGGGGGCGAGATTTGATGGGACCGCCGGGCGGCGGCCCCATCGGAGTGGAGTTGCTCAGTTCAGGACTTTGTCCACAACAAAGAGCAGCGCCATCACAACGGCTGCGGCGGCAAGGACGATTACCGTCAGCACGGCGTTCTGTGCAGCCGTCATTGGCTTCGGCGTGGACTCAGGAGCGGACTGCTCCTCTTGGACGCCCTTACGGGTTTCTACATTCATTGGGTTCCTCTTTCCAATCGGGTTGTCCTGTGGACACACACGAGCGGCGCATGGCGGCGGGGCCGCGCGCTCGAAACCGCCGGCAGGAGTGGAGTGGTCAGACCCTGGAGGGAGGAGGGGAGCGTCCGAATTCCGTGAACGTGCAGCCGGCCTGTTCGCGCGCCTTGAAATCGGGCACGAGCAGGGCCGGGTTCCCGAGGCCTGGCAGCGTGGCCGGAGCGGCGCGGTGCACTCGGGAGAGCTTGCTTTGCGAGGCGGATCCGGCATCGAACTTCGACAACTCGCGGGCGCAGACGAAGGCGGGCACAGCGGCGAGCGTGCGTACGGCTTGCTCGGCAGCGCGGGTCAGCGGCGAACGAAGCGGATCCAGATCAGGGCCGGCGGGGCGCGCCGCTGCAATGCAAACGGAGAGCGCGGTCCAAAAGGCCACGTGCTTCGCTCGATTTGTGAATGTGAGTTTCAACTCAAACCCTGATCTTTCCAGTGTAGCGTGGCGTGCAACTCGTCCCTCACCAGTTCGCCGAAGAGAGTAGGGCTGCCTTCGCGCTGCAAGTGGGGCCAATCGTTCCAACTCCAGGCAGTCCAGCCGATCTCGAGGGAGCGGAGGTAGGCGGCGAGGGAGCGGCCCCATTCGAGATCGCGGTCTGTTCCGCCCCATTCGCCGGCGAAGACGGGGGCTTCAGCGGCAACGCGGCCGAAAGCTGCATGCCATCCGAGTTGCTTTGAAGGATAGACATGAGTGGACCACACGAGGTTTTCGCCGGGGAAGGGGATGCCGCGGAGATCGTAACCCCAATCGATGCCGGAGACGAAGATGAGGGAAGCGGGATGCACTTCGCGGATGGCGTCCACGAGGAGGCGGGCCCAATGCCGCCAATCCGCGGCAGTGACGTCGTGGGGTTCGTTGTAGATGTCGAACAGTACGGCGGGCTCGTCGCGATAGCGCCCGGCGAGGGAGAGCCACAGGCGGGGGGAATTGAAATCGGGGAGCGGGGCGATTCGTTGTATGGAGCCGTTGGGGTTGACGCCGTAGTCGTCATCGGGGCGGAGCCATTGGAGGTCGAGCAGGGTGTAGGCTCCGAAGTCCGCCGCCCAGCGCACAATGTCGTCGAGGGCGAGGCGATAGTCTTCCGAGTCGAGGGCCCATTGCTGGGTGAAGGGGACGCGGATGATGTTGGCTTTCCATTCCTCGACGATCTGACGGATTTCCTGACGGGTGGCGCGGACGCCGTATTCGAGGCCGGAGCGGTTGACTCCGCGGAGAAGAACGGGCTCTCCGGTGTCCTTGCGGACAATTCGGATGCCGGCGGCGGCCAGAGGCGGGAGGTGTGCGTTCATGCGGAATCGAGGGTGACGGTGGAATAGGGGGCGAGCGCGAGTTCCACGACGCCGCCCGCGGGCGCCAACGCCTCGGCGGGTTGCGCACGGAAGGCTTCCGGCGCTTCCGTTGCGCGCTTGACGCTGTAATGGTCCAGACGACGCAGGACGATCCGCTTCGCCGCGCCCGGCCAGGGGAAGCGGACCACTTGAGCCTCCGGGGTGAAGTTTGCCGTCATCAGCCGAACACGGTTTCCTTTGCGCAGAGCGAGGCCTTCGGCGAGGAGCGGGCGGCCGGCACGAACCGGGAGGATCTCGCCGCCGGCAAACTCGTTGACATCGGAGAGGACGTGATAGAGCGGGTAGACCTGACCGGGTGTTGAAGGGAAGAGATTGGGCCAGCGGGAGCCCGAGGGGCTTTCCATGACGCCGAGGGGACCTACGGCTTCGAAGAAGGTGACGCTCTGGGCGCCGCTTTCGGCGAGGTACTTGACGCTGCCGAGGGTCCAGGCCGCGCCGAAGAGGGATAACTGGCGGGGGTCGACCTGGGAGGGCAATTCATCGGGGTTTGGCGCGGCGGCAGCGCCGGTGGCGTTCGGATTGAAGCGCGGCTTGAAGGTGACCGGGGTGACGGCGATTGGCTTGCCCGAGGAGAACTGCCGGGCGGATTCGACGGTTTCGGCTTGTCCGGCGAGGTTTTCGACGAGGCTCGAGTCGTCGAAGGCGTGGACTTGCGGGTTGATGGAATAGCAGAGGAAATCGAGATGGGACATTTGGGGGCGGCCGCGATTGAGTTCGGCGAAGAAGGCGTTCGTGCCGCCGCCCACGGGTGCGCCGCGGAGGTGTTGTCGGGCGAGGTTCACCCATTTGGCGGAGGTGGATTTCTCCGCCTGGTGGTAGATGATCCAGCGCGCGACCTTCGACTTGCCGGCGGCCGAAGCCACCGACTTGAGATCCTGTTCGGCATTTGCGGAGAGGTGGACGGCGATTTCCAGGGGGATTTGGAGTTGAGGAATTCCCTCGCCGGGCTTCCAATCGACGCGCAGGTGCGCGGGTTGGAGGGCGTTCAGACGGTGGAGGGACTTTGCGTCGAGGGGATGGACGCCCAGGCCCAGACCGATCCTGGGGAGCGGTTTCGCCCGGGCAGTGTCCACTTCGAGGGTGAGTTCGTTGCGGCGAATGAAGAAGCGCTTCGGAGGGGCGGGGAGGTTTCCGCGCAGGGAGATGGTGACGCTCTGGGCAATGCGGGTCCCTTGCTTGACCTCGACGGGGAATGGCTTGGCGAGGGGGGTGCAGTAGGTTTTGTAGGAAGCGTCGGTCCAGTTGCGCTGATCTTCCATTTCGAACGTTTCGCCCTCGAAGGCGACTTCCGCGGTGATGCCGGGGGCGGGTTCGTGGGAGATGGAAACCATATCGAGGAATGGCTGGTCCGGGGAGACGAACTGGGGAAACTTACCGATTTCCTTGGCTCCGTTTCCGTGGATGACGGTGCAAAAGCGGCCGGCGCATTCCCTGATGGGGTGGAGGACGCAGAAGCCGATGCGGTTGCGGAGGAAGGTGGAGCGCGCTTCGCCTTCCATGCGGAACCGGACGCGGCTGGAGGCATCGCCGGTAATGAGGCCGCGCCAGACGAAGTCCATGGGAGGCTGCTTACATTCGACGTCGAAGCTGAGGCGGAATCCGCCGGCGGATTTTTCGAGTTGCAGGTTGCGGACCTGGGGGGTTACGGTGCCCCAATTGCGGTCGCGGACGGCGGCGTAGACGCCGCGAATGACTTCGGCGTCTGCGAAGCGGAGGGAGCGGAGGAAGGCGAGGGAGGGCTCGAAGATCATGGTCATCGGGCCCGCCGCCAACTCGAGTTGCTCGCCTGGAGGCAGGTCTCTCCCGTTGTACTCGCTCTGCCAGGCGGGCAGGGGAAGAGCTGCGAACGGTGCGGCTCCGAGGAGTTGGCGGCGGGTCCATCTCATGTATGGCTGCCTTTCCTGTAATTAAAGCTTCACGTGTGGAACCCTTTCGGCAGCCGGGGGCAGCGAAGGGAAATCGGTGTAGGGTTCGGTTTGATACCAGTAGCAGACGGAGAAGAAATTGTCGCCGCGGTCGTTGGCGTGGCCGTGCTCCATGGTGTGCTTGAGATAGCGGGTGAAGGTGACGGGGTTGTCGCCATGCCAGCGGTAGCAGCAATAGCGGCCTCCGGTGCGTTCGGGCATGATGATGCTGGGGGCTCCGTACATCATGTGTCCGAAGGGGACGGCTCCATCGCGTCCGCCGAAGTTCCAACTGCCGAGGAAGTAGTCTTCGGAGCCGGTGCCGATGATGATGGGTTTTGAATCGTCATCGACGAAGATCATGTCGTCGCCTTCGCCCATCCAGCCGTCGGCGTTGATGAGCACGCCAAGGGTGACGCCCATCAGATGGCCGCGGCCGCGCGTTTCGGCGTAGACGTAGTTCATTTTTCCGGCGGGGTTGAGCTTTTGCGGGCCGGGATAGACCTCGGGTTTGTTCGGGGAAGCCTGGCGGTATTGGGCGTGGAAGTAGAGGGCGTCGGGGGGAAGGGAGGAACACGTGAGGTAGTCAATGTTCGAATAAAAGGCATTGACGTCTTCTTTGCCCTCATTTGTCACGGCGATGCGCGCGGACTTGCGGAAGGGCATGGAGAAATAGCAGTTGAGGGACTTTCCTGGGGAACAGGCGAGGTACTCGGATTGATAGAGGAAGTACTCGCCGAGGTTGAGGCCGAAGAAGTCGCCTACAGGGGTTTCGACGCTGGGCTTGTTATTGCCGTCCCACCAGATGCGGAGGATGCACTCTTTCAGATGATTGCGGCCGCGTGCGGCGATGGTGAACCAGATGTGGGTAATGACGCCGGGTCCGCTGGCCTGGAACAATTCCTGGGTAGCTCCGGCGGGCACGTGAAAGAAATCGCGGTTGCCTCCGGTGCGGTCATGGCTCGATTGCTTGAGGGACTTGTAATTCTGGGCGCGGGCATAGAGGGGGAGGTAGTGAAAATCTCCTCCGGCGCGCTGTTGAGCCTGGGCGGCTGCCGGCGCTGCGGCGAAGCCAAGGGCCGAGGCGGCCCGCTGCAAAAATCCGCGTCTTCCGTTTGATGGTTGTGGCATAGTCTGGTTCTCCTGTGGCGCCGGATCAAATCGCAAAACTCGCACTCCGTGCCGCCTTCGCAATAAAATGGCTGGAAAGCTGTTGCATGATTCCAACAAGAGTTTATAGCATGCTCCTGCTGCCGGTATTTGCCGCTCCGGCAGCGGCGGTGGATTTCGCCACCCAGGTGCACCCGATATTGACGGCGCGCTGCGCGGGGTGCCACAGCGGAGACAAGGCGCAGGCGGGGCTGGTGGTGAATACGCGGGCGGAGTTGCTGCGCGGCGGGGCGAGCGGACCGGCGGTGGTAGCCGGCAACAGCAAGGCGAGCCTGCTGATGCAGCATGTGACGGGTGAGAAGGAACCGCGGATGCCGATGGGACGTGATCCGCTTCCCGCCGTCGAGATCGAGATATTGCGGCAGTGGATTGAGGAAGGCGCGAAGGGTCCGGCGGGAGTGGCTCGAGTGCGCTGGACGGCTCCGCTCGAGCCGCGGAAGCCTCCGCTTCCGGCCGGGGGAAATCCCGTGGACGCATTTCTGCGCACGGAGGGTGAGCCGGTGGGCGACAATGTGTTTCTCCGGCGGGCCTATCTTGATTTGTGGGGGCTTCTGCCGACGCCGCAGCAACTGGCGGCATTCGAGCGCGACCGGGATTCGCACAAGCGGGAAAAGCTGATTGATCACCTGTTGAAGAACAAGGAGAATTACGCGGCGCATTGGATGAGCTTCTGGGACGATGTATTGCGCAACGACGATGGGGTGGTGTACTACGGGGAGCGGAAGTCGATCACGCCGTGGCTTGGCAAGGCGCTCGAAGACAACATGCCGTACGACAAGTTCGTGGAGGCGCTGCTGAACCCGTCGAAGAAGGGCGATCCGGAGGGGTTCATATTGGGGGTGACGTGGCGGGGCGAGTTGCCGGCGGCGGAGCGGCCTCCCTTACAGGCGGCGCAGAACAGCGCGCAGGCTTTTCTGGGGATCAACCTGAAGTGCAACTCCTGCCATGACAGTTTCATCAGCAGTTGGAAGCTGAAGGATGCCTACGGGCTGGCGAGCTTCTTTTCGCCCGAGCCACTGGAACTGGTGCGGTGTGACGTGAAGATGGGGGAGATGGCGAAGCCGAAGTTCCTGTATCCGGAGCTTGGGGAAGCGAAGGGAGAGGGGACGCTCGAAGAGCGGCGGGCGGAAGCGGCGCGATTTTTCACGATGCCGGGAAACGGGCGGCTGCGCAGGACTCTGGTGAACCGGTATTGGAAGCTGCTGTTCGGGCGGGGGATTGTGGAGCCGGTGGATGACATGTCGGCCGAGCCGTTCGACGCCGATTTGCTGGACTGGCTGGCGAGCGATTTTGCGGATCACAACCACGATTTGAAGTACCTGTTGCGGGTGCTGATGACGTCGCGGGCGTATCAACTTCCGAGCGTGAACAGCGAACCGAAAGCGGGGGAGCGGTACACATTTCGCGGGCCGCAGAAGCGGCGTTTGACCGCGGAGGAGTTTGTGGACGCGATCGCATCGCTCACGGGGGAGTGGCGGTACAAGCCGGACAACAAGCCGGAGCCGACACGCTATGTGCGGGATTGGGAGTTGAAGTCGACTTCGCTAACGCGCGCCCTGGGGCGGCCGGTGCGGGACCAGGTGAGCACAGACCGGCTGACGCTGCCGACGACGCTTCAGGCTCTGGAGTTGGTGAACGGCCAGTATCTGGCGGAGTGGTTGCATGAAGGCGCGCGGCGTCTTGTGGAGCCGCCGCCGCCGCCGCCCGAGAATCTCTATGACAGCGGACTGATCCGGGGGAAGCCGGCGGAAGCGAAGGTGAAGATCGGGAAAGCGAAAAAGCTATGGCTGCTGGTGGAGAATGTCGACTCGTATGATCCGGCGCGGGTGATTCCGATGTGGCATGAGGCGGTGTTTGTGAAAGGCAACCACCGTACGCCGCTTGCGGAACTGATTCCCGGCACAGACCCGGAGAGGCTGAAACTGCCCTCGCGCATCGTGATTGATCTGACCGGAAAGAAATTCGACCGCTTCGAGGCGACGGTGCAGGTGGACAAATCGAGCACGACGCCGGACGTGGGTCCCGCCATCCGGTTTTTCGTGTTTGACCGGGAGCCGGACATGCGGCGCCTGGTTCGGATTGGGAAGGGGATGCCGGTTGCGGCTCCGCGGGAGCGGTTTACACCGGAGACGCTGGTGACGCGGTTGTACCGTCACGCGCTGCAGCGTGATCCCGCCGAGGCCGAGCGCCGTGTCGCGGCGGAGGTTCTTGGAGGAGAATTGAAGGTAGACGCCGTCGAGGATTTTCTGTGGATGATTCTACAGTTGCCGGAGTTCCAGTACATCAGGTAGAAGGCATGGAAGAAAAACAAATCGTCGAGTCTTTGTCGCGGCGCGGGTTTATCGGCGGCACGGGGTCCGCACTGTTGTCCGCGCTGGGCGGGGGCAACCCCAGTGTGATGTCCGGGGCCACCGGGCGGCCGGAGGCGAAGGCGGACACGCTGATTCTGCTGTGGATGGCGGGGGGCATGGCGCAGACGGAAACGTTCGATCCGAAGCGTTATACGCCGTATGAAAAGGGGCTCGAGTCGAATCGTGTTTTGAGCACATTTCCCGCGATTGATACGGCTGTGGACGACATCAAGCTCTCGAAGGGGCTGGAGGGCATCGCCTCGATCATGGACCGGTGCACGCTGGTGCGGACGTACCAGGCGGGGGACCTGGGGTTCATTCTGCACTCGAGGCACCAATTTCACTGGCACACGGGATACGCGCCGCCGCTGTCGGTAGCCGCGCCGCACATTGGCGCGGTGCTCTCGCGCACGCTGGGTCCGAAGCATCCGGACATGCCGGCGTTCATCGACATCGGGCAGAATCTCGATATCGGCGCGGAAAGCGACGGGTTGAAGGCATTCCACACGGCGGGGTTTCTCGGATCCGAGCACGGGCCGTTTTTCATTTCGGATCCGAAGGATGCGGCGGCGGCGGTGCAGCCACCGGCGCACATTACTCCGGCGCGATTCGAGCGGCGCCAGCAGATGTACCGCAAGCTGGTGGCGGCCAGTCCGGTGATGAAGGAAGGCAGCGACTACCAGCAGCAATCGCTGCTGCGCTCGATGGATAATGCCTACCGGCTGATGAGTTCGCCGGCCGCCAAGGCGTTCGACATCTCGCGGGAGCCGAAGGCGAGTTACGACAAGTACAATACGAGCCGCTTCGGGCTTGGATGCCTGCTGGCGCGGCGGCTGACGGAAGCCGGGGCGCGGTTCATCGAGATCACCACCGAGTACATTCCCTTCCGCCACTGGGACACGCACGAGAACGGGCATCAGCGGGCAATCGGCATGAAGCAGGAGGTGGACCAGCCGATCAAGCAACTGGTGCTGGACCTGGAGGAGCGGGGATTGCTCGAGCGGACGCTGATCGTGCTGGCGAGCGAATTCGGCCGGGACATGATCTTCGAGGGCAAGCCGGGCAAGGTGGTGAAGGACCAGGTGAAGCAGCCCGCCATTATCCAAGAGCCGAAGCATTACGGGATGCACCGCCATTTCACCGAGGCGGGGAGCGTGCTGCTGATCGGCGGGGGGATGAAGAAGGGGCATCTCTACGGAAAGACCGCGGACGAGCGTCCCTGCAAGGTGGTGGACAAGCCCGTCCACATCGAGGATCTCCATGCCACCATCTACCACGCGATGGGCATTCGGCCGGACCTTGCTTATGAGGTGGAGAAGCGTCCGTTCCATGTCACCAAGGACGGCAAAGGCAAGCCTATCCTGGACCTCTTTGCATGAGCTTCACAGACTTCCTCAATCTGAAAGTCATGGAACATTCGAGCGACGGCGTGACTATCGAGTGCCCGCTCGAGGGTTTCTATTTCAATCCGGACGGCTCGCTGCACGGAGGCATGATCGCCACGATCGCGGACGAGGCGGTGTGGTTCGCCATCGAGCATGTGACGGGGAGCAAGTTCCATTCGACGACGATTGAACTGAAAGTGAACTACCTGAGGCCGGTGGTGAACAGCGCGGTGGTCCATGCGCGGGCGAAGCTGGTGAAGGCCGGGAAGACGCTGTGCGTGGGGACGGTGGAACTGTGCGATGAGCGCGGGGCGCTGTGCGCCATCTCGACGGTGACATACATGTTGCTGGGAGAGAAGACCGAGGCGGCATGAGCGTGGAAGTTCGCCGCGCGGGCGGGGGCGCGGAGGTGGAGTGGTGCGTGCGGACGATGGCGGCGTCCGATCCGTGGATCACGCTGGGGATCGGGGAGGAACGATGCCGGAAGGCGGTGACGGCGGCGGACCGGGAGTTGTATGTGGCGGAGCGGGGCGGTGACTTGGCGGGGTTCCTGTTGTTGTGCCTGGCGGGGCCGTTTACGGGGTACATTCAGACGATCTGCGTGCATCCGGATTATCGCAATGAGGGGATCGGGCGGCGGCTGATCGCATATGCCGAGGAACGGATTTTTCGTGTTTCCCCGAATGTGTTTTTGTGTGTGTCGTCGTTCAACGGGGAGGCGCGGCGGCTGTATGAACGGCTGGGCTATGAACTGATTGGGGAGATGAAGGACTACCTCGTGCGGGGGCATGGGGAGCTACTGATGCGCAAGAGCAGGGGGCCGTGGAAGGAGTTTTGGGCGGAGTAGGGGCGGGGCGCCTACTTGTAAATGCTTCGCGCTATCCTTCGTACATGGCGATATTACAGCGGCTGCCTGCAGACGAGGCGCAGTTGGACGCTTTTTGCCGCCGGTGGAAGATCACGAAGTTGGAACTGTTCGGGTCCTCGCTGGTGGATCCTTCGCGCGCCCGGGATATCGATATTCTGGTCACCTTCGCTGCCGATGCCAGGTGGGGTCTGTTTGAGCATGAGCATATACAGAATGAACTCAGCGAATTGCTGGGACGCAGAGTGGACCTGGTCAGCCGGCGGGCGATTGAAGCGAGCGGGAACGCGATTCGACGAGACTCCATACTGAGCAGCGCTGTGCCCATCTATGTCTCCGGATAACAGGACGGACGCCGCAACGCTCAGCGATCTGGCGACAGCATGCCTCCGGGTGATGGACTTTACGCGTGACGCGAGCCGATCGGATCTTGACTCGAATGACCTGAACAATAAGAGGAGATCCCCCGGCTTTGCCGGGGTGGCAGTAGGAGTTTGACATTTCCGGGAGTCCACCGGGAAACTCCGGACGTGAGCAGCCAAAGCACACGCAAAGGAAAAACCCGATGGACGAACAGAGTTTAAGCCATACGAAGTGGGACTGCAAATATCACGTCGTGTTCCTCCCGAAGTGCCGGAGACGAACGCTGTACGTGCAACTGAGGCCGCATTTGGGCGAGGTGTTTCGGCAGTTGGCCAAGCAAAGGGAGAGCCGAATCGAAGAGGGCCATTTGTTGAGCGACCATGTGCATATGATGATCTCGATTCCGCCGAAGTACTCGGTGTCGCAGGTGGTGGGATACATCAAAGGTAAGAGCGCAATCCATCTTGCACGAGTGTACGGAGAACGGAAGCGCAATTTTGTTGGCCAGCATTTCTGGGCGCGGGGGTACTTCGTGTCCACAGTGGGCCGGGACGAAGCCGTGATCCGCGAGTATATTCGCAACCAAGAAAAGGAGGACGAACGACTGGACCAGTTGAGGTTGGACTACTGAACGCCACCGTTGAGGTGGCTCACCGATA
>JADLBD010000225.1 GCA_020847975.1 Bryobacterales bacterium | reverse complement strand
GGGGATCTGGATTTCGCCGTGGGGGGCAAGAGCGGGGTGTATCTGTTCGAGAACCTGATGAAGGGGAAGAAATGAGTACACGCAGATCTTTTTTGACTTCCGCGGCGCTGGCGGCTCCGGCGCTGCTTCCGGCGCAGTCGCCGAACGATGCGGTGCGCGTGGCGGTGATTGGAGTGGGCAATCGCGGCTCGTACCTGCTGCGGCATGTATTGAATGTGCCGGGGATCCGGATTGTGGCGCTGTGTGATCTCGATGCCGAGCGGTTGGCGGCGGCGGAGAAGGCCGCAACGGACAAGGGACACAAGCCGCGGACGTATGAAGACTTCCGGAAGATGCTGGATGAGGGGAAGGACATCGACGCGGTGATCATCGCGACTCCGGTGGACACGCACAAGATGGTGGCGATCGCGGCGCTCGAGGTGGGCAAGAACGTGTACTGCGAAAAGCCGATGGCGGTGAAGCCGGAGGATGTGCGGCTGATGGTGAACGCGGCGCACAGCGCGAAGGGAATTTTTCAGGCGGGATTCCAATTGCGGCATGATCCGAACCGGCACGCGGCGATGGAGTTCATCCACGGGGGCGGGATCGGGAAGGTGCTGTATATGCACGGCACGCGGCATACCGGAGACCTGCCGCGAAAGACGGCATGGTATTTCGACCGGACGCGATCGGGCGACAACATTGTGGAGCAGGCCTGCCACATTCTGGATCTGTTTGTGTGGGCGGCGGGGAAGCCTCCGCTGCGGGCGTTCGGAACGGGCGGGATCAACCTGTACAAGGATGAGCCGCCGGGGCGGACGACGATGGACAACTACAGTGTGATTTACGAGTTTCCGAATGATGTGCGGGTGAACTTCAGCCACATTTATTTTGATCCGGCGGGTTTTTCGGGGATCAAGGAGAGGGTGTGGGGCGAGAAGGGGGCGATGGATCTAGCGGCGGCGACGTGGATGGAACTGGGAAAGAAGGGCGAGTTGAAGCTGGAGGTAGCGGATGCGGGGAACGATTCCACGTATCAATCGCTGGCAGCCTTCATCGACAACGCGCGGAACAAGAGGAAGCCTTTGAACAATGCCGATTCGGCGCGGTTGTCGACGCTGGTGGCGATGATGGGGCGGAAGTCGATTTACGAGAAGCGGATCGTGACCTGGGAGGAAATGGATGTCTGAGACGATGACGCGCGGGCGGTTTCTGTTGTGCCTGGCGGCGGGCACGGCGCTGGCGCAGGAAAAGACGAAGCAGATCAGCAGCGAGGAACTAGAAGCGCTGTTGAAGCAGCGCGTGTTTCTGCTGGATGTGCGGGAGCCGAAGGAACTGGTGGAAGTAGGGGCTGTGAAGGGGTATGTGAATATTCCGTTGGGCCAGTTGGAGAGCCGCCTTTCCGAGGTGCCGAAGGATAAGACGATCGTCACCATTTGCGCGCGGGGTGTGAGGGCGGGAAAGGCGGCGGACATTCTGGTGAAGCACGGCTACAAGGTGGCAGGCGCGTGCGGGATTACGGAATGGAAGGCGAAGAACAAGCCGGTGGTGTACCCGCCGAAGTAGCCCGGCATCCGCCTACTGCATGCGGGCCGTTCCGGAGAGCACTTGATCACCGCCCGAGGCTGACATCAGAATTCCGGAACCACCCTCGGTTACAACGATCGCGAATGTCACGGTTAGCTCAGGAGCAAGCGTGACGGTCATAGTACCTGTTCCATCGGGATTGACGGAATACTTGCCGGAGAAGGTTCCAGGAAACGCGGTTGGCCGGCCATTGACCATTGTGTAAGACCCGCTGAGGTTGCCCGCGCCGTCGAAATTGATGATTCCGAGGAGGGTAAAGGGCTTGTTGTGAGCGTCCGGCCATCCGGTGATCAAATAGCCATAGGGTCCGGCCGCCGGGGTTACCTGCGCCGACAGAGTCCGGCCGGTTCCACTGAAGACTTGTGCCGGGTTCGAGCTTCCTGTGAAGAAGTTCATCGGCGTTCCATCCGTTACGAGAAGTTGAAGGCTGGCGCCCCCATCCGTAACCACCGCCGTCAGCGTCCAAACTGACCCATCATCAAATGTGAGGTTGACGGTGTTGGAGCCGTCCGGGTTCGGCGAGTAGCTCCCAGTCGCCTTTCCGGTCTTTGTCGTGAAGTCGACGTTCACTATCGTGTAAGTCGCGGTGACATTTCCGGCATCACCGAAATTCAGCACACCGAGGAGAGAGGAGGTTTTATCGTTGCCCTGATTGGAACTCGGCCATTGATTCATCAAAATGCCGTAGGAGCCCACGGGAGTGGTTACCGGAGCCGACCAGAGCTCGTTTGCGGCGGTGAAGTAAATTGCGCAAAGCGCCAAGCAAATGGACAAAGAGCGCGCGTGAACAGCGGGTTTCGTTATACAAAATTGCTCCTCGAAGTGTTCTTTGGACTGCTAACGGTTCTCGATATTGTAGCTCTCGCTTGATTCGTTCACAACTCTGCCTGCACTGGCTTTCTACCGCACGCGGAACTTGGCGTTGAGCGCGGCCAGCTTGTCTTCGAGCGAAGCAGGCTTGGGCGGCTGCGGTTTCCGCTGCTGCGGCTGCTGTTGTTGCGCGCGCGGCTCACAGGCTTTCATCGAGAGGGCGATTCGCTTCGCCTTCGAGTCGGCGGAGATGACCTGGACTTTTACGATCTGGCCGACTTTGACGGCTTCGGAAGGGTCCTTGATGAAGCGGTGGCTCATCTCGCTGACGTGCACGAGGCCGTCCTGGTGGACGCCGACATCGACGAAGGCTCCGAAACGGGTGACGTTGGTGACGACGCCTTCGAGTTGCATGCCGGGTTTGAGGTCGTCGATTTCCTTGACGTCGTCGCGCCAGGTGGGGCGGACGAAGGTATCGCGCGGGTCGCGGCCGGGTTTGCGGAGTTCCTCCTTGATGTCGGAGAGGGTGTAGCTGCCGGCTTCCTCGGTACGGAAGGCCTGGATATCGACGTTTTCGATGAGGGAGGGCTTGGCGATGAGGTCGTGGAGGGAGACCTTGAGGGATTCGGCGATGCGCTCGACGATGGGGTAAGACTCGGGGTGGACGGCGGTGATGTCGAGCGGGTTGTCGCCTCCGCGGATCCGCAGGAATCCGGCGGCGAGTTGGAAGGTCTTGGGGCCGAGCCCCTGGACGGCCATCAACTGCCGGCGGTTGAGGAAGCGGCCGTTCTGGTTGCGAAATTCGACGATGTTCTGGGCGGTGCGCTCGGTGAGTCCGGAGACGTGGCGGAGCAGGGGGACGGAGGCGGTGTTGAGGTCGACGCCGACGCGATTGACGCAGCTTTCCACGGTGGCTTCGAGACTTTGCTTGAGGCGGCGCTGATCGACATCGTGCTGGTATTGGCCGACGCCGATGGATTTGGGATCGACCTTGACGAGTTCGGCGAGGGGGTCCTGAAGGCGGCGGGCGATGGAGATGGCTCCGCGGACGGTGAGATCGAGGTCGGGGAACTCCTGGCGGGCGACGTCGGAGGCGGAGTAGACGCTGGCTCCGGATTCGCTGACGACGACGCTGAAGATTTTGGCAAGCCCGGCCTGGCGGAGGAAGTCCTGCACGAAGGCGGCGGTTTCGCGGGAGGCGGTGCCGTTGCCGATGGCGATGGCCTGGACGTTGTGTCTGGCGATGAGGGAAGCGAGGGTGCGGACAGAGCCGGCAAGGTCATTCTTCGGCTCGTGGGGATAGATGACGGAATGCTCGAGGAATTTGCCGGTGGAATCGGCGACGGCGAGTTTGCAGCCGGTGCGGATGCCGGGGTCGATGCCGATGACGGAGAGCATGCCGGCGGGGGGAGAGAGGAGGAGGTTTTCGAGGTTCTCGCGGAAGACCTTGATGGCTTCTTCGTCGGAGCGGTCTTTTAGCTCGAGGCGGACTTCGGTCTGGATGGAGGGATTGAGAAGGCGGTCATAGGAATCGGCGATGGCGGACTCGAGATAGGGGGCGCAATCCGAAGGGTCTTTGATGATCTGGGATTGGAGCCAGGTGAGGGGGCCCTGGGGCTCGATTTCGATTTCGAAGTGGAGGATGCCTTCCTTGGCTCCGCGGCGGATGGCGAGCATGCGGTGGGAAGGAATTTTGGAGGCGGGCTCGCGGAATTCGTAGTATTGGGCGAACTTGGATTCGGGGTCTTCCACGCCTTCGATGCGGCGGCTGGAGACCATGCCCTGCTCGGACATCATCGCGCGGACCTTCTTGCGGAAGTCCGCGTTCTCGCTGACCATTTCAGCGATGATGTGGCAGGCTCCTTCGAGGGCGTCTTCGACGGTGGGGACTTCCTTTTCGGGGTTGACGAAGGCGGCGGCGAATTCGGCGAGCGGGGAGGGGGATTGCTCCCAGAGGAAGGCGGCGAGGGGTTCGAGGCCGCGCTCGCGGGCGATGGAGGCCTTGGTGCGGCGCTTGGGCTTGTAGGGCAGGTAGAGGTCCTCGAGTTCGGTTTTCTCCATGGCCGCTTCGATTTTCTTCTTCAGGTCGTCAGTGAGTTTGCCTTGTTCCTGGATGGACTGGAGGATGGTGGAGCGGCGGTCTTCGAGTTCGCGGAAGTATTCGAGTTTTTCCTGGGTGTCGCGGATCTGGACTTCGTCGAGGTTGCCGGTGACCTCTTTGCGGTAGCGGGCAATGAAGGGGACGGTGCCGCCTTCGTCGAGCAGTTCGATGGTGGCCACAAGGCCTTTTAGGGGGACGTTGATCAGCTTCGAGATATGTACGAGAACGTTGGATGAAAGAGCGATAGAACTCATCAGATCAAGTTTCGCATTTTCGTTCTCGCGGAGCAGGGAAGCCAGTGGAACTTGCGGTGGTACGCACAAGCGCATGGGTGTGAGGAGGAAGGCTCTCGCGGAACTTTGAGGTGTCAGCCCTTAATGGACTGATCCATACAGGAGAGAACCTTTTTTCGGGTGAGAGCGGTGTAGGGTATCCGAAGCTGAGGCGGCGGCAAGCTAAGACCGTTAACGGTATGAGGTAGTGCTGTAGGCGCGGAGATCGCAGAGTTTTTTCTTGTGCTAGACGGAGAGGCGCCTGACGTCGAGTTTGGCATCGTCGAAAACGCCGAGGCCGAGTTTGGAGGCGAGTTCGATGTGCTGGGGCTGGCCCCAATAGTGGTTGAATCGGTCGTCAGGACCGGTTTCGGCGACGGGGGGCAGGCCCTCCTGTTTGCGCTTTGCGTCGACGACCTGCCAGCCGATCTTATCGAGGGCCACGGGGTCGGTGCCGAAGTACATGGTTTTGTGTTCCCAGCGGAACTGGGGAGGGGTGCCGGGTCCGCCGTTGTAACCGGCTTTGACGCCGTCGAGGACATGGAGGACGACTTTCTGGCGAATGACGGGCAGATCGACGACGGCGGGGATGAAGAGATTGCAGGCGTTCAGTTCACGGTTGATGTGGCTGCGGTTGACGTTGTTCACCATGCCGTGGGACATGTTCTTGAGGCAAAGGGTGACGCCGGCGGACTGGTGGGACTTCACAACGGGGAGGTTGATGACCTTGTTCACCTGTTTGGAAATGACCTGGGCGACGTAGGAACGGCGCGAGTGGACGTCATTGGGATTGTCGCCCGGCTTGACCAGGGCCATTTCCATATAGACGTCGGGATCATATCCCTCCATGCCGAGTTGCCAGGTTTCGTACCTTTCGGCGGCCCAAGCCAGGCGGACGCCTTCGGGCACCCACTTGTTGATGCCTGCGGCGAATGTCTCCTGGCGGTAGCGGTTGAAGACGACGATATCGCGCTCGGGCACGCCGGCCTGTTTGATGCCGTCAATGATGGTATGGAGAACGGCGGGGTCAGAGGACAGCTTTGCGCCGCCGACGGGGCAAACCTTGATGGCGACAACGTCCCCTTTCTGGACGAACATGCGCCAGGCGTCGGGCCAGCCAGGGGCTCCGGTGAGGGAGAGCATGCCTTTGTGCATCATGTTGCGGATGATTTCCGGCTGGTACTGGCCGGAGATGATCGAGTTCTCGCTATTGACGGCTACTACGCGGCCCGGGAATGGGCCGGGGATTCCCAGTTTCGAATCCGATGCGGCGGCATGGGCGGCCGCCGTGGCCAGTAAGGTGGACATCACTTCGCGTCGAGAATAGATCATGTGGTCTCCTGTACGGAGTTTACTGCAACCGGCAGGGGAACGGGCGAACGCCAATTTGGCTGAAGGGGTTTTGCACTTTTTGTCCGGGTGCGCGTCAATTGTGTGTATGCGACTTTCCTCTTCTTCTATCCGTATTGGTGTGACGATTGCGCTGGTGCTGGCGGCGAGCTGCGTGACCGCGTGGGTGCAGCACGTTCAGGCGCAGGCTCCGGCGCAAATCGGAGCGAGTTCTCCGCTGCCTGTTTTTGTGACGAATCCCAGCGAGGTGGTGCTTTTGCCGGACGGTTTTGTACCGGGCTCGCGGTGGAGATTCACGACGTGGACGACGCCCAATGCGTTCACCTGGGTTGCGACGGTGAACAAGATATCGGGGGCATGGGCGAACATGACGGTGATTGCCGAGGATTCGAGCCGGCACACGCAGTGGTATTACGTTCCGGGGTTGCCTGGGAGTTGGGAACGGCAGTAGGGAAGCCGCAGTAGGGAAGCCATGGATCGGGTTGGGCAGGGTGCTCCGCCGCGCCGGCAAGTACGGTGCACGGTAGGCTAGAGGTATGGGATTTGACGGGTTGCGCGTGTTGTCGCTGGAGACGCGGCGCGGGGCGGAGATGGCGACTTTGATCCGCAACCAGGGGGGTGTGCCGTTTGTGGCTGCGTCTTTGCGGGATGTTGCGGTGGAGGAGATTGAGGGGGTGTTGCGCTTCGCACAGCGGTTGTTCTCCGGTGAATTCGACATGGTGGTGCTGCTGACTGGGGTAGGGACGCGGGCGCTCGAGAAGATGATTGCGACGCGGTATCCGGAAGGGGAGTTTGCGGCGGCGCTGCGGCGGGTGACGGTGGTGGCGAGGGGGCCGAAGCCGTCGGCGGCGCTGCGGGAGATGGGGTTGACGGCGGACATACTGGCTCCGGAGCCGAACACATGGAAGGAATTGCTGGCGGCGACGGAGGGGCGCACGGGGAGGCGAGTGGCGGTGCAGGAGTACGGGCGGCCGAGTCCGGAACTGGTGGCGGGGTTTGAGGCGCGCGGGGCTGAGGTGACGACGGTGCGGGTGTATCAATACAGGCTGCCGGAAGATACCGGGCCTATGCGGCGGGCGGCGCGCGGTTTGGCGGCAGGCGAGTTCGACGTGGCGATGTTCACGACGGCGATGCAGGGTCCCCACCTGCTTCAGATTGCGGGCGAGGAGGGCGTGGGGGCGGAGGTGGCCGATCAGCTGCGGCGGAGGGTGGTGGTGGCGTCGATCGGTCCGGTGTGCAGCGATGTGCTGGAGGAGTGCGGGATTGGGACGGATTTCGCTCCGAGTCATCCGAAGATGGGGATTCTGGTGCGGGAGACGGCGGAGCGCGCGCGAGCGCTGGTGGAGGGAAAGCGAGGAGGCCGATGAAAAGCGGGCGGCAGGACCGGAGCCTGATGCAGCAGTATGGCCGCTACATGACGCTGGCGCTTCAACTGCCGGCGGCGACTGTGGTGGGGTACATCGTGGGGTACTATCTCGACAAGTGGCTGGGGACGCATGTGCTGTACCTGATCTTTCTGCTGCTGGGCATCGCGGCTGGGGTGACGAATCTGATAGTGGAACTGAACCGGGAAGACAGTGGCGGGAAATCCTGAGTTCAATCTGGACGCGGCGGTGGAGCGGATGCGGCGGATCATGCTGTGGCTGGCCGTGCTGGGGACGGTGGTGTTTTTCGTGGGGAAGGGGCCGCCATGGGGGATCGGGTTCGGGGTGGGGGCGTTGATTTCGGTGGTGAGTTTTCACTATACGCACCGCTTCGTGATGGCGATCGGGCCGGGGGGGAAGAGCAAGCCGGGGGCGTTTCGGAGCATTCTGCTGGGGGCGCGGTATCTGCTCATTTTCGCCTTTGTTTATGCTATGATGCGTTTATTCGGGTTACACCTGCTGGCGGCGCTGTGCGGTCTGATGATCGCAGCCGCGGCGGCCTTGCTCGAAATCCTCTACGAGTTCATTCATGGAACATGAGATTCTGATTACGCGCCTGTTCAACGACTACCTTGGCGGCGCCGGAACGGCGATATTGAATGCCGTGGGCCAGCACGCGGAAAACGCGGCGCGCCCATGGACCAACTGGATCACGATGCAGATCCTGGTAGCGGCAATCATAGTTGTACTGTTTGCGATGCTGAAGCCCCGGCTGTCGATGGAGAATCCGGGCGCGGCGCAGCACATTTTCGAGGCCGTGTATAACTTCATACGGGGCGAGGCGCACACGAACATTCCGCACCATGGCGACAAATACATTGCCTTCTGCGGCGCCATTTTCATTTTTGTGCTGTTTTCGAACCTGATCGGCCTTATTCCGGGATTGGAGTCGCCGACGATGTTTCCTTACGTGCCTGTGGGGTTAGCGCTGGCGTCGTTCCTGTATTACAACATCATGGGCGTCAAGGCGCAGGGCGGGGGCAAGTATCTGGCGCATTTCGCGGGTCCGATTCCGGCCATGGCTCCGCTGATGTTTCCCATCGAGATCATTTCGAACCTGGCGCGGCCGCTGTCGCTCAGCATTCGTCTTTACGCCAACATGTACGCGGGCGAGCAGGTGACGCTGCTGTTTCTGACGCTGACGTATTTCATTGCGCCGGTGGCGTTCATGGGTCTGCACGTGTTTGTGGCGCTGCTTCAGGCGTATGTCTTCATGCTGCTGACGATGTTGTACGTTGGCGGCGCAGTGGCGCACGAAGCGCATTGATTTTTTTGTAGGGCATAATGGCCGCCAGTGTGAGCTACCCCGCCCCCAGGCGAGGGATAGAACCACCTCCTGAGCGGTAATTCATAGCAAGGAGCAAGGAATGAGTGTGAAAACGATGTTTCTGGCGCTGGCGCTGTTGTTGATCGCCTCGCCAATTTACGCCGCGGATGGCACCAACTGGGTGGCCATAACGTCCGGCTTCTCGATGGCAATCGCCTCGGGCTTGTGCGCTCTGGGCCAGGGTAAGGCCGTGGCGGGCGCAGCCGAGGGAATGGCGCGCAACCCGGCGGCGGCGGCCGCGATTCGCGGGGCGCTGATTCTGGGTCTGGTGCTGATCGAGTCGCTGGCGCTCTACGTGCTGGTTATCATCTTCGCCAAGGTTGTGTAGGTTTTTCGCGATATTCAGAGCATGCAGGGGGCGGGCCTGACGGGCTTGGCCCCCTTAATTTTTGTGGGACGTCAACAGGTGATGAAACTTCAAGGTATTTTCCCTCCGATTACGACTCCTTTCCAGTACGACGGCTCTCTGTATAAGGCGAAGGTGTTTCACAACGTGGAGAAGTGGAACAAGACCTCGCTGCCGGGCTATGTGGTGTGCGGCTCGACGGGGGAGAGCGTGATGCTGACGGCGGAGGAGAAGTTCGAGGTGTGGGGGTGGGTGGCCGAGGCGGCGGCCGCGGAGAAACTGCTGATCGCGGGGACGGGCGTGGAGAGCGTGCGCGAGACGGTGTGGCTGACGAACAAGGCGGCCGGGATGGGGTACAAGGCGGCGATGGTGCGGACGCCGCATTACTACAAGGCGCTGCTCAGCCGCGATGAGGCGCAGTTGGTGTACTTCCGCACGGTGGCGGATCAGGCGAAGATCCCGATCCTGATTTACAACTGGCCGCAGGCGACGGGGGTGGACATTTCACCGGAGGCGGTGGCGCTGCTGAGCGAACATCCGAATATCATCGCCATCAAGGAAAGCTCGGGGAACATCGAGAAAGTGATGGAGATGATCCGGACGGTGAAGAAGGGTTTCCAGGTGCTGGTGGGATCGGCTCCGACGTTGTGGCCGTCGTTTCAGGTGGGAGCAGTGGGAGCGGTGCTGGCGTTCGCCAACGCGGCTCCGTACGCCTGCATCACGATTTGGGAGGCGCACCGGATGAGGGAGCACGAGGCGGCGCGGGACTGGCAGGACCGCATTGCGCGGGCGGCGCGGCTGGTGACGACGAAGTACGGGGTGCCGGGGTTGAAGTACGCGATGGACCAGAACGGGTATTACGGGGGTCCACCGCGGCTGCCGCTGACGGTGGTTGGGGTGGAAGCGAAGCGAGAGATTGCGGACGCGTTCGCGGAGATTCGCGGATAGCGTTGGATCAGGGGCAATACTGTTCAGGGGGGCCATCGTGGGGGAGCAACCCTATCTGGACCGGCGACGCCGCATGCGAATCTGCACGCCTATTCCGATGGTCCAGCCTTCGATGGGGCCGCTGTCGCCGGCAGGCTTGATTGGGACGCCGATCTCCACGCTCTCGCGCCCGCCCTTCGGGGTATAGGACCCGCCGATCACCAGTTGCCAGGTGAAGCGGCTCGTGCGCCCGCCGAGTCCAAATCCCGGCGCGAGGTCGTAGATGCCGTGTTCGGCGGCCTTCTTCAGGTTTGGCGTTCCGTCAGGGTTCAAGTAGGGATGCGTGTCCAGATGGACATTGCCCAGGTTTGAATCCTTGTCCAGTTCGATATGCACGCGGGGGCCAAAGCCTTTCTCGCGATATCCCTGTCCCAGGGTGACGCGGTTGCCGACCCACCCGGTCACATCCCTGCTGTTGTCGTGACGGTACGGCGCGTCCGTTTTGGGCTTCTTCGTGAAATCCAAGGCATCGAGGTTTGGCAAGAACCGGATGGTGGGCGGCGAGGGCTCATTGTGGGTGGAAAGGGTGCGGACGATCGCCTCGATGGCGGCAATATCCGGAGACTCGAAATCGAAACCGCGCGGTTCGGGGTCGTCGTAGACATGGATGGGGCGAATCTGGAAAGTGCTGAGCGGAATCTGGCGCAGCCCGACTTCGTGGATCACCTCTTTGACGATGGGGTCGTTGGCATAGGAGCAGACGGCGTTGCCGCTCCGGTCGCGGCCCACCACGCGATGATCCTGATCGAGATGGATTCCACACGGGCATTTGCTCGAGCCGATGGCAAAATCGATATGCACCGCCTTGGGCCATCTCGTCGAGGGAAGATCGGGCTGGGTAACCTCCGTGAATCCGAAGTTGGTATTCGGGGTGGTCCAGGGGGCGTAATGGCCTTTATGCGCGGGATCTTCCGCCATGTTGCTGTTGTCGCGCATCTGCTGGGCGAGCGCCCGCGGATTCTCGACGGTGAAGTCGAAGCCCATCGGCGTTCCGGATGGATCGTGCTTTTGGAGGATTTTGAAGCCCTTGACCAGGTGCAAGTTGACGGATGTAGCTTCGCGAAAATGGGTGATGAGTTCCTGTAGTTCTGCCGGCGACATAGATCCTCCTAACAGGAATAGCGAAAACAGGCGATGAAGTTAGCACTTAGCCTTCAGGTTTCAGCCAAACTGGTTTGGCGTAACTGGGCTGGGGATCACATCGTTTCCGCATGGTTACCGGCTGAACGCGCTCAGTTCGCCAACACGCCGTAGGATCTCGCCGCGGTCCATGTCGCGATATTGCTCCGGCAGCAGGCTCTTCGATGTGCATTCGAGCACGGCGACGAGGTTCTGCAACTCGATCTCGGTGGGATAGGACGGTGGAATGAAATCGGCGATGGCGGCTTTGAGGTCTTCGGCATCGACGGAGGGGTCGCCTTCGAGGGCGCTTTTCATGCGGGCGCGTACGAGGAGGGCTTCGGTATCGGCTCCGGAGAGCGTGCCGGCTTGTTGCAGGTAGAACTGCTCGGCGTCTTCGGAAGAAACGCGAGTTCCGGTTTTCTTGAGCATGGCGCGGAACATGGCGAGTCGTTCTTCGCTGGTGTGTGGATAGAAGAGGGCGATGTGTTCTTCCGCCCGTCCCTGGCGCTTCAGGTCGACGGGCAGGAGATCGGGCCGGCAGGTGAGCAGGAACCAGATCACTCTGCCGCGCAGTTCCGTGTCGCCCATGAACTGGGCGATCTGGGCGAAGACGCGATTGCTGACGCCGCTGTCGCCGAAGCTCGAACGGTTGCCGAGTTGGGCGTCAGCTTCGTCCACCACGACGGCGATGGGGCTCATGGCCTTCAGAAGGGTGAGGACGCGCTCGAGGTTTGCTTCGGTGACACCCTGCCACATGCTGCGGAAATTCTTCAGCATGACGGCGGGAATGCCGACCTCGCCGGCGAAACAGGTGGTGAGGAAGGTTTTTCCGGTGCCGACGGGTCCGCAGATGACATAGCCCATCGGCAGGATGTCGAAGCGCCCGGCGCGCAATCCGGCAGCGGCGTCTCGCAGCTTCTTCTTTGCGGGCTCGTGGCCGGCGACCATCGAGAGGTCATAGCGGCTTTGGACGAATTCGAGGAGCCCGCCCGATTCGGCTTCGATGAGTTCCTTCTTGAGCCGGGTGAGGAAGGCTACGGTCAGCGGTTGGCGATTCTCGCAGGCGTGCGCGATGAGGTTTTGGAGTTGGACCCGCTTGAGGCCCGCGCCGAGCTTGGCAAGCGTCTCCGCGGTCACGTCGGAGCCGGGCGGCAGCGGAGTGGATTCGATCTGCCATCGGATGAAATCCAGCCGGTCCTGCTCATCGGGGAGCGGAATTTCGAGTGCCGAAACTCCCGGATTCTGCACCAGGCCTGAGTTCAATCCAGCGAGGCTTTCCGTGATGAGGCAGATGGTGACATCGGAGCGCAGGAAGCTCTGGTTCTGCGCCCATCGTTTGAGGATGACCAGGCAGTTGCGGTCTTCCGAGCCCATCGAGGAGGCATCGGCTCCGGGAACTATTGTCTCCGCGAATCCGATGGAGAGCGCCATCTTCTTGCCGTCCTGCACGCGCAGGCGGAGGTAGCTCTCGAGTAGCGTGAGGACGCTGTCGGGGTTGCGCGGCAGGCCTTGCGAGTACTTCGTGCCGTGGAAGGCGTCATAGCCGCTGAGCGCGCGCTGGAAATCGGCCTGGACGTCGTTGTTCGAGAAGGCGAGTCCGCCGCCGCGGTCGTAAGAAAACACGAGATCGCGCCTGCCGAACAAGGCCTCGTTGAGGAAGCGCGGCAGAGGCACATATTCCGTGCGATCGCCACGGTTCCAGGACACCAGGTCATGCACATTGCCATGCAGGATGAACATGGCGATGGTGCGCGAGTAGTATTTCTCCGAAAGCCGGCGCGCCCATTCCGGCAGTGCGTCGAGCGCGGCGTTATTCACGGTGGGGGTCATGTTCAGTTCCGTACGCGATTTCGAGCCGGCGGGTTCTCCTCCGAGAGACGAAGGTCGTCATGGTTCTCCGTGGTGAGGGCGAAGATCTCTTCCATCTCGCGGACGCTCTGCTCGGTTTGCTCCACGTCCATCACGAGGTGATCGAGCTGGGCGCTCACCTGCTGCGGATCGCGCATGGTGACCGATTGATCGCGGATGAGCTGGAGCACGTCCTCGATGGCCGCGCACTGCGCGTCCACCACCTGGCGGTTTTCCGCGATCTTTTCGAACTTGGCGACGCGCTTGCGAAGGATTTCGATGCGGCGCTGGTTGATCTCCCGCACCTTGGGTGGCTCTTTTTCGAGCGATTTTTCAAGGTAGGCGGCTTCTTTGCGAATCTGATCCGGGTTCAGCGACTTGAGATACTCGCGATGCGTATAGGCGGCGTGGAGCAGGCGAACATAGCCTTCGAGTAGTCCGTTCAGCTTGTCGTCCATCTGGGTGGCGAAGATCTGCGAGGCGTAGGAAAGCTGCGCATAATTGGCGCGGATCTCCTTGGCGATCTGCTGGACGAATTCGTAGCGGCTGCGCATTTCCGGCGGCAGATTCTTCCGCATCTCCTCGAGGCGCTTCTGGTGTTCGCGTTTCTCGTCGGCGTACTTCCAGGAGCGAACGAGGCGGCGGAAGCGGCTGCTCTGCGGCACCAGGGCGACGTACATCATTTCCAATCCGGCGGCGAGCACCAGGGGAAGGCCGGTGCCGGAAACGATCGCGAACGCCGCCGCGCCGGCCAGCCCGATCCAGTTGTACTGCCATTTGAGCGCCGCCTTGACGTAATCGTGCTGGGAGAGGCCGGACTCGTCCAGTTTGCGGCTGACGGCATCCTTGAGCTCGGTGCCGAATGGGGAATTGGTATCGGGCATTGGGCGCTCGGCCTGTAATCTTGATTGTATAAGGCGCCACCGATCAGATGGTGACGCGGACCTGTCCGGAGCCGGCGGCGCGGCGGAGACGGGCGAGGGCGTGCGCTTCGAGTTCCTGGAACTCCTTCCACACTTTCACGCCCTGGTCACGCGGACGGGGGAAGGGCACGGGGATGTCCTCGATAATGGTGCCCGGACGCGGCCCGACGATGTAGAGGTGGTCGGCGAGATAGACAGCTTCCGCGACGTCGTGCGTAACGAACAGGACGGTGGCGGCCGTTTCGTCCCAGATGCGCAGCAGCAGGGTCTGCATGTCGTTCCGTGTCTGCGCATCGAGCGCGCCGAAGGGTTCGTCCATCAGCAGCACCTGCGGGCGCACGGCGAGCGAGCGGGCGATGGCGAGGCGTTGCTGCATGCCGCCGGAAAGCGTGTGCGGATAGGCGTTTTCGAAACCCGCGAGGCCGACAGCCTGGATGAGGCGGGAAACAATTTCGCGCCGCTCGGCTGCCGGAGTTCCTTTAATCCGAAGCGGGTATTCGATGTTGCCGGTGACCGTGAGCCATGCGAATGAGGTGTATTTCTGAAAGACCATGCCCCGGTCGGATCCGGGTCCCGTGACGCGGACGCCGTTGACCAGGACTTCGCCGGAAGTGGGGAAATCGAGGCCGGCGATAAGGCGCAGGATGGTGGACTTGCCGCAGCCCGAGGGTCCGAGCAGGACGCGGAATTCGCCGACGTCGCGGCCGTCGGCGGAAAACTCGTCTTCAATCTCGAGGTTGACATCGCGCAACGCTTCGATCTTTCCGTCATTGACGCCGGTGAAGACGCGGCCAACGTTGCGCAGCGTGATTTTGGTCTTATGATCCATTGGAAGAGAGGGAGGGTTCGGGCTGCTGGCGAGTGGGACGCTGCCAGGGAAATAGGCGATCTTCGATCACCGCCAGCAGTGAGCGGAACAGGAACGCGGCGACGCCGATGGCGATGATGCCGGCATAGACGCGCTCGAAGTCGAGCACCTTGCGCGCGGCCTCCACCATGTAGCCGACGCCTTTGCGGGCGTTCACCATTTCGGCGAGGATGACATACGTCCAACCGATGTCGTAGAGGATGCGGAACGAGCCGAAGATGGCAGGGAAGGAGGCGCGGAAGAGCAGCCACAGCACGTGATGGACCTTCGCGCCCAAGGTGTAGGCTGTCTCGAGCAAGGCGTGATCCACCTTGTTCACTTCTTCCACAACCACGGCCAGCAGGTAGAAGAACATGCCGAAGAACAGGAACCCGACCTTCATCCCCTCATCCATGCCGAACAAGGCGATGAAGGCGGGCAGGAATGCCGTGATCGGCATGGATCGCATGGGGGCGGCGACGGGGTTCACCAGGTGAAACACGAGCGGAAAGCTGCCCATCAACAGGCCGAGCGGGATTGCCACCAGAGCCGACCAGAAGAAGGCCTGCGCGATGCGCCACCAGCTTTGAAACACGTTGCCGAGCAGGTCATATTCCACCCACAGGCGGGCGATGGCTTTGACGACGCCGGCCGGGTCGGGCAGCGTCATCGGCGGTAGCAGATCGCCGCGGGTGATGAGGAACCACACGAGAACCAGGAACCCCCAGGCAGCGAACCCGAGGATGATCTGGAGCTGCCTGGGAATCGGTTTGCGGATGATGGTGGGCTGCATGGTCTAGGGAGTGCCGGGGTTCGGATAGACCTTGATGTCGGTACGCCGGTTCTTTTCGCGGCCTTCCGGCGTATCGTTGCCGGCAATGGGTTTGTCCGGGCCGTTGCCGGCGGTGCGCATCCGCGCCGTCGGGTAGCCGTACTTCGTCATGAGGTAATTCTTGACGGCCTCGGCGCGGCGCTTGGAGAGATCCATGTTGAGTTCGCGCGAGCCTGTCGAGTCGCTATTGCCGTCGATGTCGACGATGGTGTTTTCGTAGGCGCGCATGAAGCTGCCGATTTCGTCGACGACGGCGCGGGAGTCGGGGCTCATGGCGGCGGAATTGGTTTCAAAGTAGATGGAGCGGCGCTGCGTGGCGATGGGCGTCGCGCCTTTGGGCGGTTCTTTGTACTCGATGGGAGCCTCGGTAGATTTCGAGGAGAACTTGCCCTCGATGGCGGCGATGTAGCGCCGGTCGACGCTGCCCTCGGGCTCGGAAATGCGCTTGATGGTGCGCAGTTCGCGGTACATGTCCGAAGCCATGGTGAAGATGTTGTTGTAGTCCGAGCCGGCGCCGCTGGCGAAGAACGCTTTGTTGTCGGCGTAGTCGGAAAGGCGCACTCCCTCGAGCATCGTCTTGGCCAGGTCGGAAGGAATGTTGAAGTCCTTGATGGTGCCGATCAAGGTGTAGGCGCGCGACGGCTGCTGTCGGATAAACTCGACGCCCTCGAGCCAGCCTTCGAGGAAATTGCGGGTGGTTTGCGGCGCGTTGGCGGAGAAGCGGTCACTCACGACGAGGATGTCGGCGATGAGCCGGTTGGCGATGCGCGTATCGTAGATTTTCTTCGAGCCGGGGCGCTTGGTGACGGCGTCGCTCATGTCGGGATCCCAGGCCACGGCGGCATCCACCTTCTGCTGGGCGAACAGCGTCGCCGGTTCAATGCCGTCCTTGGTGTGTACGGCCTTGGCGAAGATCTCATTGCGCTGTTCGGTGCTGAGGCCGGAGCTCTTCAGCCCGTTGAAGAGCAGGAAGTGGGACGGCGTGTAGGGCGCGAAGGCCACGGTCTTGCCGGCGAGGTCTTCGATGCTGTTGATGCCCTGCTTGCCGATAACGCCGTCTGCGCCGCGCGACCAATCCACCATGTAGACGGCGCGGGCGTGGAAGCCTTTTTCCTCGAGTTGCGCATAGTCCTTGGCCCAGACGTCGGCCGTGGTGAGCATCACGTCCACGTTGTTCGAGGCGAGAGCCGCGACGCCCTCGGTCCAGTCATCAATAATCTTGAAGGAGACCTTCAGCCCTTTCCTGTCGTAAATCGAGCCCGGAGCCGTGTCCAGGCCGCCGTTCGCCACCAATCCGCCGACGCAGCCCACCCAGATGTTCACGCGCACGCGGACGGCATTCGTCTCCTTTTCACCGCTTGTGGGGAGCGGCTTGGCGGGGTCCACCGCGGCGGTGGTTCTGGGGGCGGACTTGCCGCCGAACAGGCCGGAAAGGTTCACCACTCCGTAGCGGTCCAGGCTGTAGCCAACCAGTCCCAGACCGATGAGGAAGATGAACAGCCAGCCGCCTTTTTCAATTCGCACTGCCATGGTTGCCTCCTCTGCTTACGCAGTCCTTTCGGTGTCACGGCCGCCGATGGTTTTCTCCGGAGAGGGCGCAGCCGGTGAGGGAGAGAGGAGGCCCATCTCGGATTTGAACTGTTTCACCAGTTCCGCCGCGCGAATCTTTTCGGCCTCCTCTTCAATCTGGAAGCGCTGCTGGTCCACGTTGCCGATGGCCATCTCCATGCGCGCTTCGTTGACGGCCGTGGTCTCTTCAATCTTGCGCACCATCTCATCGTGCGTCTGGCTGATGCCGGCGACTTCGAACTGCTCCATCGCGTCGGCCACTTTCTTCTGCCACTGCGAACGGCGATAGTCGCGGATGGCGTTCATCGCCTCGCGGGTCTTGCGCTCCTTTTCGCGCAGGAAGGCCGTTTTCACGTTCTGCGCCTTGTCATAGGCGGCGCGAGCGGTCTGCAACTGCCCTTGCGTGCGCGCCAGGGCGCTGCGAAGCTGCTCGAGCTGAATGGCGAAGTGGCCGGCCAGGTCGTCCCGTCCCGCCTGAATGCTTGCCTTCACCTTGCTCGCAAGATCGTTGACTTCGGCCTTGTATTTCGATTCCTCCTTCTCGAGCAGCGTCACGTTGGCCTTCACCATGGCGATGCTCTCGTTCATGCGCGGCACCTGGTCATTCATGTCGCGAATGTTCTGCTCGAGGATCAGCTCGGGATCCTCGGCCACGGAGATGAAGAATCCGATAAACGAACGGAAAACGCGTGCCAGCCGTTGGAACATGATAGGGCTCCTCCTTCCGAACCGGTACTCCGGCTATTGGCCGGGTGCTTCCTGGGGCTTTCGCGGCGCCGGGGCCGGACCCGTGGAAATCGGGTTCTCGGACACGAACGGCGCCACGGCGTCAAAAATGCGGCGTTCCTCCTGCTGCTTCTGGAGACGCCAGGTTTGCAGGCGCTCGCGCTCTTTGGCCACATCATCATTGTTGGCCTGAATCTTCGAGCGGAGTTCATTGAGGACGCGGTCCGCCTCCTCCTGAAGTTTCTTGTTCTCGTCCGCCTTACGGGCTTCGAGCTGGTCGAGGGCACGCTGCTGCACCATTTCGAAGGTGTCCAGGGCGCGGTCGCGGCGGACCGCATCCTCGAGGACCTCCTGCAGCTTGACGCCGGCGGCATCGAGGGCGAGCAAAACGGAGCTGCGCTTGATTTCGACGGCCAACTCACGAATGTGCTCGCTCTTGAGCATGTCGGCGATCTTGAAGATGGTGAATCCGTGGGGCGGCGTACGGACTTCGGCCGCCTGATAGATCTGGTCGAACGACGTAGGGTCGGCCACGGGCTGCGTAAACTTCGGCGCGGGCTGCACGGACGCCGCGATTTCCGCGATGGTCTGCGCCGCATTCGGGGCGCCTACTGAAGCCGGGGAAGCGCTGTCAGGCTCGGCGCCGGCAGCGCCCGAATCCACCGAGACGAAGTAGTTGTACCACTTCTTGCTCATTCGCGTGTCTCCTCACTATTCCATGCGTAAGCGTAAGGTGTTCAAGGGGATGGTGTCAATCGGGGAACGGCTCGGGTGGGTTCACATTTATGACATACGGGACCGAATAGGGAAAAGTTCCGAAAACCAGAAGGCTTAGGGGCCGAAGCTGGGCTATCAGAAGCCCGGCGCTTCGGTTACTACCACACGCCCAGGGGTAGGAATGCCCTCACGACGGTACACTCACCTTGGGATTCGTTTTCGTCAATCTCTATTGAAGCGCGTTCAAGAACCGGTTTTCGATCCGGTTGTCGAGAAAAGGAGAGACAATAGGCTATGAAGATGAAATACGCTTTGCCAGCAGCCACATTGCTCGTCAGTTGGTCATTCTGCCTTGCGCAAGCCGGCGTGAGAACCCCGCATACGTTTACGCTTGCCGATGAGACAACGCAAAGGCTCGAGCATCTCCAGGCATCCGCCGCATTTGTTCAGGAAGAGGCCGGCGAGTTGATCGAGGCCGTGCAGGATCCAACAATGGACGCAGCCGGACATCAGCTCATCCTCAACACGCTAAAGGAACGGATCAACGAAATGGGCCGGGAGGCCGGTATTCTCAACGAGGAGCGGAAGGACCTGCCCCGCTGGGAACGGAATGCCATCGTCAGGACGATTCCACTTCTGAAAGATGCAGCCGCTGAGACAACTCACGCGTTGGACTGGTTCAATGCAAACAAGGCGGATCTATGGGCCCCCGCCTATGAGGGCTACGCCTATCGCCTGAGGGATGATTCGACCAGGATGACTCAGGTTCTCGGCGACTATTTGAAACTGGCCAAACTGCACCAGGAGGAGCATCAGGTGGACAACGCGCTGCGAACCCCGGCCGGGAAATGACGCTGCCCGGCGCGCCGGGCTCTCCCGTTCCGGCGGCCGGCTGGAATTCCGCCTCACCGCGTGACTCCAGTCCTGACTCAACCTGGAGTTCCGTCGTCTTGCGCCTCTTTGGGGGCAGCCGGAGTCTGAAGCGGCAGATCAGGATGCAACTTGAGCGTCTTGCCTGCCAGTACGTGCACATTTTGCCGGTATGGGGAGCGCCCCGGAGCCCGCACTTCGATGCTGTAGTTGCCGGGTGTCAGTGTCATGGTTTTCAGTTGGCCGGCTGTTCCGGCGTAATTGCCGTTGATATAGACTTGAGCATCCTTCAAGTGGGTTTCCAATTTGACCTGCCCGGCGTTTGGAGTTCCATACCAGGGCCAGTAGGGGTACATGTTCCAATAGGGTCCGTACCAACCACCCCAGCCCATGGGCAGGAATGCCCGCCCGCCAAATCCGAATCCTCCGAACCGTCCGTAAGCGCCAAAACGGCCAAACCCGCCAACACGGCCAAACTCCCCATGAGCCGCCGCGGTAACAGGAAGCATCGCAAGAACCAAGGCGCCGGCGAGGAGTAATCTCTTCATAACAACCTCCATTTCCTGCCTGCTCTTCCGGGTTTCTATTTCCCGGTCCACCTAAATGGATGCCTGCCGCGTGTTCCTGGCGTCTACCATCGGATCGGTATTTCGAGCCTGTGAATTGCAGGGCAGCAGGCGAGCTGTCGTCTCGAGCGGGGGCTTTCAGCGCACAGCCGTCAGCGGCCGGCTCACGCCGGCTGGCATCTTGTGCCCAGGGCCTGAAGTTGACATTGCTTAGGAAAGGGAGTCTACCGGGCGGCGGATTTCAGTTCTTTCTGCAGGCGGGAAGCCCTGGTGTTGAGCGCACGCAACTGGCGCATGTCTTCCTCGGCGAGGCTGACCGCGTTCTGGATGCGGGAGAGGTCGCTTCCGGAGACGGTGGTGGACTCGCGCAGATTGTCGAGGCGCAGGGACATGGAGCGGAACAGATCGGTGGCCTCGCGATAGCGTCCGAGGATGTTCGTCATGTAGGCTTCGCGGCGCTGTGTGAGATCTTCGAGGTCACCGGAGAGTTTGCGCAGGCTGGCGAGGCGGCGCACGGAATCATCCGTCCGGCTGCGGAGTTGCTGATTGGTAAGTTCGACATCGGCGAGGCGTTTTTCGCGGGTTTTCAGCAACTGGTCGAGGTCGGCGGCCTGTTTGGAAGCGGCATCGAGCCGCTCGCGCAGTTCGGTTTCTGAGGCCTGAAGGCGGTCTTGCTGGTCCGTCAACTGGGTGATGCGGGTGTCCATGTCGGCGAGTTTGGTCTGCAACTGCTGGATGGAGTTGTCGGCGGCTTCCAACTCGCGGGTCCTCTCCTCGAGCATCTGAACCAGTTGCCGGCGGCTGGTGGAATCATCGACATTCGGCTTGGGGCGCGGCGCGGGAGGGGGCGCGGGCGGATGTTCGGCGGAAGCAGCCTGGGCGCGCAGCGAGTCGCGCTCCTTTTCGGCGGCATCGAGGCGGGTGCGGAGATTGGCTTCCACCTGTTGGAAGCGCGCGGCGTCCTGGGCAAGCCTGGCACGGATGGAGGCTCCCCTCCAGTAGCCGATGCCGGCGCCGGCCAGCGCCGCGAGGACAATGGCGACAATCCAGCGGTTCATCGTTTTCGAACTCCCAATTGGCGGCGTGGGCGGAAGCGCAGGGTGCGCCCTTGGGCTTCAATGGCCACGTCCACCTGTTTTGCCTTGCCAGGCTGCCATTCTACCTCGACGCTCTGGTGGGAAAGGAGATTGCCCATGACCTTCTCGATGGAGACGGGAATCTCGGCGAGGGAGCGGCAGAATTCGGCGGCTCCGCCCGAGGCCAGGGCAAGTTCGAGCAATCCGGTTTGATAGGCGGTATTCAAACGATCGCTACGGTAGTCGAGGTGGACAAGAAAGATAGGGGTTTCCCCGCCCAGAACGGTAGACTTCAATTGTCGGATTTTTTCCTGAATCAGGCCCTCGGGGAAGCGCCTGCTCATGTCGTGCGAATCGGAGCTATTGACGACCGGGTTGGTGTAGTCTTCGCGATAGGCGGTGATGTCGCTGTCGCTGACGTAGAGGGCGGCGACGCGAACATGAGCCTTGGCCGCGATATCATCGCCCAGGCGCTGCACGGGCTCGATGGCGTCGAGCAGGCCGGGGCGCGCGGTGACGGTGATGCCGCGAAGGACATCGGCAAGTTGGGTGCGGTCCGTGCCCGGGTCAAGGAGGACCCGGAGGCCATCCTGAACGCGGAGCAGGCCGACCTGCGCATTGGGCGGCAGCTTTTGAATGGCCGCAATGAGGGCTTCGCGGGCAGGGTCAATGAGGGAGAGATCACCGGACCAGTCGAGCACCAGCAGGATGAGCAGGTCATCCTTCGCGCCGATGTAGCGGGACACCTTCGCGGGCTTGCCGTTCAGCTTCACTTGGAGGTCATCCCTGGGAACAGCGGTGTTGTCCGGCGACCAGAAGGGGATGCGCATCACGGCTCGCGATGGGGGCGGCGGCGGGGGAGCGCTCCAGGCGAGGACGGAGAGGAGCAGGACTGGAACGAAGCGAATCAAAAACTGAACCTCAATCCGAGTTGGATCACTCTTCCCCCGTGGGAGCCGATGATCTTTCCGGCGTTCACATTAGGGGCTGAGGCGGTGCCGATGTTGACGTCGGGACTGTTCCAGTTGGCGTGGTTAATGACGTTCAGGCCGACCATACTCAGTTCGACGCTTTTTTCCGTGGAGAGGGAGAAGCGCTTGTTGAGGGCGAGGTCGTGATTCTGGCTGCCGGGCATGCGCAGGGTGGGACTGGTGCGGGAGGCATTGCCGGTGGTGAAATCCGCGGGCTGGGCGAAGGCGGCTGGATTGAACCACAAGTCGGGACCTGGATTGGGGACATGGGGGTCGACTCCGGGGACCACATTGACGTTCAGCGCATCGACGACTCCGCCGGTGTTGTTGAACATGGGGTGAGGGGCGAGAGGGTCGCCGCTGGCCCAGGAGGTGACGCCGCTGAAGGACCAGCCTTCGACGAAATAGCGGCGCCAGTCGGTTACGGCAAGGAGGGTGTGATTGGCTCCGAAGGGAAGATCGTAATTATAGGTGAGCGTGAGCCGCTGCGGATTATTGCCGGAAGTGAGCGCCCATTCGTTCTTGCGATTGTAATAGTCCTGGACGCCGTAGGGGCCGGAGTAGTCATCCATCTGCTTGGAGAATTCGTAGTAGGCGGAGACGGAAAGTCCGCCGGAGGTGCGCTTCTCGACGCGGAGGTAGCCGGCATCGCGCTGGTAGCGGCCTTCGGGCCAGGAACTGTACACGTCGAAGCGTTTGTACTGTGGGTAGGGCCGTTGGGAAGCGTTGAAGATTTCGTTATTCAACTGATCGCGGTATTGCAAGGCGGACAGGGGGATCGCGTTCGGGTTGGAACTGCCGTTGCCAAGCAGAAGATTGCGGCCATCGGAGTGGCCGGCTCCCACCGTGAGCACCGCGGAACCCGGCAACTCGCGCTCGATGGATATGGAGGCGGACTGGTAGGTGGGCTGGCGGCCAGTGGGCTCGATCAAGTCAGCGACGGTATTGTTGGCCGCGTCGGGACGGGTGTCGGGGAAGGTGATGCCCGTGGGAGGCAGTCCCTGCGAGAGCACGACCGCGGGCGTCAACTGCGGGTTGGGAGAGAGCCAGGTAGGCAAGCCGTTGAACGCCTGTGTCCCCCATTGGGCTGAGTAGATGGGAATAGTGGAATAGGCGCGGGAATAACCGGCGCGGGCGACGGTCTTGGTGCTGCCGCGGACGTTCCAGGCGAGACTGGCGCTCGGTTCCGGCTTGACGAGGAATGGTTGAAACGCGCGCCCCTGGCCGTTCTGGTTCGCCACGACGAGAGCGCCGGGAAGGCCGTTTTGCGGGTTGATGGCGTTGAGGGAAACGGTGGACTGGCGGTCATATTTCTCGACGCGCGGTGTGCTCATATTCAAGCCGAGGCTGATGCCGAAGGTGAGCCCTTTGCGAAGCTCCCACTGATCGGAGGCGGTGGCGCGATAATACGTGCGCCGGAAGTAGGAAGGTGAGGCGACGACGCTCTGCTCGGCGAATTCGGACTGGCCGAGGACAAAGCTGGCGAAGGCATGGCCCGTGTTGACGATGCCGGGCAGACTGGTAAGCCCGTCAGTGAAGGTGAAAGCTCCTTCCGGATACTGGGGGGCGAAGACGTTGACCCGCTCGCGAACCACCTGGCCGGTGAGGCGGAGGCGGTGGGCTCCGCGGCGCCAGGAAAAGCCGTCGGTGAGCGCGAAGGAGTGGCGCGCGGTACGAAACTCAGGAGTGGAGTGGCCCATGGATAGATAGGGCGAGAACCGGTACTTGGGGAACACATTGCCGTTTGCGTCCTTTTCGGGCAGGGAGTCGATTTTGTCAGAGGCCACATCGAAGGTGAGTGTGTTCACCGCCTGCGGCGACGCGGTGAAGACATGCTCGATGGAGCCCCGCCGGCTGTGGCGGTCCCTGACAACACCTCCGGAGTTGGCGAGGGTGGTGAAGTAGGGCGCGGCTCCGTCCTGGCCTTTGGAATAATTGATTCCCACACCGAGGCGGTGGCGCTGGCGGATATTGTGGTCGACGCGGGTGATGACGCCGTTGGCGGAGTTGATCTCGGGAGTGAAGATGAAGTAGTTATTACGGAAGAAGGGGCCGACATCGGTATTGGGGGCGGGGTAGAGTTGCAAGGCGCGCTGGGCGACGGGGTCCAGGCGCGATTGAGGCATCACATTGCCGGGGAAGGGCGTGCGGTTGTATTGCAGGTTGTCGACAGTAACCGGTTGAGTGGCATCGTAGCGAGGGTTGGGAGCAGTGGTCCGCGGGTCATAGATGGGGAGCGGATTTCCGGCGGCGTCGACGGTGGCCGACCAATCACCGGCGCGCTCACCCATGGTGGGAATGGTGAAGAGGTGAGACCGGCCGATCTTTTCGCGCATGCCCTCGAACGTGAAGGTGAAGAAGGTGGAACTGCTGCCGTCGTAGATTCGCGGCAGCACCACGGGTCCGGCGACGTTGAAGCCGAACTGGCTGCGCCGCAGGATATTTTTCCGGCCGCCCCGCTGAAATACTTCGTGGGGTACGGCATCGAGAAAATCGTTGCGGAAATTTTCGAAAATTCTCCCGTGCCAACGGGGCTTCTTCGACCCGTTGCCGTCGGCCTTAACCGCCGAATCCTCTCGAAGGCCCAGGTTTCGAGTCTGCAGACGGAACTCGTCGATCGCTTTCTGCAACTCGGGCGAGGTCTTGGTTTGAGCCTGCGCCACCCACGCCCAGATGAGGAGCGCTGCCCATCGCAAAGCGCTCATAGTACCAGTGTACGGTACTGATGCAGCGCTGTCATGGCGTTTGTGAAAATCTCTTCATTTGATTGCGGTTTTGCGGAGTTTCTCAGGGACGCAGCAGTTCGGGGAGGATGGTCCCGGCGGGTCCGCGGAGGGAGCAATCGACCAGGGAGGAGAGATGAGTTTCCTCGGAGTTGATTTCGATGACGCGCGCGCCGCTTTGTCTGGCGAGGTAGACGAGGCCGCCGGCGGGCATGACGACGGCGGAAGTGCCGATGACGAGGAAGAGGTCGCACTGGCTCGAGGCTTTTTCGGCGGCGAGCCACGCATGCGGGGGGAGTGGTTCGCCGAACCAGACGACGCCGGGGCGTTGGATCGCGCCGCAGGCACACTTCGGGGGCAGGGAGGGAAGCGGCGCCTGGAGGTTTTGCTCCTCCTTTCCGCATGCGGTGCAGCGCAGGGTCCAGATGTCGCCATGCAAGCAGACGATGCGGCTGTTTCCGGCGCGGGCATGGAGACCGTCGACGTTCTGTGTGATGAGGGTGAAGGAGGGGACGCGGGTTTCCAACTCGACAAGCGCGAGGTGGCCGGGGTTGGGCTGGGCGGCGGCGATTAGCGTCCGGCGCCAGTCGTACCATTGCCAAACGAGCAGGGGGTGGCGGGCGAAGGCTTCCGGAGTAGCAAGGTCCTCGGCGCGGTAGGACCGCCACAATCCGCCGCTTCCACGGAAGGTGGGGATACCGCTTTCGGCCGAGATACCGGAGCCTGTAAGCGCGGCAACGTTTGCGGCGTTCCGCAGCCAACCGCGAGCTTCCTCCATGCGTAGTCCATTATGGCGGGAAGTCGAGGATTGGAGAGCAGAGCTGTCATTTTTTTAACGCGGCGCTGTGGGGAGAGGTGCAACAGCCGATGAGGTAATCGTGACAGCGCCGCCTCTAAGTAAACAGGACCTGCGGGAGCGCGCCTTCCGCACATTGAATCAATTGCCGCCATTTTCGCCGACTTTGAGCCGGCTGCTGGCGAGCCTGGCGAAGGAAGATGTGTTCCTGAAGGAGATAGCCGCGATTATCGAAAAGGACACCGTGTTGACGGGCCATGTTCTGAAGCTGGTGAATTCCGTGTTGTACGCGCGCAGCGGGACGATCAACTCAGTGCGGCATGCGGTGTCGATACTCGGGCTGAACAAGCTGCGGAACGTGGCGTTGAGCCTTTCGGTGGCGCGGATGTGGAAGTCGGTGAAGACGCCGAGGATCTGGTCGCAGGGCGCGTTCAATCTGCACTCGGTGGCCACGGCGGTGATGGCGGACCAACTCGCGCAGCGGTTGAGAGTGCGGTATCCGGAAGGGGCCTTCACGGCGGGATTGCTGCATGCGGTGGGGAAGCTGATGATCGCCATTGGCCTGCCGGAACAATATGAGATGATCCTCGCCACTTACCAGGACTCGAGCAAATTGACGATGGAAGAGACGGAGTATTTCCACATCGGGTGCTGCCACACGGAGTTGGGTGCGGCGGCTTTGGGGGAATGGAAACTACCGGCCGATATTCAGGAAGCGGTGGGCAATCAGCACGACCCGCGTCCGGACCAGGACGGCGTCATGGATCTCAGCGGTCTGCTTCTGGTGGCGCACCGGGTGGTGAACCGGCTGGACGTGATGATCCCGGCGTGCGCTTCCCAGATAGAGGGAACGGCGGAGACTGTGCTTGCGGAGGCGGGGTTGAAGGAGGAGGCTGGGCGCATTCTGGGGGAGTTCCAGAGCGAATTTGGGGCAATGCGCGGATTCTTTTGACGCCGGTGCGGGCTGGTTCATGTAGTATGATCAGCAGGGGCGCTGATCCGGAATGTGGAGGCAGCTATCCTGGCTGATACTGACGGCGAGCGCCGGACTTGCCCAGGACCGTCCGCTGGCTCCTCTTGTGCACGGGGTCTTTCAGGACTGGATGGGGGCCGAGGAAAACGGGACCTTCCGCTTTCATACGGTCGACCTGCAGGAATATCAGTGCCGCTTCACAAGCAAGACATACTTTGAGCAGGACCACCGGCGGACCTACGTGAGCGGGATCGCCAAGGGGGAGAACGTGGAGATTCTCTCCGAGCGGATGGCGGAACCGCCCCGGTGCCGCGCACTGATCGTGCGGGTGGTGGCGGAATTGAAGCAGCATCCAACCCGTTCCCGCATGCATGCATTGCCCGCTTATAGCCCTACGGAATCGTTCGCCCCGCGCGGCAATCTGCTGTTGACAGGCATCGTGTTGCGCGTGGATGAAGGGTCCATTGTGCTGCGCAGTCGCTCCGGAGTGCGGCAGGTGATTCAACTGCGGCAGGACACGCGCTATGTCGGCTCCGGGTTGCTTGACGAGAAGGGGGCGATGCCCGTAGGGCGGCCGGTTCAGGTGAGAGCAGGGAAGACGTTTGAAGGCGACGTAGAGGCGTTCACGATCATGTGGGGTGAGATCCTGAAAGTGCCGTAGAAACGAGACTCCACTCCGCGGTCGTCTGCATATTCCGAAAATCCCGCGAACTGCCGGCATATCGCCATGCGTCCATAACAATCGATGGAGTAGCCGAAAGAAGCGTACTGCGCAGAGATCAGTTTGTGAGCGCCTGGTAGACCGACGTCATGAACTTCGCTTGAATGTCGGTGGCATTGGGCATTAGCTGAATCATCAGGACGACCACAAGATGGCCTTCGCGATCCACCTGGTAGGTGGTGCCGTAGGCGCCGCCCCAGCCGAAGGAGCCGATGCTGGCCATGCCGCTTGCGCCGTAGCGGTCGACTGTTTGGAACCCGAATCCGAAGCCGAGCCCCGTGGTGGAGTGGAGGGTGCCGGACTGGTTCGTGGTCATGAGAGCCGTCGCGCGGGGGCCGAGGATCCGCACACCGCCGAGCGCGCCGCCGTTGCGGATCATCTCGAGGAAGCGGGCGTAGTCATGGGCCGTGGAGGTTAATCCGGCGCCGCCGGCGAAGCTCTTGCGCGGGCCATCGACGTAGTGTCCCTGCCCCCGCGAGCCTTCCTCGGCACGGACGATCTTGCCGCCCGGGCCGCTCGCGTATACGGTGGCGAGACGGTCGCGCTCGGCGGGCGGGATGAAGAAGCGGGTGTCCTTCATTCCGAGGGGACCGGTAATGCGGGTGCGTATGAATTGATCGAGCGGCATGCCGGAAGCCTTTTCGACAATGCAGCCCAGGATGTCGGTGTTGTAGCCATAAACGAACGCCTCTCCCGGTTGGGAGACAAAGGGCAGCGTGCCGAGGCGCTCCATGGTTTCACAGATGGGCTCGTCTTTGTCGGCGGTGTACCAGCCGTTGCCGGCGGCGGGGCCAAGGCCCTTGGCCTCATACAGAGCGGCAATGTGGGGCTCACGGCCATAGGAGATGCCGGCGGTGTGCGTGAGCAGGTCGGCGATGGTGATGGGCCGTTTGGCGGGAACGATTCTTGCGCTGCCGTTCTCATCCTTGAGGGCGACTGTGGTCTTCTTGAAGGTAGGGATAAAATCCCCGGCGGGCTGGTTGATGCCGATCTTGCCTTCTTCGATCAACGCCATGACTGCGGTGCTGGTGATTGCCTTGGTTTGGGAGGCGATGCGGAACACCGTGGTGGTGGTCATCTTGCGGCCGGCTTCCTTGTCACTCCAGCCGAAGGCCTTTTCGTAGGCGGGCTTGCCATCGCGGAGAACAAGGGCGACAGCTCCGGCCACGCGGTCCTGATCGACGTATTGCTGGAGGACGCGATCGATGCGGACCAGGCGATCGGGAGCGAGCGCGGAGGTGGAGAGAGGCGTGGAGATGGCCTGCGACTGGGCGAGGCAGGGGGCCAGGGCGGCGAAGGTGAACAAGAAGGCAGAATTGAGGAGCCTGAAGGAGGTGCGTGCGTTTAACATTTTGTTGCCGTCGGAGATGGTAGCATGCACGGGGGCGTTCCGGCCTGAGCGAGTGGGAATCGGGATCCCGGTTTGCGGCAATTCTCAACGCTTCGTCGAATCGCGGCTGGCGCTCCAGTCTACCGGCCTTCCCGCAGAGTCCACACTACGATAGCCGCCTAGCGCAGAGACTGCGCGCCGCGGCAGGCGCGGGCGCCCAGTTCTCCGCCATGGCCACATTGAACCTCCAGTAACTGGCGCGCTTCCCTGATTCTCCCCGTTCGTTCATAAGCCATCGCGAGGTACCAGGCCACGTAGTCCGCCAACGGCGGTTGAGCGAACTTCCGCGCTGCTTCCAGGCTGCCGGCGGCGCCTTCGTTGGCATTACCGGCAAGCCGGCAAACTCCCAGGTAAAACTGCGCCTCGGCCAGGCTCGGATACTTCCGCGCAAGCGGCTCCAGAAGTTCCGCCGCGCCATGGAAGTCATCGGATTGGTAGCGGAGGAGAGCCGTCTGCAGTTCCTTCCACATTCCACTGTCATCCTTTCCTCGCCAGACCAGCAGGGCGGCGGGAGGCAGAACGATGGGGGCCTTCTCCCAGGCAAGGACGGGCGCCGGTTTCGATTCCTGAGCCGTAGGTCTGGTGGCGGCGGCCGGCGGCCGGCCGCGCAGCATGACGGACACCGCCAAGACGATCAGCACGCCAGCGGCGGCCGCGACGGGCCAGAACCAAAGGAAACGGCGCCGCGATCCGCTTCTTTCCCTCTCGATGCGCTCCCGAATCCGCTGCTGCATGCCGGGTTCGATCGGTTCGGCATCCAGCGCATGGATACTCTCGACGAGAGTCTGGCAGGTCAGGCACGTCTCCGCATGGCGCAGCACCGGTTCGGCGAGTTCCGCCGGCAGAACGCCCCCGTGGGCTGCTTGCAGCAGAGCGGGACGCGGGCAGCCTTGCGCCCTATTGCGCAGTCCACGGACTGTGGCTGCGAGTTCGTCCGGCAGGTCCGGAAACTCCCGGTCATGCCGCTCCATGGGCGCCTCCCGCGCTGGTGGTCTTCCAGGACTTCCGCAGCAATTGCAGGCCGTACTGCAAGTGTCCTTTGACCTTGCTTTCCGAGACCGCCAGATGGTTCGCGATCTCGGCCCTCGTCATCCCGTGCACGAAGTGCAGCAGAAGACAGGCGCGATGGATCGGCTTCAACGACGGTTCTTCGCGAAGCCAGTGCTCCAGGTCCACGCTCCTCTGCACAGCGGACAGTTCAACGGACTCCTCAAAGGGCCGCTCCGCTGATGCCTTTCGCCAATGGTCCATTGCCCGGTTTCTCGCTACCGTCAGGAGCCAACCGGGGAGCTTGGAAGTGTCGATCGAACCCCAATGCCCGAACAATTGAAGGAATGCCTCGCTGACAATGTCTTCGGCCTTGCTGGGGTCGCCGGTAAGTCGCAGAGCGTAGCGAAACACCGCTTCCACATGCGTCCGGTACACCGCCTCGAATTCGTCTTGCATCCCGAATACGTCTCAGCACGGCCAGATGGAACAAACTGGCCCGGACTTTATTCCATGCAGGGATCATACCACGGCCCGGCCGCCGTCTCGCTGAATGCGAGTCGAAGATGATGAATCGAGGTAACCGGTCCGTGCAACCTGCGAACACGAGACTCTGCTGTGTGTCGATGGCCCTGTTCCTGTTTCCGGCAATCTCTTCCGGCAAGGGGCTGTTTCGACTGGTACATGGGGGCGCAAACTGTTCTGGCGATTTGTCCGCCTTGCCGACGGATACGGGCTGGAAGTATACGCCTCAGACATTCACAAGACCCGCGACAGCCCAGATGTGTTCGCCCACTCAGGCTGCTTCACACGACTATCAAGCTTTTGTCAGACTGAGCGGGACCCCAGAAGAACTCGACTTCGGTGTGGCGGGTGCTACCGCTGGCGAAGCAAACGTCAGCGTCGCATCCTACTACAATGTGCTGATTCGACTGCACCCTCCCCGCCCGGATGTGATCTCCGTTTCACAGCATAGGGTGGGCTCCAGTTATGCCGTATCCATACTGGACACGGCAAGCGGAGGCGCTTGCGTAAAGCTCAGGGTCAGGAAACTCGAAGAGAACTATCCTGAGAAGCAAGCGTGTGCGAGCGGGAGCCTGGGCCTGACGCCACAACGCGGCACGCTCACTTCTCCTTACCTGCGATTCGATGCCTGTCCCTGTGTCGTGATCGTGAAAGTGGAAGCATCTCTTTCCATCACTACTTTGCGGGGCGCGTCCTGGCCAACAGCGTGATTATCCCGGCCGCGTCCGATGGCTCGATCGACGTATTCACATACGATGCGACGGATTTCCTCATCGACATCAATGGATACTACGCGCCGGACAATGGGCAAGGCCTGTTCTATTTTCCGGTGACGCAATGCCGCGCGAGCGATTCGACAGTGAGCGGCGGGGCGTATCCCGATAATACCTCGCGGACGATCAACATCCCGGCAGCGGCGGGGTGCAGCGGCATTCCGGCGGATGCCAAGGGTTATGTGATCAATGTGACGGCGCTGCCAACTGCTAACCCCATGCCTTTCCTGACGGCTTGGCCGACGGGAACGGCGAGGCCGAATGCATCGATTCTGAATGCGTTTCAAGGCCAGATTGTGAGCAATTCGGCGATTATTCCGGCGGGCGCCGGCGCGGCAATCGATGTCTATGCCTTCAAACGCACGAACGTCGTGGTAGAGGTGAGCGGATATTTCGGCCGGTGATCTTCGACGATTCGATGCCGAGCCATGCTCAGCCGCCGGCCTGGCGGCTGGCTGTCGATTCCGGCAGCCGCTACCAGATGCGGACACGGTCCTTCGGGGCGAGGTAGAGCTTCTGCGAGGGCTGGACGGAGAAGGCGGGATACCAGGCATCGAGGTTCCGGACGGTATCGGCGCGATACTGCTCGGGGGCGTGGCCGTCGGTGGCGATGTCCATGCGCAGGGCTGCGTCGCGAATCTTCGAGCGCCAGCTTTGGGCGAAGCTGATGAAGAAGCGCTGATCGCCGCTGAATGATTCTCTTACTACATCCGGTTTGCCGCCCAGGGAGAGACGGTAGGCGTCATAGGCCGCGACGAGGCCGGCGACATCGGCGATGTTTTCGCTCAGCGTCTGACGGCCGTTCACCGCGAGATCGGGAAACGGCCGGTAACGGTCAAAGTGTTCCACCAGCATTTCGCCCGCCGCTTTGAAGTGGGCGAAGTCGTCTTTCGCCCACCAATTGGCAAGCCTGCCTTCGGCGTCGAACTGGCTGCCCTGGTCATCGAAACTGTGGCTGATTTCGTGGCCGATGATCGCGCCCATGGAGCCGTAGTTGTGCGCCGCGTCCGCGGCGGCGTCGAAGTACGGAGGCTGGAGAATGGCCGCGGGGAAATTCAACGCGTTCTGGAGGGGAAGATTGACGGCATTTACCGTCTGCGGCGTCATCCACCATTCGCCGCGGTCGACCGGTTGATGGAGTTTGGCCAACTCATGACGGTAGGCGAAGAGGCCGGCGCGCTGCATGTTGCCGAGCGCGTCTCCTTTCACGATTTCGAGGCCCGAGTAGTCCGTCCAGCGGTCCGGATACCCGACACCTACTTCCAGAGCGGCCAGCTTTTGTTTCGCTTTGGCTTTGGTTTCCGGCGCCATCCAGGAGAGCGAGTCAATCCGCTCGCCGAAGGCTTTCACCAGGCCGTTCACCATCGCCTGCACTTTTTCCTTCGTCTCCGGGGGGAAGTAGCGTTGCACGTAAAGCTTGCCGACGGCATCTCCGAGCGCTTCATTGGTCAGGTCGACGCCGCGCTGCCACCGCGGGCGCAGTTCGGGGATTCCGTTGAGAGCCTTCGAGTAGAAGCGGAATCGTTCGGCGACGAAGGCCTTGGGCAGGAAGGCGGAGGACCTTTCGATGGCATGGAAGACAAGCCAGTCCTTCCAGGATTCAAGAGGCTCCTTCGCGGCCAAAGCGGATAGTCCGGAGACCGCTTCGGGGTGCCAGATGAGGAAGACGGGCGCGTCCGCAAGTCCGGCGGCGTCGAGGAGCGCCGCCCAGTCGAGCCCGGGTGCTTTGACGGGGAGTTCCTCGCGCTTCCAGGAGACGACGCGATGCACGTCTTCCGATTGGACACGGGTGGCATGGGCGGCCGCGATCTTGGATTCGAGTGCGAATACGCGGCGGGCGCGCGCCGGCGGATCGGGGAAGCCCGCCAGTTGGAAGACGGACTCGATATGCGACTGGTATTGCTTGCGCAATTCGGCCATGTGCGGGGTTGCGGATAAATAGTAGTCGCGATCCGGCATGCCGAGACCGCCTTGCAGCAGATAGGGGTAGGCGTGGGAGGGGTCGGTGAGCCCTTGCGTGACCCAAACGCCGAAGAGGTTGCCGGTTTGGAAGTTGGTGTTATTCAGCGGGTCGACATCGGCGCGGAGGCGCGCGCCGAGCGCGCGGGCAAGCGCCTGGCGGCCGGCGATGGCTGCGATGGCGTCGAACTGCGGCTTGAGGGGGGCGATGCCTTTGGATTCGATGGTTGCTTCGTCCATGAAGCTCGAGTAGAAATCGCCGATTTTGCGGGAGCCCGGGCTTGCGCCGGGGCCGGCCTTTTCGGCCTCCTCGATAAGGCTCAGGGTTCGCTGGCGCGTTTTGTCGACGAGGATTTCGCCGATGCCGTAGCTGGATTTGTCGGCAGGGATCGGCGTGGCCTTGCTCCAGCCGCCGTTGGCGTAAGCGTTGAAGTCGTCACCGGGCGCGACGTATGTGTCCATTCCGGGCAGATCGATGCCGGCGGCGGCTGGGGGTGGGGCCTTGCGGCACGCCGGGGCCGCGGCCATGGCGGCGGTGAGGACGATGATGGCGAGGGATTTTGCAGCGGTGGGGTACGGCACACCCTGAGGGTAGCGTAGACGGCCGGGGGGCGCGGGCGCGGATGATCCCAGGCGGCTGCTTCCGGTTCATCCGGGGCCGGGATTCAGGATACACTGATCTCTCATGCTTTCCGGCGTGCTGCTCGCGATTCTCTCCGGTATTTGTAACGGTCTCTTTTCGGCTCCTATCCGGCTGATCCGGAACTGGAAATGGGAAAATCTCTGGCTCGTGTTCATCCTGGCGGCGTGTATTGGAATGCCCGCGCTGCTGGTATTTCCCGTGGTGGACAATCTTGCGGCCGTATTGAGCGCTTCCCCCGCGGGCGCATTGTGGGCCGCGGCAGTGTTCGGGTTCGGCTGGGGCTTCGGCGCAATTCTGTTTGGCTTGAGCGTGGATCGTTTGGGCGTTTCGCTGGCCAACAGCATGGTGATCGGGGTCAGTTCGGCGTTGGGCTCGATGGCGCCGCTGTTGCTGGCGGGCGCATTCTATTTCAATGCCCGCACCATGCTGCTGATGGCAGGCGTCGCGGTATTTGTGGGCGGAGTATCGTTGTGCGGGCGGGCGGGGCGGATGCGGGAGCAGGATGAGGCAGGGACAGCAGAGGGGGTCAAGGCGGGATCGCTTCAGGGCTACATGTTTGCCATCGGCGCGGGCATTCTCTCGGCGGTTTTCAACATCGGGTACGCGCTGGCCCTGCCCATATCCGCGGCGGGGCAGCGGATGGGACTGACCGCGTTTACCGCCGGCAACGTGATCTGGCTGGTGATGCTGGGGGCCGGGTCGATTCCGAATGTCGTCTTCTGCATCCACTTGATGCGGAGGAACGGGACCGGAAAGCTATTCCTGCAACCGCACGGGTACCGGCCGTGGACGATGAGCCTGTTGATGGCCGTGTTGTGGGGCGGCAGCATCGTCTTGTATGGGATGGCCGCGCCGCTGCTGGGCAGTATGGGGCCGTCCATCGGATGGCCGCTCAGCTTGGCGGTGGGACTGCTGGTTGCGAACGTGGTTGGTTTTCTGCTGGGGGAGTGGCGTGCATCCGGCGCGCGGGCGGTCCGGACGATCAGGGCGGGCATTGCGGTACTCGTGCTGGCCATCGTCCTGTGCGCCGCCTCGGCCAGGTTCTGACATGGGATTCTGGGAACAATGGAAACAATGAACGAGCGGCTGGCCGCCTTGCGGCATGGCCTGATGGTGTCCTGCCAGGCGGCGGACGGGGACCCCTTCCACGGTCCGGCTTCCATGGCCCGATTCGCGCAGGCGGCGGTCGAGTCCGGCGCCGCCGGGATCCGGGCGAATGGAGCGGAGGATATTGCCGCCATCCGGGCCACTGTCTCCGTCCCCATTCTTGGGCTGCACAAAGAGATGCAGGCGGACGGACGGATCCTGATCACGCCGCGGTTCGAGTACGCCGCGGCGCTGGTGCGGGCGGGGGCGGACTTCGTGGCCCTCGATTGCACGCGGCGCGGCCAGGCTTTTGGCGCGTTGGACCGCCTGCGCCGGGTGCGGGCGGAACTTGGCGTGCCGGTGGTGGCCGATATTGCCCGGATCGAGGAAGCCCTGGCCGCGGTGGAAGCCGGCGCGGACGCCGTCGCCAGCACCATGCGCGGATATAGCCCGGAGACGGAGGACATCCGGCGCTTCGAGCCTGAGTTCATCCGCGCGCTGGCGGGGCAGGTACGCGTTCCGGTTATCGCCGAGGGCATGATTCACGCGCCCGAGCAGGCCGCCGCCGCGCTGCGGGCAGGGGCGTTCGCGGTGGTTGTGGGCAAGGCGATCAGCGCGCCGGGGCATATTACGGCCCGTTTCGCCGCCGCCATGGACCGCGAGGCGGGCCGGCTCCCCGAACGGCATATCATTGGCGTCGACCTGGGCGGTACGCAGACCAAGTTCGGCCTGGTGTCGAGCCGGACGGGATTAGTGGAGCAGGGTTCGATCGCCACTCCAGCGGGCGGGAGGGACGTGCTGCTGGCGCACCTCGAGCGGGTAGCGGTGCAGGCCCTGGAGCGGGCGAGGGCCGACGGGTTCCGGCCGTCGCTTGCGGGGATCGCCACCGCGGGCTGGGTGAATCCCGCGGACGGCTCAGTGGTCTATGCGACGGAGAACCTGCCCGGCTGGACCGGAGCCGGGATTGCGGCGGCGCTGCATCCGCGGTTGGGGATCCCGGTGGCGGTGGAAAACGACGCCAATGCGCTGGCCGTGGCGGAACGCTGGTTCGGCGCCGGGCGCGATGTGGACAACTTCGTGTGCGTCACGCTGGGCACGGGCGTTGGCGGTGGCTGCTACGTGAACGGGAGGCTGCACCATGGGTCGCACTTTTTTGCGAACGCAATCGGCCACGTGATGGTGGAGCGCGACGGCCTGCCCTGCACATGCGGGTTGCGGGGGTGCCTGGAACCGTATGCCAATTCCGCGGCGCTGCTGCGCTATGGCGCTTCCGGCGGATACGCGGACGCAGGGACACTGATCCGCGCTGCGGGAGCGGGAGAGGAACCAGCCCGTCAAGCGATCCGCACACAAGCCGGCTACCTGGCTGCCGGATTGGCTTCGATTATTCATTTGTTGGACCCCGAGCGGATCATCCTGTCCGGTGGTCTCGCCCAGGAGAACCCGCTGCTGTTTGAGGAACTCGAGATCGCCCTGCGGACGCGGGTAACCGTGTGGCCGCAGCGCCGGATTTCCCTCCTGGCGTCGCCGCTCGGTTACCACGGCGGAGTCTTGGGCGCCGCTGCGTGCGCGTTGGAGATGTTCGAGGCGGTTTGAGGGGAGCGGCCCGCGGATCAGCAAGCGGAAACAAACGACCGCAGGAACCGCGCCCCGCGCGGGATGGCGGTCAACTCGTCCTCCTGTCCTTCGTAGACCAGGCTGACGAAGCCGTTGTAGTGCACGCCGCGGAGGATGTTGAAGACGCGGTTGTAGTCGATGAACTGCTCGCGGCCGCGGCTGTCAAGCTGGTACAACTTGGCGCGCACGAACTGAGTGAGCGGGGCCACCTGTTCGATCGAGTGGTAGTAGTTCTCGTAGGTGTGGCCGGCGATCTTCGGGCCGTTGGGGCCGTCGCGTCCGGTGAAGTGGCCGGTGTCGAGCAGGAGGCTGAAGTTGGGGTGGTTCACTTCCTTGCGGAAGCGGAGCATGTCATCGCCGGTGGAAGTGAGTCCGCTATGGTTCTGGAGCGCCACGAGCATGCCGAGGTCGGCCCCGATTTCGGCGCACTTGCGCAGGGCTTCGACGCTCCGCTGGAAGGCCTCTTCTCTCTTGTCCGGCGACGGCGCGGAGCCGACAAAGACGCGGCAGACGGGTGAGCCGAGGACCATCCCGGCTTCCATGGCGATCCGCGCCTTTTCGATTTCGGATGGGACGGCCGCGGCATTGCGTCCGAACTCCGTGGTGACGCAGATGCTCGAGATGCTGAGCCCGTTGTCGATGGCGGCTCGGCGCACGCGTTTGAGCATGTCCCGGCCGGCGCCGCCGAGATCGCGGTAGTGGGGATCGAAGCCATCGAAGTTCAGGGCGCGGCACTGCCGGATAAAGGAGAAGATATCCATCTTCCCGGCCTTGAACTGCTTTTGGTAGCTGAGGGAGAGGCAACTCAGACGCATCATATGGAGGACATTCTATGCTACTTGGGATGACGATTGTTGTGTGGTGTCGGAGAACCGCGCGAGCCGGCAGGAACCGGGGCCCCGCGTGATACCAGGGGCCCCGGTTCCTTAAGAGTGGTTACCAGGAGAGTTTGAGAGTCAGGTTCATCAGCGGCATGCCGGCCCAGTTGGCGGTCCTCTGGTCGGAACTGATTTTGCCGAACGACTTCGGATTTTGGTAATCCACGGTGGTTGTGGGCGGATCGAAGTTGAACGTCTTCAGGGTATTGTTGTAGTCCAACCGAAGCTGCAGATTGAACCGTTCCGTGAGCCGGAAGTTCTTTTGCGCCGTGGAGGTGGACCACACCAGCGGCAACCCGGTGACAATGTTGCGTCCCGCGTTGCCGGGAGTGAAGGCGGCCGGATAGCTGAACGGGTCCATACTGATGACCGCGTTCTCATTGTTCGTGACAAAGCGGTCCGGACCGACATCTCTCCAGCCATCGCGAATGGCAGGGTTGCCATTCACGTTGGGCCGGCGCGACCCGACCCACGTGGGGTAGTAATTGTAAGGGCTGTTGGCAAAGCCGAAGGTCAAAGGGTTCCCGGTTTCGAGCGACTGAACCCAGGCGATCTCATAGCCGCCGAAGAGCACGTTGAGAATTCCGCCGCGGTTCATGAAACGCCGGCCTTTGCCGATGGGGAGTTCGTAGCTGGCGTGGGCGGAATAGCGATGGTTGCGGTCGTAGCCGGCGCGGGCTTTCTCGAGCGCCCGGCTCTGGATGGGCGCCACGCCTGTGCCTGCGTTGTCATCATCCTGGCTGTCGATTGCCTTCGAGTAAGTGTAGAAGGTAGAGAACGTCAGGCCGCGGGAGTAACGCTTCTCGAGTTTGATGGTGCCGGAGTTGTAGGTGGAGTGGCCGAAGTTCGAGCGCATCAGTACGTCGCCGAAGTTGGTGAACGGCCTGTAGTTCTGCGGAGCGGCAAACACCCGGTTCAGCAGGACTGGATCGTTTACCGCATAGTTTACCGCGAAGGTGTTCAATTGCCAGCGTTCGAGCAGGCCGATACCCGCCGAACCCTGATAGCTGACTTCCAACAGATAACTCGGGTTCAGTTCATATTGCACGCTGAGGTTATAGTTCAGCACGTAGGGGTTCCGGATGTTCGGATCCCACATATCGGCGCTGCGGGAACCGAAGTTGCTGCCGCGGTAGGGCGATGTGCCATTCGGCCGGATGAGATAGGGGATATTCGGCGGGCCGGATGTCATCCGGAAGACCGGCGTTGGATCTCCCGGCGGCGACTGTATGTTGGTGCTTGCCGTGTACTCTTCAAATTGCCCGAAAGCCTGTGGGAACTTGATATCCACCGTATTCACAGCGAAACCGCCGCGGATCACCCATTTTTGCAGAGGGTGCCACGCCATGCCGAGGCGCGGCTGAAAATTGTTGTTGTCGCGCTTATTCAGCGGGGAGTTCGTGTGGATGAAGGCGCCCTTCAGGCCGGTGACGTCATCCGTTGCTGTTGGATCCCAGTTGGTCATCATGCCGTACTTTGTATTGAAGGGGCTTTCGTTGGAGTAGCGAAGGCCGAGATTGAGAGTGAGGGATGGACTAACCTTCCAGTCATCCTGAAAGTAGAAGCTATGGACGGCTGACCGCGGCAACCAACTGGTCAACTGCGAGGAGAAACTCGCCTGGCCGACGTATCCCATGAGGAAACCGGCAAAATCATTGCCGGTACGGGGGACCGTATTGCCTGTGGATTGTAGGCCGGCGGTCATTCCCGAAAAGTTGTAGTTACCGCTCGGGTAGGTGCTCTGGATACCGTTCAACCGGAAGCGAAGCACTTCGTAGCCCATTTTGAAGGCGTGCGTGCCTTTGATCTTAGTCAGATCGTCGCGGAAGGAAAGTGTTTCGCCGATGGTCCGGTTTGGACCGCTGACTGTCAGGCCGTAGACGCCAAACCCAGGCATCAGGTCCTGGGGGACGTTGGGGATGCCCAAGGTCTGGGGCCAGTTCTCCCCGTAGGACGGCACTCTCTTATCATTCCGATTACGGAAGTAACCCACACGCGCGTCGTTGATCATGGAGGGATTGATCACGTACGAGCCGCCGATGGAGTAGTTCTGCGCAGTGTGCGGGGTTTCGTTCCCTTGAGCCCCGTCGAAGGGCGTGAACTTCATGATGCTCGGGCGCCCAAAGCCGCTGTTATGGTCGTAGCTATAGCTGCCGTAGATCTTGAAGTTGGAATTGAACTGGTGGTCCAGGCGCCCGTTGTACCACTCATAGAAGGTGCGCGATTTCTCGTCATAAAGCAGGTTATTGGAAGGTCCGGTGGCCAGATAACTCGCGCTCGAGACGTTAGGAGCGTTCCAGGGGTTGTAGCCCAGGATCTTGCTGGCCACCGGGTCGAAGCGCGACTTCGGTATGATGTTGCCCGGAATGGGGTCCCGCATCCAGACGCCATCTGGCGTCCGGCGCGTCGAGGCGGGATCGAAAAGCGGATTGCCGATGCCGCCGAAGGTGAAATCGCCGTTCAACATGTCCGGAGTGGGTGTCGATTCATAGAACTGATTGGCTTTCTTCTCAATCAGCTTCTGGTAGCCGACGAACCAGAACGTCTTGTTCCGGCCGTTATAGAGGCCGGGGATTACGACTGGTCCGCCGCCGTTGGCGTCGGGCTGCATGAAGAAGCTATCCTGCGGAACACAACCCTGATCCTTCTGCGAGGTCTTGCACCGGTCGAAGAACCGGCGATGCGTCATAGAGCGTGTACGCCCATACTCGGAGGCCATTCCGTGAAAGCTGTTGGTCCCGGTTTTCTTGACGACGCTCATGATGCCGCCCGCTGAATGGCCGTACTCGGCGGGAAGCGCGGTGGTCAGGATTTTTACTTCCTCGATGGAGTTTTGAATGGTGTTCGTATTTGTGTTCCCGCTCATCTGGTCTTGTGCGTTGACGCCATCTTCGAAGTAGCCGATAGAACTGGCGCGCTGGCCCGCGATGTGATACCCGCCCAGGCTGCCGCCCCAGGCGTAGCCCGACTGAGTCATACCCGGCGTTAATTGAAACGTCGAATTCACCCAGCGCTGGTAGATGGGAAGTTTGTAGATAACCGAACCCTCGACAGTCGTGCCGGTGGCGGACGTCTCAGTCTCGAGAAGCGACGGCTTCCCGGTGACTTCCACCCGCTCGGCGATGGCGCCTACTTCCAGAGTGACGTCCACGGCCAGGGTGTCCCCCGAACGGAGGTCGATGCCATCCCGGACCACAGTCTTGAATCCGTTCGCATTGAAAGTGATGCGGTAGGGTCCGGGTTGAAGCGACTGAACGCGGAAGATGCCTTGCTCATTGGTTTGGGCCGTGAAGGTGAAGTTTGTCGCCGTGTTTACGACGGTAACTTGAACTCCAGGGACAACGGCGCTGGTTGGGTCTGTCACTCGTCCTGTCACCGTGGATGTGCCGATTTGCGCATACCCAGGAATGAGCAGAACGATCGCTGCGATCAGCAGATGCAAAGACTTGTAAACTGTTTTCATCGTACACACCTCAGATTGGAAAGATTCGTACACACCTCAGATTGGAACGTAAGCCCAGGAAAATGGCGGCGCGGCGAGCGCGCTTGAGCATGTCCCACACTGCCGTTCCTGAGGTCGCGGTGGCGAGGACCGAGGCCATTCGGACTCGGAGGGCGTCGCCGGCGGATGAGCGATCGTGTCTTCGGCCACCGGGAGAGACGCAACTCAAGCGCATCATATATTCAGGTCATTCTATGCTAATTGGGATGAAGATAGTTATCCTGTGCGGGATTGCGGCGGCATGGCCGGGCATTGCGGCCGAGCATCGCGTGGTGGCGGAACATTACTGGCACACGTTTTCCGCGGCGCACCCGGTTCTGTTGACTGTGGAGCCGGGCGACCGGATTGTGACGAAAACCGTCGATTCGGCGGGGTTCGATTTCTCGGGCGTGCGACGCACCAGGACACACGGGAATCCGCTGACCGGCCCGTTTCTTATAAAAGGCGCGCAACAAGGGGACACGCTGGAGGTGCGGATTGAGCGGCTGCGGTTGAATCGCGCCAGCGGGTACACGGGCTATCAGGTGGGAGTGAAGGACGCCGCGCCCGCGGGGGTGAAACCGGGGGCCGATGCCGTATACAAAGGTTATGACACGCTGGTCCCCTGGACCATCGACTTGCGCCGCGCCCTGGTGCGCCACGGGAGGCTGGAGTTCGCCGCGCAGCCGATGCTCGGATGCATGGGTGTCGCTCCGGAAGGTGATTATTCCCCCAGGTCCGGTCCGGCGGGCTATTGGGGCGGCAACATGGACTACAACATGGTTCGCGAGGGCGCCACGATTTTGCTGCCCGTCTTCCATGAGGGCGGCCTGCTGTTTTTCGGCGACGGGCACGCGCTACAGGGCGATGGGGAGGCCGTGGGATCGGGCGTGGAGACGTCGCTCGATGTCGAGGTGACCGTCGGACTGCGGAAAGGCCGCAAGCTGACCGGTCCCCGGTTGGAGACGGCGGAGTGGCTGGTGTCCATAGGCGGAAAGGAAGGCGCAAGCCTCAACGAGAGCGCGGCGATTGCGGTCCGCGACATGCTCCACTGGCTCACCGAAGAGCAGGGCCTGAGCGCGGACGAAGCGCATCTGCTGATCGGCGTGCATGGGCGGTTTGACGTGATCACGCTCGGCGGCAGCGTGGGATTGCGAGTGCCCCGTAAGGATGTGGAGCGCCTGCGCCGGTAGGGCGGGGAAGTTACTTCAACGGCAGCACAACCGTACCGGCAGAACCCGCATAGGAAAGTTCCAGCTTCTTGATCTTGCTCGTGTTTCCTTTGTAGGCGAAATAGAGGTAGCCGCGCGCCGGTTTCTCCGTCTCTCTCTCCGGCAGCGCGGCGCGCGTGATGATCTCCTCCGCGCTCAGTTTCTCCTGCTTCCCGACGCCGCTTCGATCTTCCGGAGCAGGAGCCTTGGGGGGTTGGGGCAGGCGGTCCCGCGTCTGCGTAGGATCGCCGGGGAACCGCGCGCTGGTCCGCGGCCGGCCGAGGATCACCGACGCATCGCCCACCCCGGCCGTGGCCTCGAGTTGTTTGTGCTGCTCCCAATCCTCGTATTTCACCGAGGCCGCCACCATGCCGGCTGTTTGCGCCAGCATGGCTGTGTTTTTACCGTTCATGCGCAGGGCAAACTGCCCCTGGCTGATGTCGAGGCGCTGCCCTTTTGCGGGAAACAAAGCCACCTCGATGGCAAGATAGTCGCGCACAAATACCGTCTCGCCGCTGTGGATCACCGAGTGGACCATGTACTCAGCGCCGATCTCCGCCTTGCCCGCGGAGGCATGGACTGGCCAATCAGACGCCTTTTCCCGATCCGCGGCGGACAACACAACACCGGCCAACAGGAGCAGACGCAGCATGCCTTCAGTGTAGGACGCTCAGCGCGGGGCCAACAGAATTGGGAGGAAGTTGCCGCTCTCGCGCGAGGCCGAGTTGGCCTTCAGAATCCGCGCACCCGGGTCCCCGGCCTGACCGGCAAACTCGGGACAGTAAAGCAGTATCGGACTTGACTGGCAGCCGATGCTGATGAACCGGCTCAGCAGCAGGCCGGTGTGCGGGTAGTAGACCATGCCCGATCCGTTCACCGTGTCGGGAATGACATCCTGAAACACCCGCGACAAGGTCCCGGGAGGATCGGTAAACACCGCCACGTAGGGTACCGTAGTTACCGCCGCGCTGATGGCGTGCGATTGCGCCCCGTCGTCCGACCAGTACTGGAAGGCATAAGTATGCGCATCCGAGCCTATCTGCGACGTCGCGACGACGGAGACCGTGTGATTGGACCCGATCGTGCGGGACCAACCCGGCCGGCGCTCGCTACCGCGAGACGGCCTTGGCGCGCCTAGCCGTTCGAAGTTTCTGGAGGCGCCTGGAGCCGGGATCCGAGTTGCTGCCGGGCGTAAGACTCTGAATTGTTATGTTACGTGCGAAGTCGCCTCTCAAATAGGCATCTACCTTCTGAAAGGCAGCGTTCCCCGGTTCACGCTGGAGTTGCCCGATGTGCCTGAGAATGACCGCCTCCCGCTCTGTCTGGAGCCGAATGAGTTCTGCTGGAGGCTCCGGAGGGGTGAACGTCCGCGGCCCTACTCTCTGTTTTCGGACGTTGTCAATGAACGACCTTGTCGTCTCGTCCAACCTCGCCACCTCCTCTTCACAAAGCGCGGCCCGTGCGACAAGCGCGGCGTTCTCTGCCACGGTGAGTCCGATCTTGAGTTGGTAATGTCTCTCCAATGCATCACCGTTCTTGCCCACGGATCTTATTTCTGAGGCCTTCTGTTTGAGGAAACCAAGATGGTTGAAGAGCATGTGATAGAGAACATGCTGGGCTGGCGGCTGTCTTGGCGGTTGCGCACAGCATTGCGCAACAAAAAGGAAAGCCGCAGCCATCGAAAAGAATCTCATTGGTGCTTTTGCTCCTTTTCCAAACGCATCTGCCGGCGCTCGTCCTGGATTTCTCTAACCCCATTGCGAACGTCATCAAACTTGGCCTTTTCCAAGACAGACATGACTTGTTCAGAGCGGATGGACTCACCAGCATCCCTCAAGGCACGCAGTGCAAGTTCACGAACATGGTGATACGGCGACAGCGACCACTCTATGGCATGCTCCAGCCGGGCATCTCTCACGCCCAAGACTCTCTCCCGATAATCGTCGAGCGCGAACTGAGTCGCCGCTGTGTCTTCCGATAATTCTTCGAGCTTCCTAAAGGGGAAAGCAAGAGTGGCTTGATTCAACTGAGCCACTCGGTTGGCTTCCACTAAGGCGGGATAGAGGTGTTCGGTGTACCATTTCTGATATTTGTGACTGGCATCTCGAAGCGATCTGTTCTCACCGATTTCATAAATATAGTACACGATCTGGAAGGGAGCGCTCCCAGTCAGGCAGTTCGCCGAGATAACCTGGTAGACACCATCTCCGGAAAGGGACACCAAATCCTTGTTCAGATCGAAGTCAGTTCCAGCGGAGTCAGATAGGACGAAGGCGATGCAGGACTTAGGTTCGCAATGGTAAAGCGCCAGCATATCGCCGATTGTACCCCCTGTAGGAATGACGGCCACAAGGTATATCCGGCCCTTTTCCATGGGCACGAAACGATAATCGTGGAGATCCATGTCCCCTTTCACGTCACCAATACCGCACCGATGGAGGAAATCCACGACCTCTGCTCTCCCCATCTGTTTTGCCGACTCTTGATCATGCGGCCATGAATCTGGGCTGAAGGTTTCGTCCTCGCACTTCTCGGCCTCTGGCAGCCGGAATTGCCCGAAGCATAACCCAGAGAATAGCAATACCACAATAGCTGGTCGCATTGTCATCTTAGGAGGCTCCTTACCTCACGAACATATGTAATGGTTCTTGCGCCCACATTCACCGTCCATGTCTTGCAATCCTTCGACGGAATCCAATACGCGAAACGCATCTGGTCTCCCGCATTGTAGCCGGCAAGGGCGTTATCCTCTAGTTGGAGTGCCGTCAAAGCTGGCGGCCTGTTGGGTCGTCCGGTGCACGATTGGTTCTTGAAGGTGGTTTCATTCAAGATTGCCTTGTTGTAATGAAACTGCAAGGTGGAGACTGCTTGGTTTACGTTTGCGAGCCAGTCCCAGGCGAGGGCGGGGGACGTCACCTCCACTTGAAATAGCCCGACATGAAATCCACTGGCGCAGTCTTCGGTTGGCCACGATCCTTGGATACCACCTTGTTTCACGGGGTTCAAAGGGATGGCTTGGCCTCCATTGCAGTTTGTCAGTTTGTACTTTGAGAACTGCCCTGCAACAAGTCCTGGAGCCTGATAGGAACTTTCTTTTGCGGCTATTCCTGTAAGAATATTCTTGGTCGGACCACTATAACTCTGTGCCCCAATTGACTTTAGCTGTTCATCAACCGTGGCTGTCGGAGGATTCTGGCCGTGGACGAACAAAGTTGCAGTCGCCTTCTTCGTGCGGCCCTGCGAGTCGATGATCTCTGCGACGAGTTCGCCGCGCCCGCCGATACCAATCGGGCTCGTGAAGTTGACCTCATCGTTCAGAAGACTGGTTCTCGTAAACGGACCACTCCTTTGAGCTGCAAAACCGTGTGTGGTCTGGTAATACAAGGTGAGACTCCAATTCACGGTGCCAGTGCATCCCGGGGAGTTGGCGCGAAGCGGAATAGTTGCCGTACGGTAATTGCTTGCCGCATCCAGATTATAGTAAACCTGATCATTCGTCATGAAGATCTGACACGGCGACCCCGCGACTTTTACAGTGCGACCGTTGCTCTTGCTTGACTGCCCTGGACCCTGGGCGAATCCAAGCCCGCTGACGCCCCTTGACGTCACAGTTACGATCCTTTCGCCCGGTGGCGCATCTGTGTCAATAGTGAAGTCGGCGGTGATCTGTTTTCCATCGAGCGACGGGTTCATGTTGGTCCAGCGCACCTTGCCATCGTCCGGTGATATCTCCAATGAGGGGTTCGGGCCGAAGTGCTCACCTTGAATTAGCACAGAGACGGTAGTGCCTGGATCCCAGGTCGACGGTGAGACAGAATCGATGTAGGGTGTGAGGTCTGAAGCCGGCTGTACGTAGTCAGTGGCGCCAAGAAAAATGATCTCCGTAAGTGACCAGACTTCGTAAGCTGGACCGGGCCCCTGGTAGGCGTCGATGGGCACACCGCTTCCGCCTCCAGGACCAACACTCGGTGCAAAAGATGAGAATCCAAGCGGGTCGTATACCATGTAGCCCCCATATGCGTTGATCGGAATCCGCCATATTTCGTCGATGACAACGTAATGCAGCCCCAGTAGCTCATAAACATCACCGTCCGGGGCCGACGCCGAGGTGTTGGCGGACGCCCGGGGTGTGGAGACGTTCAGCAACGCGGTCTTTGGATCATAGTCTACAGGATACTCGTCCGTGCCCTTATACAAATAAGCTTCGACACCTGCCCAATATCCATAGTAGGCAGCACATGCGCTTGCTCACGTCGGTCGATCCCGCGCAATTCCTCACCCACGGCTGTCGTGACGGCTGCCAGTTGCGCGTGCTCTCCAGGCCGAAGCCGGAGCAGCGCCGCGGCACGATTGTCTAAGTCCGCGGCGGCGGCCGCTGGCTTTGCCGCCTTCACAGTTGCAAGCCAAGTCGAAAAGTCGTGATGAAAATAGAAGAAGTGGCGATAAAGCGTCGGGTCATCCGGCGGCAGAAGGTTCGTAAGAACGTGCTGTGTCGGCGGTTGCGCGCCGTTTTGTTGAGAATATGCACTCAACGAAAGGACTATTCAAGCCAATACACAGAAGGAGCCCATCTTACCTCCAAAACTTGCGCACACAAATCCCACAAATCCGATCTTCCGAAAGCGGTCACGAACTCCGCTACTCATCCGCGGGACTCGAAGCTCCGCCAAGCCATATATCTGGGCGTGTTCGTTTACCGCCGATATAATTGCTCTTGTTGCTCCAAAACGGTTAAAAGATTTTCGACTATCGAGTATAGGCAAACATGTTGATAATTGCAAGGAGTTTTTTGACGCACCAGGGTATGCCTTAGTGTAAATCTCAGCGCGGGGCCAACAGAATTGGGAGGAAGTTGCCGCTCTCCCGCGAGACGGGCTTCGCTTTCAGAACACGCGCGCCGGGGACGCTGACGAAGCGGGTAGCGTCCTCGTAGGGCTCGGGATACAGCTTCAACTCCAGCATGTCGGCAGAAGATTCGAACTGCTTCGCTTCCTCCGCCGTCATGTATCCGACAAAGTGTACGTTGTCCTCGCTGATCTTGTGGATCTCGAACGTTTGGTAGATCTGCCTGGCGAACAGCGGAGAGCCCTCCGTGCCGGGAGAACTGGTGAACCCGTACACGCCGGGGGGAACGCGATCGATGCTTTCCCCCTGTTCCTTGTCACCGATCAAACGCAGCTTTCGCTCTGCGCGTAGCTTTTCTCTTTCGCCGCTCGCGGCGGATGTGGATGTGCTGGACATGATGCTTTGGAAACTTTCATTCTACCCGACCAGACGCGCCACGTCTTTGGCGAAGTAGGTGAGGATGAAGTCCGCGCCTGCACGCCGGATGGATGTCAGCGACTCGAGGATGGCGCGGTCAAGATCGAGCCAGCCGTTGCGCGCCGCGGCGACGATCATGCTGAATTCCCCGCTCACCTGGTAGGCCGCCAGCGGCAGGTCGAACCGGTCGCGAGCCATGCGGATGATATCCAGATACGGCCCGGCCGGCTTCACCATGATCATATCGGCTCCCTCTTCGACATCGAGCGCGATCTCGCGCATCGCTTCGCGCGCGTTTGCCGGGTCCATCTGGTAGCT
>JADLBD010000224.1 GCA_020847975.1 Bryobacterales bacterium | reverse complement strand
TAACATAGGCGATAGTCTCTGGTGCCGATAAGGTGTGCTTGATCTGATTCTGGATGTTCACGCGCCAGTATGAGCGATTCCGATGAATTTGTCCAGTAAAAACTTACGGGTAAAGGGCAGGGCTAGCTCGCCGTTGCCGTACTCCCAGTTCCAGTGCCAGTTGTAGTGAAACCGGTTGCGCGAGAAGGGGCGCCTGGCGGCGGGACCGAGCCAGAGGTCGTAATGGACACCCGGGGGAACCGGTTCGTCGGGAGTGCGGCCAATCGTGTCGCGGCGACGGAAGCAGAGGCCGCGCGCGAGATAGACGTCGCCGATGACGCCTTGGCGGAGCTTCCCGACGGCTTCGCGGACGGCAGCGCTCGAGCGGCTGTTGGTGCCGTGCTGCACGATGCGCTTGTACTTGCGCGCGGCCGCTACCATCTGGCGGCCCTCGAAGATATTGTGCGAGCACGGCTTTTCGCCGTACACATCCTTACCCGCCTGACACGCCCAGATGGTCTGAGCGCGTGCCAATGGTCGGGCGTGGCGATCGAGACCGCGTCGATGGACCCGCGGCCTGAGTGGTCCCCAGTTGTAGCCGGCTCGCGACATAACGGCACCGTTGATGCAGCACGCCGTAACGTCGAGTAGGCTCTTCTGGAGACTTATCGGACTCTCCACTTTCGTGCGCTTGCCGGCTTCCGATAGACTCCCGGAAATGTCAAACCGCTACTGCCACCCTGGCAGAGCCGGGGGCCTCCCTTGTCAGCCTAGAAATAGATCTTCGCGGCCACCATCACACGGCGGGGGGCTCCCAACTGGCCGGTGATAATGCCGAAGGTGCGTTGCGTCACGGCGCCGTTCGGATTCGCGGCGCTCATGTGATTGAACAGATTCTGGGCTTCGAACCGTAGTTGCAGATACTGATTCTCGCCATGGAAAGGAAAGTCCTTCAAAACGGAAAGATCCCACTGGCTGTATCCGGGCCCGCGCCAGTTGGGGAACGTGCTGCCGACATCACCGATTTCGAAGCCCTGAGGCAGGCGAAAGGCGGCGGGGTTCATGTAGTATTGCATGTTCGGCGAGCCCTCGAGCGCGGAGTGGCCGTCGGTGGTGCTGCCGAAAGGCTGTGAGCGGATGATTACGGGCCGCGTAGTGCGCCCATGGCCGATGTTGTACCACTGACTTCCCAGACCGCCCACGCCTCCGCTCGGTGTGTAGACCAGAATGGGTTGACCGGTGCGTAAAGTAGTGGTGCCGGCTAACCGCCAGCCGCCGGCGATCTGGGTGGCCACTTTCTCGCCGAGATTTCCCGGATTCGAGAGGAAGCGGCGGCCTTTTCCGAACGGGATGTCATAGGAGTAGTTGAGAATTACCCGATGCGTGATATCCGTTGTGGCGATGCCGTAAATATCCCCGAGTCCCAAGCCGGCTTGCGGAAACGCCTGTTGGCTGGGTCCTTGTGAGAACTGGTTGTCGATGCCGCCGACGTCTTGCAGCATCTTCGAAAAAGTGTAGTTGGCGAGAAAACTGAAGCCCTGTCCAAATCGGTGCTCAGCCTGGATATACCCCGCATAATAATTGGAGGTGCCGAGTGGTTCACCCATGGTCCAGGCCTCGAACCAGAAGGGTTCCCGTGAATACATGCGGCCGAAGGGTAATTTCGCCGGTCCCGTTCCCAGTGTGGGAGCAATCTGGCCAAAGATCGGATTCGGCACGGGCGTGTTAAGGGTGGCTCCATAAGGCCCCAGTTTGTGATAGGCATCGGGCAAAATGTGCTCGCCGGTGCCGAGCCAGAAGGGCAGATCACGGCCGAGGTTGGCGTTGAAGTTGGCCTCGAAAACCCACGATTTATTGCCGTCGCCCACTTCACGCTGAAGCCCGAACTGGACGACATGCTCGTAGCCCGGATACTGGTTCCAGGCATTGGAGATGAACCAGTTGCCGACAAGGCTGTTGTTGAGCGCGGTGACATCCCGGCTGACGAAGGGGCTCGAAACATACCCCACTCCGTTCGGCATCGGGTTGTTGAAGGTGAGCGGGAAGGTAAGTCCCTGGTCGGGCGTGCCGCCTTGCAGGAAGCGGGCGAAGTCGCCGTAGCCGACGTTCCACGGCGCTCCGTTCAAGAAAGACCCGCCGGTAGTGGTGAGCCAGTTCATGCCGTATCCGGCGCGAAGCACCGTTTTCGGCCGGAACTGCCAGGCAACCCCGAGGCGCGGCGCAAGGTGCGTTGGGAAGGTGGCCTGCGCCACGCGGCCCGGATACTCCTTGGACCCGAGGACGGCCACGCGCCCGAGCTCATACCCGTTTACCAGCCAATCCGGCTTGGGCGCATTCGAGACGGCGGCTGCCTGCTGCACCGCGTCCCAACTCCAGCCGGGGCTCGGCGTGACCGGCCAATGATAGTTGTTATCCCAATAGATCTGGCGGTCGAACCGCTCCGAGCGCGGAGGCTCGAAATCGTACCGCACGCCGAGGTTGACGGTGAGGGTGCGGCTTAATTTGATGTCGTCCTGGATGTAGGCGCCGTGATAGGTTTGCAGGGAAGCGGGTCCGGCGAACTGCGTGCCTTGGCCCCAAATCGCATCACCCAGCAGGAAACTGGCGAAGCCCGATCCGGTTGTAGGCGTGTCGAAGTACTGTGAAGTCACACTGCGTTGAGTTGACATCGACAGGTCGCCCCCGCTATTGGTGTTGGCGTAATAGCGCCGGTGTTCATAGCCCACTTTGATCGTGTGTTTGCCCCAAAGCTTCTGGACGGAAATCGCGCCCGTGTAATTGCTTTCGAAGACGTTATTGGTGGTCCCACCGCCGAGGCCGAAAATGGTGTCGCCGGTGGCGATGTTCGGCACGCGATTCGTGGTGGTGCCAAGCAGCGTCAACATCTGTGGTTGCAGACCCCAGGATGAGGAATCCGCGACCACCGCGCTGCCGCTGAGGCTGACCGATCTAACCGCGCCGAAGCGCGCGTTGAAGGTCATGGTGGGCGAAAGGGTCCATGAATGTTCGAGCGAGATCGTCTTGGCATCCGCGGAACTCTGGCTGGCGGCCTGCATCGGAGAGAGCCAACGCGGGCTGGCCGCCGTGTTGTAGTACTCAATGAATGAGAAATGGGTGGCGTGCCGGGAAGTCCAGTTCTGGTCCAGCCGTCCGGTCCAGCGGTTGTCGTTATATTGGTTGGTCGAGGAGCCAATGTAGTTCTGGTCATGGCTCGAGCCGGGTTGCGGGGGCCGGTTGGGATCCGGGTAGAAGCCGAGATAGATTTTCGAGAGCGGGTTGAACCGGGATTGGGGAATCCGGTTACCGGCGAACGGTTGGCGGAGGACACGTCCGGCCGAAGTGAGCGCACCCGTCAACGGATCGAAAAGCTGAACCGGCTGGCCCTGGTCAATAAGACTTTGGGAAAAGTCACCCTGCCTTTCGAGCGCCGTGGGGACACCGGTGGTGGTGGCGTTGCTGCCCGTGGTACGCCGGGTTCCTTCGAAATTCAGAAAGAAAAAGGTCTTATCGCGGCCGTTATACACCTTGGGAACAAACACGGGTCCACCGGCCGTAAACCCGAAAACGTTGTCGTGAAAGACACCCTTTGTTCGTCCGAAGCGGTTGGAATTCCAATCGTTTGCATTGAGGCTCTGGTTGCGGAAGTATTCATAGCCCGATCCGTGAAAACTGTTGGTGCCGGAACGCGTGATCAGCGTCACCGCGCCGCCGGAAAGCCTTCCATACTCGGCCGAGAGACCGTTGGTCATGACCTTGAATTCACCCACGGCCTCCATCGAGGGGATGGAGGGAGGCACATTGTGCAGGTATCCGGTGGTAACGGGAACGCCATCGACGAAGTACTCCGCTTGGGAAGTGCGGCCGCCGTTGATACGAAAGTCATTATCATGGCCTTCGTTTTCGGAATTCACCGAGTTGACATTCGGTGTGAGCAGAGCAAACGCCAGCGCGTTGCGGTTGTACTGTGGCAGTTGTTGGATGCGCCGGTTGTCAATGACGAGTCCGGATTCGACGTCTGAAGTACGCAGCAGGGGGATTTCGGAGGTGATGGTGACCTGCTCGGACTGGGAACCAACCTGCATTTCCAGATCGATGACGGCATGATCACCGACCCTGAGGGTGAATTCGCCGCGCTCGAGGTTCTTGAAGCCCGTGAATCTGGCGGAGAGGCTATAACGGCCTGGAATCAGGTCTGTGATCACATAGAGCCCTTCGGCGTTGGACGTCGCGGCGCGCGTCACATTCGTGCCCGTATTGGTCACAATCACAGCGGCGCCGGGAATGACGGCTCCGGATTGATCTTTTACCTGGCCCGAGACCACCGCGTTTCCGCTCTGCGCGTGAAGGGAAGCGGCGATGATTACAAGGGTGAATACGATTGGAAATACATACCTGATTCTTGATGTTGCCCTACCGTGGATGAACACCGGAATGACCCTCCTTGACGCAAATTATCTCTCGTCTTCACAAGAGTGCAGCCATTATACAGGAATGGATGGGAAGAACCGCGGGTGTAAAGCTTGCGTGAGCAGGGGCGAATCAGCAAGCCAGCAGTTCCCGAAGCTTTTCCCAGTCCGCCGCCTCGCCGAACACGCCGCAGGCGATAGCGGGCTCGATGGCGCGCACAGTCCCCCGAAGCACCGTTCCGCACCCCACTTCCACGGCCCGTGTCACTCCCAGGGACGCCAGCAGGCGCACCGATTCCACCCACCGCACGGGGTTCGGCACCTGCTCGATCAACCCCTGCCGCGCCTCTTCGGCTGTCCGCACCACGCGTGCCTGCCAGTTGTTCACCAGCGGCACGGCCAGGTCGCGAAACGCTGTTTGCCGCAAGTCCGCCGCCAGACGCTCCTGGGCAGGCTTCATCAGCGGGCAGTGGAACGGAGCGCTCACCGGCAGTGGAATCGCGCGTTTGGCCCCGGCAGCCTTGGCCAATTCCGATGCGCGGGCTACCGCCCCGGCGTGGCCGGCAATCACCACCTGGTCGGGAGAATTGAAGTTGGCTCCAGTGACGATTTCCCCTTGCGCCGCCTCGGCGAGGATTCCCTCGAGTTTCCCTTCCGGAAGCCGCAGGATGGCGGCCATAGCGCCGGTCCCTTCGGGGACAGCCTCCTGCATGTATCTGCCGCGCTGGCGGACCAGGCGGACGGCGTCGCGGAAATCGAGCGCTCCGGCGGCGACCAGCGCCGAGTATTCGCCCAGGCTGTGGCCGGCGACGTAATCCGGACGGAGCCCTTTCTCCTCGAGGACCCGCAAGGCCGCCACGGAAACGGCGAGCATCGCCGGCTGCGTGTTCTCAGTCCGTTTCAGCTCCTCTTCGGGGCCCTCGGCACAGAGCCTGGAAAGCGCGAAGCCAAGGGCCTCATCAGCCTCGATAAATGTTTGACGGGCAATGGGATAGGCATCAGCCAGGGTCTGGCCCATGCCCTTTGCCTGCGACCCCTGTCCGGGGAACAAGAAAGCAGTTTTCGACATAGCTACAAGCTATAATGGTAACCTTCAGCGGCCACTTCATCATCTCTACAGCGGGGTAACGGTAT
>JADLBD010000223.1 GCA_020847975.1 Bryobacterales bacterium | reverse complement strand
GCAACCGCGTCAGCTTCTACTATCCTGGCCTGCTGGTGTCGAATGGCGGCAACCAGTTGCGGCGGCTTTCCCCGTTCGGCTACGCCACTCTGAAGCCGGTGGATGGCAGCAGTTTCGGCAACACGACTCTCGCCTATACGGATGTTCCCGGTACTCCACCCATTCCCACCACCCTCGGCGACCTACAGGTGCTGGTGGATGGATTGCCGGCGCCCATTCAGTCCGTTGCTCCTTTCCAGATCAACTTCATCATTCCGCAAGCCGTTCAGCCGTCGAACAATACAGAGGTCATTCTCCAGCAGAAATCCACCGGCCAGGTGCTGGCGGCAGCCACTGTCACCACCACCACCTACTCCCCGTCCTTGTTCACCGTCACCGGCGATGGGAACGGGCAGTTGATCGCGAGGAATGCGGATGGCGTCGCCAACTCGCCCATTGACCGAGTCGGGCGCAGTGAGGTTCTATCTATTTTTGGAACAGGCTTCGGCCCGCCGCCCACGTCGATTGACGACGGCGTGGCAACTCCCGATCAGGCGGCCGGATCCGGCATTCTGCGCCTGGTGGTGGCCACGGATTTTGTGCCCGATGGCGGCATCAGCTATTTTGGACTCGCACCGGGAATGGTGGGCGTGTGGCGAATCGATTTCAAGGTTCCCGACAAGGCCCCACCCGATCCGCAGGTGATCATTACCTGCCAGTTCAACAGCATCCCCTGCAATCAGGATGGTTCCGGGCGGATTGTAAAGACCTACATCGCGGTGAAGCCGTAGCGCTCAAACCACCTGTAGCACCAGGCACTTGAGGTAGTGCGTCTCGGGCACGGTGAGCAGGATCGGATGATCGAGGGCCTGGGTTCGCCGCTCCAGCACGCGAACGGTCCGGTTCGCGTCGAGCGAAGCCTGGGCCACTGCCTCCAGCAGCATGGCCTCGGCCACGTGATGGGAGCAGGAACACGTCACCAGGATTCCGCCCGGTTCCAACAGTTTGAGGCCGCGCAGGTTGATCTCGCGGTAGCCTCGCAGTGCTCCGTCTACAGCGGAGCGTGACTTGGCGAACGCCGGAGGATCAAGCACGATGGTCTGGAATCGCCGTCCTGCCGCCGCGTGCCCGGCTAGCAGATCAAAAGCGTTTGCTTCGAGGAGATGGACATTGGAGATTCCGTTGGCTTCGGCATTCGTCCTGGCGGTCTGAAGCGCCGCCGCGGAAGAGTCCACAGCCTCCACGGTCTCGCATTGGGCCGCCATGTGCAGAGCGAAGCCGCCCGTGCAGGTGAAGCAATCAAGCGCCTTGCCGCGAGCCCAGCGCGCCGCGGCGAGATAGTTTTCCCTCTGGTCCAGGAAGATTCCGGTCTTCTGTCCGCCCATGAGGTCCACCTGAAGCCGCAGCCCGTTCATCATCACGCGGATGTCCTCCGGAACCTGGCCGTAGACGACCCGTGTCTCGAGCGGCAACCCCTCGCGCGAGCGCACGGCAACATCGTTTCGGGCAACGATGAGGCGGGGAGCGAACATCTCGACAAGGCACTCGACGATGGCGGCACTTTGCCGGTCCATCCCCTGGTCGAGGGTCTGCATCACGAGGCAGTCGCCATAGCGGTCCACCACGAGTCCGGGCAGTTGATCAGCCTCTCCGAATGCCACACGGTAGGCGCCGGTGCCCTGCACCACCAGCCTCCGGTGGTCTTCGGCTGCTTGTAGCCGGTCGAGCAGGAACGCATTGTCCACAGCCTGCGCGCGCCGGGAGAGCATTCGGAGGGTGATGAGGGAGATGGAACTGTAGTGTGCCGTCCCGAGCAGCCTTCCCCCCTGGTCCACTACCCGCACGGCATCCCCCGGGGTTGCATCCCCCCGGTCCACCACATCGCTTGAAAAGATCCACGGATGCCCGGATGCCACCCGTCCGGCGGCCTTCCGGTTCACCCGCACCTCCTTGTGCACCAAGGCCCCTTACGCTGCCAGGTTCCGCAGCCGTTCGATGCGCTGCTCGGTGGAAGGGTGTGTCGAGAACAGGCGCATCATCGTCTCGCCGTTAAACGGCTTGATGATGTACATGTGCGCCGCCGCCGAAGGCACATCCATGGGAATGCGCTTCGACCACATCTCGAGCTTTTGCAGCGCCGCGATCATGGCGCTGGGATCACCCGTATATTTCGCCGCGGCTCCATCGGCCGAATATTCCCGCGTGCGCGAAATCGCCATCTGGATCAGCAAAGCCGCGATCGGCGCGACGATCATCATCACCAGTCCCCCAACGATGCCGCCGCCCTCGTCTTCCTCGTCGCGCCGGCCGCCGAAGAAGAACGCCATCCGCCCCAGGAAGGTAATCGCCGCGGCTAACGTGGCTGCGACGGAGCTGATCAGGATGTCGCGGTGCAACACGTGGCCGAGTTCGTGCCCGATTACCGCTTCCAGTTCCCGGTCGTTCATCAACTCCAGCAGACCCACGGTCACTGCAACCGAGGAGTGGCTGGGATTGCGTCCCGTGGCGAACGCGTTCGGCGCTCCCTCCGGGATCAGCCACAGCTTCGGCATCGGCAACCCCATTTTCTGTGTCAACCGCATGGTAATGGGAGCGATCCGCGCGTACACGTCGGTGTGTTCGAGTTCCGAAACCCGCTGCGCCCCGCTTGCCATCAGCGCCATCTTCTCCGAGAAGAAGTAGCTGAAAAAATTCATTCCCACAGCCAGCACCAGGCCCATCATCAGCCCGTTCCGGCCGCCCATCGCCTGGCCGCCTACCAGCAATACGCCGCTCAATAAACCCAACAGGAGCACTGTCTTGATGCTATTCATACGTCTCTCTCTTTTATTTTACCGAGGTTCTCGCCCTGCGCCTCTCCGCTCTCCGCACTTCCCGTTCGTTCATTCCGAAATAGTGTGCCACTTCATGCCAGACCGTCTCTTCCACCAGTTTACGCAAGTGGGCCTCGTCCCGGGCCATCCTCTCATGCTCGGCCTGGTAGAGGGTAATCGTGTCCGGCATGGCAAACGGATCCATTACGCTGCGAAAGGGGAGGGGACGCCCCTGATAGAGCCCCAGAAGCCCCGGTCTCGGCGGCTCCCGCTCCACCAGAAACGCCACATTTTGCAGCCGCCTGCGAAACCGCCGCGGGATCTTGGCGATGGCCCTTTCCACCAATGTGTCGAACTCGCGGGATGTCATGCGCGGCCTCTAATATCTTAGACGCGCCAAGCTGGTCTTGGGATCAACGGTTTCTCTGGAATGACACTCGCAGCCAGATCCCGCATCTTCAGGATCTCCGGTTAGCGGTCATTCCGTGCTTTCCTTGTCGGCGACTACGAGAACAGCCCTTTCAATCCGGCGCCGCCCCAACGAGCCCGTATAAGGAAGAGCGGGCACTTTGGGCAACCCATAGACTCGATCTGCATGAATCCTGTGGTTCCGGTCGTAGACAGTGGCTTGGCTGGTCTTTTCTTGCCAAAGCCCTTGCGTGCTTCAGGGCAATCACTTTCTTGCGGAAGGTCGCGGATATGCGGCCGTCTTTCTGTCGAACCACCCAACCGGCATGCGTAGGCATTACTCGCACGGTCCTGCGACTCATGACAGTATAATATCGCTCCGGTACATTCTTACCGGTGCGATTTCGCCGGGACCAACTCCTCCAGATTCACGAAATCCGTCGGATAGTCCCCCGTGTAGCAGGCGTAGCAATATTCGTGCTTGTCATCCTGCACGGCCTCGCGCAGATCCGCAATCGGCAGGTAGACGAGCGAATCGGCTTCAACGTACCGCCGGATCTCGTCTACGGAGTGATTGGCGGCGATCAACTCGCTCTTGGTAGGCGTGTCCACACCATAGAAACAGGGCGAGATGGTGGGCGGGCAGGAGATCCGCAGGTGGACTTCGCGCGCCCCGGCGCTGCGTACCATGCGCACGATCTTGCGCGAGGTGGTGCCGCGGACGATGGAATCGTCGACAAGAATGACGCGCTTGTCCTTGAGCAGGTGGCGCACGGGGTTCAGCTTCAGTTTCACGCCGAAATCGCGGATCGCCTGCGAAGGCTCGATGAACGTCCGCCCTACGTGGTGATTGCGGATGAGGCCCATGCGGAAGGGAATTCCTGATTCGGCCGAGTAGCCAAGCGCCGCGGCCACCCCCGAATCGGGCACCGGCACAACGACATCCGCTTCCACCGGCTGATGCATCGCCAGCAGCCGGCCCATCAACTCCCTCGATTGGACAACCGGACGCCCGAAAACGGTGGAATCAGGGCGGGAGAAGTAAACGTGTTCAAAGACGCACTGCGCCTTCGCCCGGCGGGGAGCAAACCGCTCCCGCGTGACCCCGTCCGCGTTCACAATCACCATCTCTCCGGGCTCGACGTCGGAAAGGTACACCGCTCCAATGAGATCAAAGGCGCAGGTTTCCGAGGCGAACACATAGCACATCTTGTGGCCGGGAATCTCCATGTAGCCCATCGCCATCGGCCGGAAGCCGTGCGGATCGCGGGCGACAATCAGTTCGTTCTTCGTCAGCAGGACCAGGGAGAATGCGCCCTCCAACTGCAGGAGGGCATCGCGCAGGGCAGCGGGAACCGTTCTCTCCCGCGAGCGGGAAATCAGGTGGAGCACCACTTCCGTGTCGCTCGAAGCGCTGAAAATCGCGCCTTCCTCCTCGAGCGCCTGGCGAATGTCCATCCCATTGGTGATGTTGCCGTTATGCGCCAGCGCGAGGCGCCCTTTGTTTGTCCCCACGCAGAACGGTTGAGCATTTAACATGCCGCTGTCCCCGGTTGTGGAATAGCGGGTGTGGCCGATGGCTTTATCGCCCGGCAGCGTGCTGACCACGCTGGGCGTGAAGATATCGGCGACATGTCCCATCGCCTTGAAACAGTAAACGTCCGTGCCGTCCGCCGAGGCGATGCCGGCGCTTTCCTGCCCGCGATGCTGCAACGCGAAAATTCCCAGGTTGGCTACGTTCGTCGCTTCCGGATGACCGTAAACCGCGAATACGCCGCACTCTTCATGCCACTGATCAAACATGTCATGCCGCACCCTGGAGCAGGCTCTCCAAGGCTTCCTCCCATTGTTGGTTGAGCGTTTCCACCGGGCTGTCGAGGAGCAGTATATCGCGATTGCGAATCGACAGCCTGCCTTCCACGGTCTTCCCGATGACGGAGCACTCCACACCGTGCTCGCCCGCGATCTCGCCTACTCTCACCGCATCGGCGGTGGAGAGGAGAATCCGCGAAGGACCTTCGTGGAAAAGCAGATGTTCGGGACGGAGCCCCGAATCGAGCGTAATCGATGCGCCGATGTTGCCGGGGGAGAAACAACATTCGGCCAAGGCTACGGCGAGGCCGCCGTCGCTCAAATCGTGTGAGGATTCGGCCAGGCCCTCCGCGATGATCCGGCGGATGGCGGCCTGCACCCGTTTTTCGTATTCAAGGTCGATCGCCGGCGGCATGCCCCACAGATCGTCCAGAACCTGTTTGGCGTATTGCGTACCGCCGAACTGCGCGTCGTCGCAGAAGCCCGTGCCGCCAAGCAGCACTACGTCGCGGTCCGCCATCTTGAACGGCACGGTGACGGGCGCCTGCGTGGGCAGCAGTCCCACGATTCCGGCGACGGGAGTGGGGAAGATGGCCACCAACTCGCCGCCGGTGCGCGTCTCGTTGTAGAGGCTGACGTTGCCGCCCGTGATGGGGGTCTCGAAAAATGCGCACGCCTCGGCCATCCCCTCGATGGCTTCCACGAGCTGCGCCATGATTTCCGGTCGTTCCGGATTGCCGAAATTGAGGTTGTTGGTGGCCGCCACAGGCATCGCGCCAACGGTGGAAAGGTTGCGGCAGCATTCGGCCACAATCAGCTTCGCGCCCTCGCGCGGCGACAGGTAACAGTAGCGGCCATTGCCGTCGAGCGACATGGCCACGGAGGTTCCGGTCTCTTTGATGCGCACGATGGCCGCATCGGCTCCGGGCCCGAGCGTGGTGTTCGTACGCACCATGTAATCATACTGCTGCCAGATGTAACGCTTCGAGCAAAGATCGCCCGAAGTGAGCAATGTCGTCAGGTCGGCGAGAAAATCGGTGCTCGCGAACGTCGGCCCCTGCATCGGCGCCGTGCGGTATGGCGCTGTGTCATGCGGACGGTCATACAGCGGAGCGGCATCGGTGAGCGCCGGATTGTGAATTTCCGCCACCACCACGCCATGGTCTTTCACGCGCAAGGTGTTTTCGGGAATCACCACTCCGATGGTGGCTGCGTCGAGGCCCCATTTGCGGAACACCTCGAACACCTCGTCCTCGTGGCCCTTTTCCGCCACCAGCAGCATCCGCTCCTGCGACTCGGAGAGCATGATTTCGTAGGGACTCATGCCCTTCTCCCGCTGCGGAACGTGCATCAGGTCGATTTCGACGCCGACGTTGCCGCGCGACCCCATTTCGCAGGTGCTGCAAGTAAGTCCGGCGGCGCCCATATCCTGAATGCCGACCACGGCGCCCGTCTTCATGGCTTCCAGACATGCTTCCAGCAGCAGTTTTTCCATGAAGGGGTCGCCCACCTGGACGTTCGGGCGCTTGGCGGCGGACTCTTCCGTGAACTCCGCCGAGGCCATGGTGGCGCCGTGCACCCCGTCCTTCCCGGTCTTGGCGCCCACGTAGATCACCGGATTGCCGACTCCGGCGGCCTTGGCATAGAAAATATCCTCGTGGCGCACGACGCCCAGGGCGAATACGTTCACCAGAGGATTGCCGGCATAGGATGTTTCAAACACGCATTCGCCGCCCACGGTGGGAACTCCGAAGCAGTTGCCGTAGTGCGCGATGCCGGAGACCACGCCTTCGAGAATGCGCCGGTTGCGCGCGCCCGTCTGTGGATCATCGAGCGGGCCGAAGCGCAGCGCATCCATCACGGCAATGGGTCTCGCTCCCATCGTGAAGATGTCGCGCAGAATCCCGCCGACGCCGGTTGCGGCGCCCTGGAACGGCTCGATGAAGCTCGGGTGGTTGTGGGATTCGATCTTGAAGGCAATCGCATAGCCCTGCCCGATGTCGATGATTCCCGCATTCTCTCCAGGGCCCTGCACCACCAGTTTGCTCTTGGTCGGGAACTTCTTCAGGTGGATGCGGGAACTCTTGTAGGAGCAGTGCTCGCTCCACATCACGCTGAAGATGCCCAGTTCCGTGAAGGTGGGCTCGCGATCCAGCAATTTCAGGATGGTCTGGTATTCGGCTGGGGTGATATTGTGGCGTGCGAGGATATCGGCGGTGATGGCGCTCATCGGGAGTGTACCGTGAGAGAGGCGACCATGGACTGCAGAACCACCAGGCCATCGGTGGAACCCATCAGCGGATCGGTGGCACGTTCCGGATGGGGCATCATGCCGAGCACATTGCGCCCCGCGTTGCAGATTCCGGCGATATCTCGAGCGGAGCCGTTCGGATTGTCCGTATAGCGAAACAGCACCCGGTCTTCCGCCTCCAACTCATCGAGGATCCGCTCCTCGGCGGTGTAGCATCCCTCGCCGTGGGCAATCGGAAGGGTGAGGATCTGTCCTTTTTTGCCCGAACAGGTGAAGGGCGAATTGGCGGATTCCAACCGTAACCCGACAGGCGCGCAGATGAACTTGAGCCCGCGATTGCGGATCAGGGCTCCGGGGAGCAGACCGCATTCAGTCAGGATCTGGAATCCGTTGCAGATGCCCGCGACCAAACCGCCGTCAGCGGCGAACTTACGCACCGCCTTCATGATGGGGGAAAACTTCGCGATGGCGCCGCAGCGAAGGTAGTCCCCGTAGGAAAAGCCGCCGGGAAGGATCACCGCGTCCACATCGCCAAGCCGTTCGGAATCATGCCACAGAAATTCGGCCTGCTGGCCGAGATTGTGGGTCACAGAGTACCAGGCATCATGATCGCAATTGCTGCCCGGAAAGACGACAACGCCGAATCTCATGGTGGGAATCCCCAGTTTACCAGAACGAACAGGACTCGAACCGCCGCTTCAAGCAAAAACAGCAGCGAAAGCATCCCCGTCTCGCCATGCAGCCCCGCATCGGGACGCGGCAGGGCTTCGCGTCTCGTCAACGCGCTCGGTTTCCGCAGTTCAAGCCACAGTTAAGTAGCTGCCGGCGCAGCTTTCTTCTTGCTCGCGCGCCTCTTTTCGGCGGGCGGCTGACGGTCGCTTTTCTTAAGATTGGGAAGAACAATATGAAGCACGAATTTCTTTTCTCCATGCTCATCGAACTTGATTGCAATTTGTTCTTCCGAACAGAAAGTCACACTGCCAAGACCGAACTTAGGATGTTCCACTTGGGCGCCCTGGGCATAGGCGGGCTTATTCGCCATTAAAAAATTTCCTCAGACTAAACTATAGCAAATTCGGACAATCCAGTCGAGCGGTCACCTTTGCCGGGTGGTCAGTAGTTCAGCAGCGAGTGAATCCATCGTGTTAACTGTCCGCCGGAGAATCCCCTGCACGCCCGATGATAGAATCGGACTCAGATAGATCCGGGGGCTAGGCTGAAATCCGCTCTATGGAACAGCAGCAGGCAATTCCCGCCCACCAGGGCTGCGGTCCTCTTCTGCATGAAGCGCCCATGTCTCTTCATGCAGTCTGTTTTCCCCATGGCTTCGCACTGCGCCCGCGCGCCAATTGGGCTACCGATTCTCGAGGCCTCCCGGGAAAGCTGGGTCCGGTTTTCCTCGAACTTACGTCTCCGGCGACGGCATCTTTCCAGTTCGTGGCCGTTCCGGCCACACCATTCCCGGAAATCCCCACCACATCCGCCTGTGTCCTTCCGCGCGGGCGTTGTTTCCGGAACTCGCCCAGCGCCCGGTGGCGCTTCAGGCGAACGGAAGGTTGGCGATGGAGTTGGATACGGATGATTTCCCTAACGGCTCCGAACGTCACCGTCTTGGAATCGTCCCGCGGCAATCTCGGACCGGCCGTGGAATGTCTGGATTCACTGATGCAATGGGGGTACCGGAATGATTTTACGGGCTGTGGTTCTGCTGGTGGTTGCCCTTGACGGGCTTTCTCAGGTCTCTACGGGTGTTCTCTTCGGCGATGTGCGCGATGAGTCCTCGGGTTTGGTGGCGGGCGCCGTGCTCACCGTTCGGCGTGAGGCCAACGGATTCACTCGTTCGGCCGCCGCCGGATCTCTCGGAGAATACCGATTCGACGATCTTCCGCCCGGCGTTTATTCAATGAGTGTCTCGAAGCCGGGGTTCCGTCCTCTCGCCGCGAGCAGCGTCGTTGTGGAGGTCAACCAGAAGCGCCGCCTCGATCTGGTTCTGAAAGTCGGCGCGGCAAAGGATGTCCTCACCGTAACGGCGCCGGCCTCTCTTCTCCAGACCGGCGAGGCTTCCGAAGGGTACCTCTTCCAAAGCGAGACGGCTCAGCCGCTACCACTGCTCGGGCGCAACATCTACTCGCTGGTCACGCTGGGCCCGGGCGCTATTCCGCGGCAGTTGGGCGGATTCGTCCACGACGTCAACAACGATCTGCAAGGCGGACGGGGAGCAGTCGCGCTCAATGCTCCCGTCAACGGCGCGCGATCGTCCATGAACACGTACGTGCTGGATGGAGCTTACAACACGGATCGCAATATTCCGGCGCAGTACCCTCAGTCCGGCGGAGCCCTCGTCGATGCCGTCACCAAGTCCGGCTCGCGCGATTTCCACGGCAATGCCTTCGAGTTCTTCCGCAACGAAGCCACCGACGCGAGAGGCGTTTTCGATGATCCCTCCGTTCCCAGGCCCATCGTGCGCCAGAACCAGTTCGGAGCCTCTCTGGGAGGCCCGGCAGGTTGGCCATCCACGTATTTTTACGCGGCCTACGAAGGCTTACGCGGCCAGTCCGCCAAGTCCACCCTGCATCTTGTTCCCGATGCTTCCCTTCGCGCCGGAGACTTTCGCGGGCGCAGCCCGATCTTCGACCCCGAGAGTCTCGATTCGAGCGGCGCGAGACTTCCCTTTGCCGGCAACATGATTCCTTCGAATCGTCTCGATTCCGTCGCCGGCCGTTTCCTGACGAGTTTCGAGCCGCTTCCCAACCACGCCGCCGGTCTTGCGAGCAACTACATCGACGCAACACCGAACCAGGGCGGCACCGACAGCGGCTCCCTTCGCATCGACCACCAATTTCCTAACCAGAGCGCCTTCTTTGCCCGCTACACCATCAACGACGAGCGCACCCTCGCCGCCGGCAACTTTCCGGAATTGCCTACCTCCGAGCAGTTGCGCGCCCAACAGGCGGCCCTCGGCTACACCATCAGCGGACGCGATTGGGTGAATCAGGCGCGGTTTTCCTTCACCCGTCTTCGCGTATTCGACGTTCCCGAAAGTGCGTTTCAGACCGACGTCATCCGCGAACTCGGTATCCATGGCGGCCCCACTGATCCATTTACCTTCGGCCTTCCGTTCTTCGTCGTGACCAACTTCGATATCGTCACCGACTCGCCGACCCTGCCGCAAGTGCAGCGCGACAACCTTTGGAATCTCTCAGACGGGGTCAGCCTCACGAGTGGGCGCCACACTCTGCAAACCGGGGCGCAGTGGATTCACTTCCAGTTGAACTACCTGCAATCGCAGTTCCCGCGCGGCCAATATCTCTTCGGCGGTAGTTTCACCGCCGCAACCCCGCAGTCGCTCGACACCGGTGATCCCTTTGCGGATTTCCTGGTGGGCTTCCCGCAGACCACGAAGCGATTCTCCGGCCGCGCCCAGGCCTATCTCCACGATGACAGTCTTGCCGGTTACTTCCAGGATGACTACCGCGTGTCTTCGCGCCTCACCCTCAACCTTGGCCTGCGCTACGAATATTTCTCCCCTTATTCGGAAAAGCGGGGCAGCCTGCTCAATCTCGATTACTCCACTCTCCCCTCTCCGCCGAAGCTGCTATCCGTGAGCCGGGCCGTTCAGCCGGACCGGCGCAATTTCGCGCCCCGCATAGGCGCGGCCTGGAGTGTCTCCTCAGTGGTTCTGCGCGCGGGCTACGGCATCTTCTACAGTCCGGAGATCGCTGTCGAAACCTACGACCTGGTGCGCAACGGGCTGCGCAACGAAGTGAACCAGATCACCGGGGCAACTCCCGTACTCACCATTCGGGATGGATTTCCGCAAAATGCCTCCGCAGGCTTCCCCACCTACTTCGGTCTGGACCCGCGCGCCCGCACCCCCTACGTCCAGCAGTGGTCCGCCAGCCTACAGCGCCAGTTGCCCGGCGCAATTCTCGCGGAGGCTTCCTACATCGGCGCTAAGGGCACGCGCCTCGGCCGGTTCCGTACATTCAACACCTCTCAGCACGTGGAAACCGGCGAGAATCTTCCGCCACGGCCCGGCGATCTCCAATCGCTCCGCACTTTTCCCTCGCTCGGGCCCATTTACCAGCGGCAGCACATCTCGAACTCCATCTACCATTCCCTGCAACTGAAGGCCGAAAAGCGCCTCAGCGGCGGCCTGAGCTTGCTTGCAAGCTTCGTCTGGTCGAAGTCGATCGATGATGCCGACGATGTCGTCCCGGGGCAGTTCGACAGCTTTGGGGCGCAGGATGAGCGCAATCTCCGTCTCGAGCGCGGCCTCTCCTTCTTTGACGTGCGGCGCCGCTTCAGCGCCGGCTTCTTCTATCGCCCGCCTGCCGCCCCGTGGCTGCGGCCGTTGCTCTCGAACTGGGAGTTCAGTGGAATTGCGGTGATCCAGGACGGCACTCCGCTCAATCCCGTCTATTTCGTCTCCGACTTCGCCAATTCCGGGACGCCGAATCGCCCGAACGTCGTGCCGGGCCAGAACGTGCGGCTTCCTTCCAGCCAGCGTTCCATCAACCAATTCTTCAATCGCGCTGTATTTTCTGATCCGCGTCCGTTCACCTTCGGAAATGCCGGGAGAAATATCCTGCCGGGCCCGGGAAACAATGTGTTCGACCTTTCGATTCATCGCCGGTTCCCCATCGGAGAACGGCAGGCCTTTCAGTTGCGCATCGAGGCGTTCAATGCCTTCAATCACCCCAACTGGGGCATTCCCGGCCCTTATCCCGACTTTGGGCCGTTCTTTGGAAAGATCTTCGCGGCCGGTGATCAAAGGCGGCTGCAGTTCGGCTTGCGGTACGACTTCTGACCGGATGCCACGCTCTGATCAATACACCGGCTTCCGCAGGCCCTGTGTCACCCGCGCGGTGATGTGCCCAACCCCCTCGATTCGCCCTCCGACACCATCCCCCGCCTTGATACGCGCTCCCTTCGGGCAACCCGTGCTGATCAGATCGCCTGGCTGCAGAGTCATGAAATCGCTATGAAACCGCACCAGTTCGAGCGGCCGTGTTCGCATGTGCCGGACGAAGTCGCGCGAGCAGACACCGCCGTTGTGTTCCGTGATCACCTCCAGACCGTCGACATCGCCGATTTCGTCCGCGGTGACAATGACCGGTCCGAAACTGAAGAACGTGTCGATGCTCTTGGACCGGGTCAGGTAACGCGTGTTCTTGCGGAGCACGTCCAGCGCCGTAAGGTCCAGCGTGACCGTGTATCCGTAAATCACTTCCCGCACATGCTCGACGGGGACGAAGCGGCATGTCCTGCCGATTACGACCCCCAACTCGCCTTCCGCATCGACGTCGTCGGAGATCTCCGGCGGCGGCAGCACGATGTCGCCGCCCGGCGGGAACAGGCAACTGGCCGGTTTCATGAAACTACCCGGTTCCTCCGGTTGCACTGCCTGGATGTCCTCGGCATGAGAGAGGTAGTTGAGGCCGATGCACCAGATCTTGGGCGGGTGGTCATAAGGCAACGCGGGACTCACTGCGCTGAGCGGCAGCGCTTCCACTCCGGCCACCGGCATCGCCTGGATGCCGGCCTCGATCAACCCGAGTACGCTATCCGGATAATTTGTCCCGTGGCGGGCATTGATCAACCCGACAGGAAATACCTGGCCGCCCTCCACCACGCCGGCATGGCGTCCACCCTGGTAGGTAAAGCTCATCAGTTTCATATGCCCGACACTGCTCCTCCATCGATGCGGATGACCGACCCGGTTACGTAGGAGGCCCGTTCCGAGGCGAGAAACGCGACCACTGCGCCGAACTCTTCCACCGTTCCATACCGCTTGAGGGGAACCGCCGCCACGCGCTCTTTCCGGATCTCTTCGAGGGTACGGCCCGTTTTCTCTACCGCCGCCTGGTCGAGTGTGGCCGTGCGAGCCGTCAGGATCCGGCCCGGAGCGGCGCAACACACCAGAATGTTGTCGCTAGCCACCTCGGCCGCCAGCGTCTTCGCCCATCCGGCGAGCGCCGGACGAAAGGCGTTGGAAATAATGAGCCCGGGGATGGGTTGTTCCACCGAGATCGAGACAATGTTCACAATGCGGCCCCATTTCTTCGCGCGCATTCCCGGCAGCACCGCTCGGGTCAGGCGCAGCGCGCTCAGGAAAACCTGCTGGAACGATGCCATCCACTGCTCTTCGGTGATGGAATCGAACGTACCCGCCGGCGGTCCGCCACAATTGTTCACCAGGATTTCGACGGGACCGAGTTCGGCCTGCACCTTTGCCACGGCGGCGGCGATGTCTTCGGGGCGCGACAAGTCGCATGGTACGGCCAAGGCAGCGCCGATGCCGCTGGCTGTGAGCTTCAACTCCTCCGGGCGGCGGCTGAGGATCGCCACCCGCGCGCCTTCCGCCGCTAATGCGGCCGCTGATCCTCGACCCAATCCCTGGCTGGCCGCGGCTACCAGCGCAACTTTTCCCTTGATGCCTAAGTCCATAGATCCCCCAATATCTCACACTGCCCCCTCCGAGTTTCCGGCTATACCGGGCCCTCCAGCCTCTTCCCGCCCGCGGCGAAACATTTCGGGATTTGTCATAATTAGGCATATTTCATCCGAAAGCTGGGAGCTTTTAGACCATGCCTCTCGATTCCATCCTGCGCAACGCGGTTCTCGGATACCTCGACCCGCCAACCTACAATATGGCTGCCTCGGCTATCGTAATCATGACCGCCGACGGGATGCCGTCACCCGTTTGCGGCCCCGCGAACGGCCACCTCAACGGAAATCATGCCGAAACGATTGTGCTCGGCAACATGGCGGCATGGCTGCTTCCGAAGCTGAAAGGACTCGCCATGACCGTGCAGTTCTACTGCACTCATAGTCCGTGCGGGAACTGCGCGCAGGCGCTACAGGGCCTCCCCGCATGGGCCAACGCGCAGATGGGACCCGGAGGGCGGCCGGCCACCGCCATCACGTGGGAGTATTACTGGTCCCAGCATTGGGTCCCGCCCGGCCTCGCGCCCGGCACTCCGGCTTACGCCCTGCACATCAACCAGCAGAACGCGAATCTGGCGACCGTTGCCGGCGCCTGGGCGGTGACTCAGGTCTGACGGGTGGTGAAGTCCTTCGCCCAATACCACTACCGTTCAAACACACTAGGGGTAGTGAGGAGCTTCGTCAACCGCGGGGCGGGCTTCGGCGGCGCGTCGAGTGCCGCTTGAAACTTCGCCCACTGATTCGCGTCGAGTCCGAACCGCTGCCGGTCGGGCAAGGTTTCCTCGGCGCGCGCCAGAGCGCTTTCGAGAACGAACTCGCTAACCGAACGATGAGCAATAGCGGCCGCGACCTGCAAGGCGCGTTTTGTAGAGGGCGTCAAACGTAGATCGAGCTTTTCGTTGCGGGTTTCCGCAGGCGGCATAAACTACTCCTCCATCCAGGCTCAGCTTAGCTTAGCGTGACTGCCACACATTGTCATGACATCTCCGGTCCCTCGGAGATCCCAAGCGCCCCAGGGCTACAATAAGGCTCAAATGCCGGTCATCACGGCCGCGACAGAGCAGGACGCTGTCCACTTGCACCAAATCGCCAAGTGGCTCCAACTTCAGAGCCGCGAATCGGAGGCTGCCAAGAAGAGCGGCTTCTTTCTCTACGTAGGCTCGGAGGAAGATTACCGCAAGACGATTCGACAATCCCCGTTCTGTTTCCTCGCCCGGAAGGACGAGCAATGCGTAGGCTTTGTCACCACAATGACGCCGCAAGCGTTGGCGCAAATGCCTGCCGGACCCAACCGCGATCTGTTCGAACGAAACGGAGAATTCCCGTTGCTGATCGAGCAAATTGGCGTTCTGCCGGAATGGCAGAACCGCGGCATCGGCCAGGCGTTGCTCGACGCGCTGATTGCGCAAAGCGGCGCTCCCTGGCTCATGGCGACCGTGGTCCACGCGCCGGTGCGTAACGAACGATCCATCCGCTTCCTTCTGCGCAACGGCTGGACTCTTTATCGTGAAGTCGCCACGCGGACGCGAGTGTGGGGGTTTTACGAGTTTCGCCGAACCCTGAAATAATTATGGTTTGGCTATTGCTCCCGTTCACATCATCGGCGGTGGACTCGCGGGTTCCGAAGCCGCCTGCCAGGCGGCTCGCGTCGGCGTTCCCGCCGTTCTCCACGAAATGCGCCCCGTCCAAACCACGCCCGCGCATAAGACAGACCGTCTGGCGGAGTTGGTGTGCAGTAACTCGCTGAAAAGCGAATCGCTGCATACAGCGCCATGGCTGCTGAAGGAAGAACTGCGCCGCATGGGTTCGGCTCTGCTTCACACCGCGCAAGCCGCGCGCGTCCCCGGGGGACAGGCGCTCACCGTGGATCGCGAGGCGTTCGCCGAAGAAGTGACTCGAACTGTTGCCTCGCTGCCGGACGTGGAGATTCGCCGCGAGGAAGTACGTTCCCTTCCGCATAGCGGCATCGTAATCATCGCCTCCGGTCCGCTCACTTCGGACTCGCTCGCCGCTGAAATCGCCCGTCTCACCGGTTCCGGACGCCTCTATTTTTACGACAGCATCAGCCCCATCGTGGATGCGGAAACCATCGACTATTCCATCGCGTTTCGCGCGTCGCGCTACGGCAAGTCCATCGACTCTACTGATGACTACCTCAACTGTCCGATGGACAGGCAACAGTATGAGACCTTCGTGGAGGCTTTGCTCGACGCCCGGCGCCATACGCCGCACATCCCCGACGACATCCCCTATTTCGAGGCTTGTCTGCCGGTGGAAGAGATCGCGCGGCGCGGGCCGGACACGCTGCGCTTCGGACCCATGAAGCCTGTGGGCCTGATTGACCCGCGCACGGGGAAGCGGCCCTATGCCGTTGTCCAACTCCGGCAGGAGACGCAGCGCGCCTCCAGCTACAACCTGGTGGGATTTCAGAACTATCTGAAATACCCCGATCAAAAGCGCGTCTTCCGGCTCATTCCCGGCCTCGAGAACGCCGAATTCCTACGCTACGGCCAGATCCACCGCAACACCTACATCAACGCCCCCGCTCTGCTCGATTCCACATTGCGGCTGCGCGCCGAGCCGCGTATCTTCTTCGCCGGCCAGATATCGGGCGTGGAAGGCTATGTCGAATCCATCGCCACCGGGTCGCTCGCCGGGCGCTGGGCCGCGGCCGCCGCGCGAGGGGAAACGCCGCGCCCGATGCCGCGGGAAACCGCGCTCGGTTCGCTGTGCCACTACATTTCCCACGCCGAGCCGCGCGGATATCAACCCGCCAACATCACGTTCGACCTGCTGCCCAAACTGGACGAAGAATCCCTTCGCCGCTTCCGGCACGACAAGAAAGCCCGTCACGCGGAAGTGTGCCGCATCGCTCTGGAAAAGTTGGAGGAACACCTCAGTGTTGTTGTCTGAAGCGGCGGCGCTATTCCTCGAGAATCTCAAGCGGACGAACGTATCTCCTCACACACTCAAGAACTACGGATCCGACCTCGAACAGTTGTGCCGCTACTTCGCCCAGGCGCAGGAACCATCGGTGGAATCGATGGATGCCCTGGCCATTCGGGAATGGCTGGGGCATCTTTATCACCAGAAACTGGCGGCCGTGAGCCTCCGCCGCAAGATGGCCGCGGTCCGCTCCCTGTTCCGCTTCCTCCACCGGCAGGGCATCGTGAAGTTGAATCCAGCGAAACTGATCCGCACACCAAGAGCGCCGAAGACTTTACCCAAAGTTCCCACCGAGGAGCAGACGAACGCGCTGATTGACCAGGTGGCGGCGGACGCCCTCGAACGCCCGCACACGAAACGGGACGCCGCGTTATTCGAACTGATGTATGGCTGCGGCCTGCGCGTGAGTGAACTCGTCGGACTGGAGCTTTCCGATTTCGATTTCGCCGGCCGCTGGGTGCGCGTGCGCGGCAAAGGGAACAAAGAGAGGCAGGTGCCGTTCGGCAAGAAAGCGAGCGCGGCGCTCGAGGCTTATCTTGCCGGCCGCGATCCGGCGCCGGGTGTGACAGCCGTCTTTCTCAATTCGAAAGGCAAGCGCCTGACCGACCGCGGAGTGCGGCATATCGTGAAACTCTACGCCACGGCGCTCACCGGCGACCCGTCGCTGCACCCGCACAGCTTCCGCCACGCCTTCGCCACCCACCTGCTGCGGGATGGGGCCGACCTGCGCGCAATACAGGAACTGCTGGGCCACGCCCAGCTTTCCACCACTCAAAAGTACACCCAGGTGTCCTTGCAGGACTTGATGGCCGTCTATGACCGTGCTCACCCGAAAGCGAAGGGATGAACGCACCGCGCGATGCCGTACGGCTGGAGGTCTTGAGGTTGAAAGGTTGCTTAGCGCACGCACCACGCCCCCTGCCCGGCATAGTGCAACACGGCTCCGGAGGCTGAACGATGATGGCCGCGGATGCTGCAGGTCTTCTTGGCGATCTTGACGCCTCCTGATGAACTCCACACCGTAATGTCTGCGAACAGTTTCGGATATCCTACACCGCTAGCACCTGAAAAAAGCTAACGCATCACAATCCACCAATCCCCAAGAGCCATCCAGCCCTACTTCCGGAGGCAGGGCTGTCTTCTATATCCCGAAGGGATATCAAGGGCGAATGCCCTTGGCTATAGCTCCCGAATATGGCAGTGGTCTCGGAGCCTTCGGCGGCTCCTCCGTGTATGACCCGCCGGTAGTTTGCAGCTCCTTCGTGTATGGAGAGACGGTAGCTGCGTGGATGGCTCGCCGGTGAGTTGGTGAACGATCAACCGGTAGTTTCGTGTATGAGAGGCCGGTAGTCCCCTCGCCTCTCAGGTCTGCGGAAGTGACGGAGTTGCGCCGTTAGCAGGCCGCTTGGTGCTCTGCCGATCTGTGTATGGAAAGACGGTATCCTCTCGCGCCCGAGAGTACCGTGTACTGAAACACGGTACCTGGTGCGCTGAAGCTGGCTCATCGTGGCCATGTGGGAAACGAGTCTGTCACCGCGAAGAATTCCCCGGAGCCCTTGAGTGAGGCGTTTGAGACAGCGATTGTCCGGGCGGCCCGTAAGAGGGGAGCATCCGTTTGAGTGTTTGAGGCTAACACCCCGGAGGGGTGAGCTTTCGGTTCTCCTGTCACTCCTCGATAGCCGGCTTTGCCAGCTCTGCCTCGATCTCTTCAATTGTCGGCAGTGTTCCTTTGAGTTGCTCCGGCAGTTTCTCCAGGTGTCGAAACTCAGAGATCCCAAGCGGCTTTCCGATGTCGCGCAGGGCATACTCCGCAACGAGGCCGCTCTTCCCCTTGCGGAGAATCAGCCCGATGCTTGGCTTGTCGTCAGAATGCCGCAGCATGTCATCGACCGCAGAGAGGTAGAAGTTCATTTTCCCGGCAAACTCCGGCTTGAACGCCGTCATCTTTAGATCAATGACGACGAAGCATCTGAGCTTCAGGTGGTAGAAGAGAAGATCGATCTTGAAGTCTTCGCCCGCGACTTCAAGCGGAACCTGGCTACCGACAAAGGCAAAGCCGACGGCAAGCTCGATCAGGAACTGGCGGAGATGTGCCAGGAGTCCTCGCTCCAGGTCACGTTCTTGGGCTTCCTGGGCTAGCGTCAGGAAATCGAAGTTGTAGGGGTCTTTGATTAGTTGCTCAGCGAGATCGGACTGCGGCTTTGGGAGTGTCGCTTGGAAATTCGTGATACCCCTTCCCTGCCGCCGGTAGAGATCGCTCTCGATCTGCAGCACGAGGATGTTCCGGCTCCAGCCGTGTTCAATGGCTTGGCGGGCATACCAAAGCCGTTCCTCAGGGGATTTTACGAGGTCCAAGAGGCGCACGTTATGGCCCCAAGGAATTTGTGCAACAGCCTGTTGCACAATTGCCTCATCCGGCCAGGCCTCTGCGAATGCCCTCATATACTTGAGGTTGCGAGTCGAGAAGCCCTGCATCTGAGGAAATGCCTGGCGGAGGTCGTTAGCGAGTTGGTCGATGACCTTTGATCCCCAGCCCAGTTCATTCTGGCGTCCGAGAATTTCCTTACCTATCCACCAGTAGAGGAGAACGAGCCGCTGGTTCACGGATACGGCAGCGCGCACTTGAGCTGTTTGGATCTGCTCCTTCAGCTGCGCCAAAAAATCCTGGTAGCTCCTGAGGAGGGTATGAAATCCGCCATGGTCACTTTCTGTCGTACCAAAACACCGGCGTCCAGGTGTGCTTCGTTGCTCACCCGGAGCGGTCAAAGGCTGCTCGTAGCGCACCGCGAAGCGGCTTGGCCTTGACCGCGAGGATGAGCGCATAGACTGGAGCCCTGGGAAGCAGGGGTTTTGAGCGACCAGAGGGAGCGTACCGAAGGGCATAACACCTGATCCCCTGCCAGACGGCGAGTCGGGGAGAGTCGAGAGAAGGGAAGACCTCTCTGGGGAGTAGCGTGAGGGAGCCTCTAGCTGACGGTGGCCTTCTTCCTCTTCGTAGCCGCTCGCGGGCTAGTGCTCAGAAGTTGACGATGGTGGCAAAGGAAGCGGCATCCAGACTTGCGCCCCCCACCAGTGCGCCGTCGATTTCCGGCTGCGCCATCAGCCCCTTCACATTGTCAGGCTTCACGCTGCCTCCATAAAGGATGCGCGTTCTGGAGGCGGCTTCGGCTCCATACTTGGCCGACACCAGGCCCCGTAGAAATCGATGGGCATCGGCCGCCATATCGGGCGTTGCCGTTTTTCCCGTTCCAATCGCCCAAACCGGTTCGTAGGCGATGGTCACTTTGGCAAACTCGGCTTCGCTCAAACCGGCGATGCCCCCTTCGAACTGCGTCTGAAGAACCTGGTCCGTGTTGCCGGACTCCCGCTCTTTCAGGCGCTCGCCAACGCACACGATAGGCCTGAGGCCATGTTCGAGCGCGGCTTTGGTCCGCTTGAGCACGGTCTCTTCGGTCTCGCCGAAATACTGGCGCCGTTCACTGTGTCCGATGATGACCCAGCGGCAGCCAATCGCCGAAAGCATGGGGCCTGAAACCTCGCCGGTATAAGCGCCTTCTTTCGCCCAATACAGGTTCTGCGCCCCTACCTCGACGCGGCTCCCTGCCGCGGCGGCGACGGCTGCCGGCAGATTCACGAACGGAGCGGCGATGACGATGTCGCAATGCGTGGATAAGGCCACCAGGGGAAGAATTTTTTCGAAGAACGCGGTGGTCTCGCCGGCGGTCTTGTACATTTTCCAATTGCCGGCCATGAGCGGTTTTCTCATATTGTGTGAGCTTTCAGTGTAACAACCGGCGGTTACTGAGAGCACGATTCAAGAAGACCCCGATTTGCGCCGGCAACCCAGCCTGCGATCTTATCAGGTCATGCTCACTTCTTTGCGATCCGTTTTGGCCCTTGCCTGCTTCGCCGCGCTGGCGGCGCCGTTTACCGCTCCGGGCGCTGACTACATTGCCTACATCGGCACAGCGGGCCGGAACAGCAAAGGGATCTACGCGTTTCGATTCGATTCGAAGAGCGGCAAGCTGGAACCTCTCGGGCTGGCGGCGGAGGCGAGGCGTTCCTCCTTCATCGCGCTGCACCCCAACCGGCGCTTCCTCTATGCCGTTGCCGAAGCGAAGGGCGGCGCCGTGAGCGCCTTCGAAATTGACGCCAAGACCGGCAGGCTGACTCTGCTGAACACCGTGTCTTCGAAAGGCGATGGGCCATGCTACGTGCGCGTCGATCGCACAGGCAAAGCCGTGCTCGTCGCAAACTACGGCAGCGGGAGCGTAGCCGTGCTGCCCATCGAGCCCGACGGCAGGCTTCGGGAATCGGTGTCTTTCGTGCAGCACACCGGCACGGTCGCCGATCCCAAGAGGCAAGGCGGACCGCACGCCCACTCTTTCAATCCATCACCTGACAACCGGTTTGCCATTGCCGCCGATCTCGGCCTGGATGAACTGCTGGTCTACCGGTTCGATGCCGCCGCCGGAACCATCACCCCCAACAATCCTCCCTTCACCAAAGTGGCCCCGCGTTCCGGCCCGCGCCATTTCGCCTTTCATCCCAACGGCAAGTACGCTTATGTGATCAACGAAATCTCCTGCACGGTGACGGCGTTCGACTACGATGCCAAGGCGGGGGTGCTGAAGGAAATTCAGACCACCTCGACGCTTCCTGAGGGCGTGAAGGTGACGGATGCACTCTCTACAGCGGAGGTTCAGGTGCACCCCTCCGGAAAATTCCTCTACGGATCGAACCGCGTGCATGACAGCATCGCCGTTTTCTCCATCGCACCCAACGGCAAGTTGACGCTGATTGAGAATGTGTCCACGCAGGGCAAGATCCCGCGCAATTTCGGCCTCGATCCCACGGGGTCGTTTCTGCTCGCCGCGAATCAGGACAGCAACAACATCGTCGTGTTTCGCATCGACAAAAAGACCGGCCGCCTCACGCCTACGGGACAGACGGTGGAAGTGCCCGCGCCGATGTGCGTGAAGTTTCTCGCCCTGAAGTAGCCGTCTTCACTTGCCGTTTGTATGAACAGGCGCCAGGATGCGCGAGGCATTCGGCCCCTGATGATGCAGCGTCATCGTGGCAGCCAGCATTTTCGCGGGGCGTTCGTACGTCAGTGCTTCCCCAGTTTGCGGATTCGGGTCATAGAACGGCGCCCCCGTGCTCCCCACGCTGATCCGGATGCGATGACCGCGGTTAAAGATCTGGCTCAGATACCCCACGTCAAAGGCGATCTTGTAAACCTCCCCCGGCTTCATGAACACCTCACGCTCCCACGAATCACGAAAACGCGCGCGCCGGATTCCATCAATGATGAGGATGGACCGCCCATCCGGATACACGTCGGTCACGCGCACGATGAAGTCCGCATCCGGGGCGGTGGAGGAAACAAAGAGTTCCGCACGCACTTTGCCGGTCCACTCCACCGGTTCCTTCAAGACATCGGTCGTGAAGGTTCTCACGTCGGGATACTGCTCGAATGTCCGCGCGTCTCGCGCGCCTGGAAATGCGCGGCCGGGAATCGGCGCCGGATGCGCCGGGTCGCTTTGATACGTCGTAGCTGCGGGTCCTTTGGGTCTGCCCGTGGATAGCCTCCCCGCCGTGCCGGAGGAAGCGGCTTCGAAGTAATAAGCCGTCTCGCGCGCCGGCGCCGGCCAATCAGCGGCCTCGCGCCACACATTGCCCGGAGCGCCATTTTCCCCTTCACCCACGGCTCCCATCACGTAGTATCGAACCACAGGCTCCCGCTCCACGCCGTTGTCGATTCCCTTCAAGTAGTGATCGAACCATCGGCCCATGTGTTCCCACACGGGGAAAATCGAATTGGCCGGATACACCAGATCCCCCACCGGACCCGTGTGCCGATAGCTCGAGCCGTGCAGCCAGGGGCCGATCAACAGGTGCTGCCGGCCGCGCGATTGCGGTCCGCCATGGTGCTGGCGTCCGATATAGCTTTCGATGGAGCCGGCGTTCATGAAGTCATACCAGCTCCCCAGCGTGAAGCAGGGGACATTCATCTTGTCGAAGTGCAGCGTGGTGTCCTCGACCCGCCAGTAGTCGTCATATACGGGATGGCGGAACATCATCAGGTTCAGATTCACGGCATCCCGCGGATCTCGCGCCTCGTCGAAAGCCATTCTCCTCGTGGTTCCGCCTCTGCGATAGCCGAGGTGGAACAGGCTCTGTCCTGTATCCGTCATGTACTGCGCAACGAGGTGCGGAGGCTGTGTCACGGCCAGAAAATTCTGCGCATACCCAGCCTGCGAGCCGCCAAACGTCCCGATCTTCCCGTTCGACCATGGCTGCCGGGCGAGCCACTCGACCGTGTCATAGCCATCCTTTTGCTCGCCCCAGCCCAAGGCGCGGTAGCCGGTGTAGACGCCCTCGGAATGCTGCGCGCCGCGGAAATTTTCAGCAGCCACGACGTACCCCTTCATCGCCAGCGCGGCGTAGTTCTTGCGGCTGGAGGGGACGGTGACATTCGAATAGCGCTGCTCGTACAACACGGGCCAAGGGCCTTTTCCAGGCGGGAGGAACAGATAGACGGAAAGCTTCGTTCCGTCCCGCATGGGGACCATGACATGCTGCTCGGTCACCGGCGCGATATCCACCTGCTGCTGGCAGAAGGCGGCCGCGACGGTTGCTTCGCAAATCAAAAGCAGTCGTACCCAATGCATCAGCGGCCCTCCGTCACTTGCCGGATCACGCGCAGCCAGTTTCCGCCCGCAATCTTCTCAATCCGCTCGTCTGAATACCCGAGTTGCCGCATCGCCTTTGTCATCTCCGGATAATCGCTCACATCATGGATCTGGCGCGGCAGGGGAGGACCGCCGTCAAAATCTGATCCGAGTGCGATGTGGTCTTCGCCCACCAGGCGCACGCCATAATCGATGACGCGAGCAAGCTGATCCGTTCCCATCCAATACTCATCCGGAATCACGCCCTTGAACACGAACGGCAATCCGCGCGCCACTTCTTTGTCGACCTCGGCCAATGTCAACGCGGGAGCGCGCGGAGCAGCGCCCGGCTTCGGCGCAGCCGTCTGCTTCGACCGCACCCATGCCGCGTATCTCGGATTGTTGAACGTGCTGCCGAACTGAATCCCGATCACGCCGCCTTTCGCCGCCAGCGCCTTGGCAGCCTTGTCCGTGATGCAGCGCGGCGTATCGACGATGGCGCGAAACCCGCCGTGGCTGTAGATGACGGGCTGCCGGCTCGCGGCAACCGTTTGCAGGATGGCTTCTTCCGAGGCGTGCGCCACGTTGATCACCATCCCCAGCCGGTTCATCTCCTCCACCACGGCGCGCCCGTGCGCGTTCAATCCTCCCCAGCGGCTCGCATCGCAGCAGGAATCGATGAACGCATTCGTCTTGTTGTGCGCGGTGAGTTGCAGCGAGCGCAGTCCCAGCCGGTAGAGTGCGCGCAGCAGATACAAATCGCCATCGAGGTCGAAGCTGCCTTCCAGATCGAGGAACGCCGCCATTTTCCCCGCGCGGTTGATACGCTCGATGTCGGAGGCGTTCCGCGCAAGCTCGATGACGTCCTTGTTCTTCTGAATCTGTTCGAGCGCCAGTTCCACCACGCGGAATGTGTTCTTCACTTCGAGCCGGCCGGGATAATACGGCTCGGGAGTGTACACCGAGAAGAACATCGCATTGAGTCCGCCCTGGCGGGCCCGCGGCAGATCAAAATGCCCGTCGGAATAGCGTTGCCCGATGTCGAGGCCTTGCAGCAGTTGCCGGGTCATCACGTGAATGTGGCCGTCCATCACGAACCGCGGCGGCGTCTGGCAAAGAACCGGTGCGGTACACACCAGAAAGAGGAGAGAACTTTTCAGGGACATGATGCGGAAGCCAACAGTGTATCCAAGATCCTGATATGATTCTCGCCCAGGTGAATTCTCTGGTTCTGTTTTTCTCTATGACGATGCTTGCATCCGGTCAACAAGGTTGGGCTCCGCATGACGGCCCGTTACTGAAATATCGCGTCAACCTTCGCTTCGGCGAGGAGTTGGCGGGACCACCCGCCGCGGCGCAGGATAGCGGCACGATGCCGCCGGGTTGGAAGTTCGGGCGCGTCTCCGCCGTCGCCGTCAACGCAAAGGGCGAAGTGTTTGTCTTTCACCGCGGCCTGCACGCCGATCCCGTGATCATCTTCGACGCCAATGGCCGTTACCTTCGCTCCTGGGGAAAAGGCATGTTCACTTCGCCCCACGGAATTCGCATCGACCCGGCGGGCAACGTCTGGACCACGGACGTCGGCAGCCACCAGGTGATGAAGTTCACGCAAGAAGGGAAACTGCTGCTCACGCTCGGTAAGAAGGGACAGGCCGGGGCAACCCACGACACCTTCAACAAGCCCACCGACATCGCCTTCGCTCATGATGGCGGCTTCTATGTGTCCGATGGCTACGGCAACACGCGTATCGTCAGGTTCTCGCGGGAAGGAAAGTATGAGTTCGAATGGGGCAAGCCCGGCCGCGGTCCGGGAGAATTCAACACGCCCCACTCCGTGCAAGTCGATTCCAACGGCACGGTCTATGTCAGCGACCGCGAGAACAATCGCATCCAGATGTTCACCCCCGAGGGCCTGTTCCTGCGCATGTGGACCCACCTCGGCTCCACGCAAAACCTCTTCATTACACCAAACGACGAACTGTGGATGATCACGCACCGGGAAAACGTCGAGGCCGGGGCGTTGAACACGCTCGGCGGGCGAATCTTCCGCGTCGATACCGCCACCGGAAAAATACTCGGCGCCCTCGAAAGTCCCGGCCATTGGATTCACGTGACGCCGGATCATCTCATCTTCATCGGCAGCCTCACCGGCAACGTGTTTCGCTGGTATCCGGGCTGGCCCACCCCCTAGCCCACCGGCGCAAGCTTCAATTTCATACACTGGTTGCCATGCAAGATATCAACCGCAGAGATCTGTTGCGGCTCAGCATGGGTCTGGGCGCGGCGGCGCTTGCTCCCGAGGTGGTTTCCGCTGCCGGCCGCATGCGCTTCAGCAAATACGAAATTCTCCCCACCAGTATTCCCATGGCCGAACGGGTGCGCGAGGCCTGGGAGGAGAGCTACCGCCTTCAGGGAAGTTTTCAGACACACTACAGCGCCGTCATGGTGCGTCTTCACACGGACGAGGGCCTGGTGGGCACCGGCGAATCGCTCATCAGCGCCGCCCAGACCGAAGCCATCCTGAAGCGCATGATGGGGCGCTCCCCGGTCGACTACTGGCAGGATGACTCCATTCAAGGCGTGCTCATGGCTGTTCACGACATTCTTGGTCAGGCGGCGGGCCTCTCTGTCGCCCGGCTCCTCTCTCCTTCGCCCCTCACGCGCATCCAGCATACGTGGTGGACTCACTGCCTTCCGCCGGACCTGATGGCGGCGGAAGCGAAACTCGGAGCCAGCCTCGGCTACCGCATCCATAAGGTCAAGGCTCGCCCGTGGCAGGACCCCCTGGAGCAGGCCGCGGCGATGTGCGCGGTGGTCCCCAAGGAATACCGGTTCTGGGCGGATGCCAATTCCAACTGGGGCTCCCCGAGCCGCGCTCTGCATTTCATTAACGGCCTTGCCCAGCACCACAATTACTTCGCGGTGGAATCTCCCGTGCAATACCGCAACGTCGACTCCTTCCGCCAGTTGAAGGGCAAGTCTCCGCTCAAGATCGCCGAGCACATGGGCGAGGATCCCATGGTCTTCATTCGGGAAGGACTGCTCCAGGCGTTTGTCATCGGCGGTCCGCTGGGACGAACCATGGCCAAACGCGCGCTGATGGCCGAAGCCACCGGCGTTCCGCTGTGGGTGGAGTATGGAACGCAGAGCGGCATCGCTCAGGTCTACCAGGCGCAGCAGGCAGCCGCGTATCCCGGCATCGAATACTGCATTTCGGTCACCCACTGCCTGGCGGACGATCTGGTGGTGGAACCCTTCCGCGTACAGAGCGGCTACTACAGCGTACCCACCGTTCCCGGACTCGGCGTGACGCTGGATATGGCCGCAGTGGAACAATTCCGGGTCAAGTGACGTCTCTCGACAAGTCCCTCGCCTTTTGTTGACAGCCCCAGTCCATGGTTATATAGTCAACACTCGATAGTGGAGGTTTCCATGCTTCATCGTTCCCAACTCTTCGCCGCCTCGGCCGCGTGTGCACTCCTGCTTTTCGCTACCGCCCCCAACGCAGCCGCGCAGCAGACCACAAAAGATGGCGTTCGCCTCGAGAACGCCATCAACAAGCCCGAGCGCCCATATCGTCAGGCGGGTTCTTCGGATCCCCGTGACAGCGGCCCGCATGTCGCGAAAGGATTCGGCAAGCGCGACCGCCGACTCATCTACGTAGCTCTGCCGGGCGGCTCCGCCGGCGGGCAGTTTTCTTCGGAAATGAACGGCGTTGGAATCGTCGTTCTGGATGTCGACCGCCACTTCGAGTTCGTCAAGCGCATTCCCACCTGGAATGTGCCCGCAAGCATTAGTCCGGAAGAAGTCTCAGGGGTCGCCGCAAGCGTGGCCACGAACATGTTCTACATCTCGACGCGAGGCCGGCTGGCGGCGTTCAACCTGGGCACCGACCAGAAGGCCTGGGAGAACACCTACGACGGAATGTGCTGCGAGCGTCCCGAAGTCACGCCGGACGGGAAAACGCTGGTGGTCGGTTCCGACCTCAGGGATTTCTGGTATGTCATTGATGCCCAGAGCGGAACACTGAAGGGCAAGATCCAGGCGCCCAAGAGCATGTTCGCCCACAACATGGCGCTCAGCGCGGATGGCAAGACCGTGTTCATGGCTCCCAACGGCGTCACCATGACCGTGGGCGACGTGCCTTCCATGAAAGCTATCAAGACCATCACCTTCTCTGACCATGTGCGGCCCTTCGTCATCAACCACGACGCGACGCGCGTTTACGCCAATCTGAACAATCTCCTCGGGTTCGAGATCGCGGATGTGAAGACGGGCGAAGTGATCAAGCGCATCGAGGCGCCGGATGCGATGTGGAAACGGCAGTGGGGCGACTTGAGCAAACGCTTTTACGGACACGGCTGCCCCAGCCACGGAATCGCGATGACGCCGGATGAAAGCGAGATCTGGGTGGTGGACAATATCAACTACGGCGTGCTCGTCTATGACAATACCGGCGAGTGGCCTGTGCTGAAGATGACCTTCCCCACAACAGCTTCCGCGGACTGGATCACCATGGGCCTCAACGGTCAGTACGCGTTCCTTTCCTCCGGCGATGTGGTCGAAGTGAAGTCCAAAAAAATCGCCGGCCAGATGAAGGATGAATACGGCAAGCCGATGCACAGCGAAAAGTACCTGGAGATGTCGTTCTCGAATGGGAAGCTGATGCGGACCGTGAGCCAGTTCGGAGAAGGCCGTCCGGAAGCCGTGCGGATGCGGCTCTCCGCCCTCGGGAAAGCGACAGCTTCCAAGTGACTTCCGGGTCTCGCTTCTGGGGCGCCGCCGCCGCGGCGGCTTCCCTGGTCTTCGGAGCCGGCCCGGATCCGGATCCGAACCTGCAAGCAGTTCAGATAGTCTGCGGCCGGTGCCATACGACGAAGGTATTCCTGAAAGAACCCCGATCCTGGGAGCGTTGGAACGATGTCTTCGCGGACATGACACAGCGCGGCGCCAACGGAACCGATGAACAGTTGGAGCGCGTCACCACCTACTTTTTGGAAAACCTGACCCTCGTCAACGTGAACACTTCGCCCGCCGAGGAACTCACCGGAGTGCTCACCGTCAGCAATGACGTGGCCGATGTCATCATCGCCCGCCGGCAGAAGCAGCCTTTCGCGAATCTCGCCCAGCTCGCCGCGATTCCCGGCGTGGATCGCGAAAAGCTGGAACAACGGAAGAGCCGCATTCTGTTCTGAACGAATCATCCACAAGGGTTACAAGACGCCCCCACTCCAAGAACGATAGGATGAACATCTGGGCCTTCTCATGACCTCTCTCATCTTCGACGCTCACCTCGACCTCTCGATGAACGCCATGGAGTGGAATCGCGATATTCGCCTGCCTCTGGTCGAGATCCGCCGGCGGGAACTCGGGCTTACCGACAAGCGGGACCGCACGCGCAATACCGTCTGCCTGCCCGAAATGCGCCGGGCGCGTATCGGCTTGTGTGTTGCCACGCAGATTGGCCGGTTTTCCGGCCGCTTCAGTAAGCTGCCGGGTTGGAGCAGCCCGGAGCAGGCCTGGGCGCAAACGCAGGGGCAACTGGCCTGGTATCGCGCCATGGAAGAGTGCGGCGAACTGGCGCAGTTGCGGACCAAGGCTGACGTGGAAGCCCATGCCGCCAGGTGGCGCGCGGCGTCGGACGAGGAGATGGCGCGGCTGCCCATCGGCTATCTGCTGAGCCTCGAAGGGGCGGACTCCATCCTCAGTTGGCGCCACCTCGAGAAATCGCGAGCCGATGGCCTGATCGCCATCGGGCCGGTTCACTACGGCCCCGGCATCTACGGGCACGGAACTGATGATCAGGGAGAACTGACGTCGAAAGGCCGCGAACTGCTCAAAGAAATGCAGCGGCTGGGGATCATCCTGGATGTCACCCATCTCTGCGATGAGAGCTTCTGGGATGCCTTGCACCACTATTCCGGCCCCCTGTGGGCGAGCCACCACAATTGCCGTGCGCTCGCGAACTGGAACCGGCAGCTTGCCGACGACCAGATCAAAGCGATCATCGAACGCGGCGCAGTCGTCGGGATGGCCTTCGACGCCATCATGATGGTGCACGGCTGGGCGCACCTGCGGTCGAAGCCGGAGGACTTCCATCTCAAGATGGAAAAGATCTGCGAGCATATAGACCACATCTGCCAGATTGCCGGCAACGCCAGGCATATCGGCATCGGCACGGATCTCGACGGCGGCTACGGGACGGAACAGACGCCGATGGATCTCGACAGCATTGCCGACCTCCACTCCCTGGCAGCCCCACTGGCGGCCCGGGGATATTCCCCTGCGGACATCGACGGCATCTTCAGCGGCAATTTCCTGCGGTTCCTGGGCGAGCACCTTCCGTGAAGCCCACCGGCGTTCGCTACGTTCTGCTCGGCGTCGCCACCGCAAATGCGTTCCTGCTCTATCTGGACCGCATCTGCATGGCGGCGGTGGTGCAATCGGCGAGCTTCCAGCGTGAGATGGCGCTCGACCCGCAAAGAACAGGCGATGTGCTGGCATCCTTCTTTTTCGCTTACGCCCTCGGCCAGATGCCCGCCGGTTGGCTGGCCGATCGCTTCGGTCCCCGGCGCATGCTGGTGGCCTATATCGCGCTATGGTCGCTTTGCACGGGACTGACCGGCTTCGCGACCGGACTGCTTGCGTTGGTGATTGTGCGCTGCGCCTGCGGGCTGGCCGAAGCAGGAGCCTATCCCTCGAGCGGGCTGCTCATCTCCCGCTGGTTTCCGTTCTATCACCTGGCGCGCGCCAATAGCGTGGTGGCGTTCGGCGGCCGCGTGGGTAACGCGATCGCTTTATGGCTCACAGCGGCGGCGATTGCGACTCTCGGTTCCTGGCGGCCCGTGTTGTGGACCTACGGCGCAATCGGTCTGGCCCTCGCCGTGGCCTCTCACATCGTCTTCCGCGACACGCCGCAAGAGCATCCCTGGACAAACGAAGCCGAACGGGCGCTGGTGCCACCCCTGAAGGCCATACGCTACCGGTCCCCATGGCGCGAACTTATCCGTCATTCCGGACTCTGGTTCCTCAACGCCGGGGGGCTCGGATTGAACTTCGGCTGGGCCTTTCTCATCACGTGGCTGCCTGTGTATTTGCAGGAAGTGTACAAGCTGGATCGCGTAGTGGCGAGCCGCTATGTCTCCATCGCGCTCGTGTTCGGATTGGGCGGCATGCTCTTCGGCGGCTGGTGGTGCGATCTGCTCACGCGCCGCTTCGGCCAGCGCTGGGGACGGCGCCTTCCCTTCCTCACCGGAAGCGCCGTGTGCATCCTGGCCTATCTCCTCTGTCCCCTGTTCGCCAGCCCGGTAGCGGTGGCGGCGGCTTGCAGCGTGGTGGCGTTCGCTTCCGATAGCGTCGGACCGGCCCTGTGGGCAATCGGCCAGGATATCGGCGGCCGCCACGTGGCCTCCACCATGGCATGGAGCAACATGTGGGGAAACTTCGGCGCCTCCGCCGTAGCGAGGGTGATACCCTTCATGCTCAGCACGCAATTGCATTTCGCCGATTGGCGGGAGATTTTCTGGATGTGCGCCGGCGCTTTTGTCCTGCTGGGTCTCGCGATCCTGATGGTGGACAGCACGCGCCGCCTCGCGGAATAGCTTTGTTCCACGGTCCATGTGGCAGGTCCTGCAAGAGTATCTCGGCAGCAAGTATCTGGCGCTGCTGCTCGACAACTTCGAGCACGTGCTGGCCGGTGCGCCTCTGCTCGCGGAGTTGCTGGCCGACTGTCCGTGGTTGAGTTTACTCGTGACCAGCCGCTGGCCTTACCCGAGCTGGCCGCGTGGCCTTTACCCGAGGTCTCAGGGCAATCTCCAGCGGTGACGTTGTTCGTGGACCGGACCCGGGTTGTCGGGAATGCACCTGGGATAGGTCCCCTTGCGCAAGTCAAAATTGCTTCGGGATTCCAGCTTGTCTCAGCACGGCATTGGCTGTGTGCCTGGACAAGATTTTCCCATCCACGGGAAACCGTCGTTGCGTGATGGGACTGTCCAGATTTCGTGGTCACCTTTTCCTCGCCGCTCGAAGTGACAGCCATGCGCAAGAAGAATATTCTTCACGCTCGGTGTGTAACTGGCCATCAGAACGTGAGGATGCCACTATCTTCGTGTTGATACAGAACGTGGAAACTCGCAGTCCGGTCGCCGGTGGCGCCGTTCAGCTCCAACAATTCTGGAATAAGCGTTCTCAGCTTGCGAACCAGAACGTTAGGTGAGTCGGCTTCAGCAACAAGGCCGGGGACATCTTCACTTTCGGCCACCCAGACGCCAGCTTCGCTGTCCCACTGCGCCCGAATCTCGTAAACGTTGGATAGCGTCGACTTCTCCACACCTCAATCCTATCACCGCGATGCCTGCTGTGCTAAACCGCCTTCGACCTTCGTAGATGCGGTCGGTATTGTCACAACGCTATGGGCATTTCGATGTAGACAACGGCTGCAACTCGGAGGCATAAAATCAACGACTCGAGCGTTGGCTCCCCACCCCGGACCTCGAATCCTCAGCGAAGCGCGGGAGGCGCCTGCTTCAGCCACGCCAGATTGAACGAATAGTGATTCTTGCTGGTGATCAAATGAACCACGCCGTTCTTACCCTGGCAGATGGCCATATAACCCCACGGCTCGGCGCTGCTCGCGCTCATGGTGAAGGTGCCTGCGTCGGTTGTCTCCACTTCGCGTCCGGGGCCATCGTCGGAAATCAGACGCCGGGTCGGCCAGGTCTCCCCCTCATCGAAGGAAAGCGCCGCATAAATGCCCGACACGGGACGCTGTTTACCGGAGGCGTCGGTGATCATCATGTCCTGCTTTCCGGGCTGTGTTTGCGCGCCGCAGAAGGAGATGAACAGCAGTGGGCCTTCGCGCAGCCGCAACAGTACCGCACGCTGTCTGCTGCGAATGGCTTGAAATGGGCTCGCCGAATAAGTCCAGGTCTTTCCCATGTCGGTGGAGATGCTTTTCGGCATGAAGCCGTTGATATCATCGCCGCGGCCGAGCGCCATCAGCCGGCCATCCTTCAACTGCGCGACGCCGGCATGAATTCCAGCGATGCGCCCTCCGGCATCCTCCCACGTGTTTCCATTGTCGCGGCTGAGGATCACCGTCGATCCGGGATTCGCGTCCGAAGTAAGAACGATGGACCCGTCTATGGCCCGGAACACCGATTGAGCCGGCATGTGCCGCTCCGCATGCTCCGGCCCGATCAGCTTCGCCGGGGACCACGTTGCGCCGCTGTCCGTGGACGTGCGCATGATGAGCGCCAGATTGGCGCGGTACGTGGCCGCCGCGGATAAGCCGCCAAAGTGATAAATGGTTTTATCGCCGTCGTACCACATGGCCGGCGCATGGTCATTCCGATCGGGCGTATCCCAGAAGGGCGATGCCTCGTCCCACTCCTCCTTTCCGTACCGGAGGCGGCTGGCAAGCAGGGCGAGTTCGCGGCCGGGTTCCGTCACGCAACTGTACCAGATGGCCAGCAGGTCGCCGTTCGGGCATTCGACGAGGGCGGGATCATGATTGTGCGTCGAGAACATGGGGCCGTAAGAACCCGGCGGGATCTTCACGTACTTGCGCGGACCATGAAAGTAGGGCTTTGAGGGATCGGGTCCATCCTTGGAATCGGGAACACTCTGGGATACGCCCGTCCGATTCAGCGGCCGGGCGGCCGCGGGCAATGGCTTTGATCGCGGGGCGGGACCGAGGGCCACGCGAAATCCGATGAGCCCGTGTTTGTCGTCCGGCAGCGTACCCATGCGGTTCTCGGAACGCAGGAAGTAGCCTTCCGTGGAATGGCTGCCGCCGCGGGTGACACGGAAATCGCCGGAGGCTCGCCCGGCGGGATCCACCTGCTCGCCCGCTTCGTACGGTCCGTACCAATCGTTTACCCATTCTTCGACGTTGCCGTGCATGTCGAACAGCTTCCATGGATTGGGCGGAGTCTGGCCCACGACAGTGGGCACGGGTTGCGGGGGTGGATAGCGGCTCTGGGTTGCATTCTTGAGAAAGGGCGCGGGCAAAGTGTCGCCGGTGAAGTAATGCGTGGTGGATCCGGCGCGCGCGGCGTATTCCCACTCTGCCTCCGTCGGAAGGCGATAGGGAAGACCTTCCTTCTTCGAAAGCCACTGGCAGAAGCGGATGGCGTCGTGCCAGCTCACGAAGACCACCGCCTCGTTGTCTTCCTTCGAGAAGCCAAGCTTGCCGCGCAGGGCGCGATGGCCGGGATCGAACTGCTCGTACTGCGCGTTCGTCACCTCGAAAGCTCCCATGTAGAAGGCGCGGGAGATTTTCACTTTGTGCGCCGGCCGCTCGTCGAAATCGCCGCCGGCGCGCCAGGCGTTTCGCCCCGTTTCACCGGGCACAGGCTCGCCGCCGAAGCCCATGACAAAGGACCCGCGCTCCACCCGCACAAACCGCATTCCGATGGTGTTGGTGTGCTCCGCTCCTTTCGGCATCGAGGCGGCGTAAGCCGCAATGAGCAGCAGAAAACAAAGCGGAATACGAAAAAGTTGCATGGGCGCGTTCCTTACCGCAGCCAGTATACTGAAGCGCTGCCCGACGACGCGCGATCAGAGCTTCAAGATACGGCGGGCGTTACCCCGGCGGATCTTCTCTTTCACCGCCTCGCTCGCATCCAGAATCTCGAGCTTGGTGAGTGCCGGATCCGCGTAATGGAACGGCATGCCGGTCCCGAAAACCACTCGGTCCTCACCCAGATTCGACAGCAGTTGGCCGATCTCGTTATTCAGTTCCGCGGTCAACAGCGAAATGTCGATCGCGTAGTTCGCAGGCAGACCGTTGTTCTTCCGGCCCAGTATGGAACTCGCGAAACCGGAGCCGTTCATCAGAATGAATGATGCCTGCGGAACGGCTTTGATGAGATCCGCGGCCTCGTCGCGGTTGACATCCGGGATGTCCACCAGCCAGCTCTGCTGCCGGCGATCCTCCACTCGCATCGGAATCGTCACCGCCAGCCCGCGCTCGGCTGCCTTGTGAACCAGTTCCAGGCACGTCGCATCGGTGAGTTTGTAGTTGTGCCACCGCGGATAGAGACGCAGGGCTCTCATTCCGAACTCTTCATGACAGGTCTTGAGGTCATCCTGCCAGCCCGCGTAGCCCGGGTTGAGCACGGCGCAGCCCATCAGCCTGTCCCGGTGACTCTTGATTTCCGCGGCCACCTCTTCATTACCCGCGTGCGCATTCCGATAAGTGATCGAGGCCGCGCTCGACACCAGCGCGCGTTCGATGCGCTTGCGGTCCATGAGCCGCAACAGGCCGCCGGCCGTGTTGTGACGAAGCTGCCGGAAGGCGAAATGCCCAAGATATGCGTTTACGTCGATCACCGGCTGCCCCTCCGGCTGAGAATGCGCTGCATGTTGGCGCCGAGAATCCTCTTTCTGTCGGCGTCGCTGATGTCAGCGCCGCGGATGCGCCCCACGCTGGCGGTGAGAGACATGTCGCAGGCAAACAGCAGCCGCTCGGCGCCCAACGTGCGGACCGCCATCTCCACCACCCCTTCATCAACTACGCTCCCGCTGGTATCGAGAAAAACGGACGAGGCGTTGCGGAGCGCTTTGATGGTCCACTCCCAGTCCCCGCCGCCGCAGATGTGCGCGCAAATCAGCATCAACTCCGGGTAGCGCCGCGCCAGCTCCGCGAAATGGCCCCCATCGCTGATGCGAGGCTGCGCCAGCGGAGGCCAGCTCACATGCCCCGCATGGTGCAATATGGGGATCTTCAATTCGATCGCCAGCTCGGCGATTGGGAATACGACGGGCTCGTTGGCCCGATAGTCGTTATAGAGCTTCACACCCACAAAGCCGTGGTCCTCGACATACCGCCGGATCTCCTCACGCGCCTCCTTCGTGTAGCCGGGATTGACGAAACAGTAGCCGAGAATCCTGCCGGGGAAGCGCCGGATGGCTTCCGCAAGCCACCGGTTGCAATCCCGAAAACTCTCCATTCTCGTCGGCCGCTCCGGCGGCAGGATCGAGCAGCAGAGCTGGTCGATGCCGAGCTTGTCCGCGGCGTCGATCAGTTTGCGGTCGCTTTCGCTCCAATTCGCAGCACCGTGATGATGGAGGTGGGCATGGGCATCAATGACCTTCACACCCTGCATCTCCGCGTACGCGGCTGCGCCGAGACTCCCAAGAAAGGTTCGCCGGTTCATTTTCGTTTAGCCCGTTGCTTTCTGCCGGCCATGCTTCGCGCCGTGCCAGTTTTCCAAGATACCAGGAATCCCGCCGCCCATGATGCCGGCCTGTCACGCTCATTGCAGGCTGATGCCGCCGATTCGAAACCATCCGCTGTCGGCGCCTCCCTGCGGAGTTTGCGAGGCGAAAACAGTCTGGCCGCCGCGCAGCAGGGAATCATAGGCCGGATTGAGAATCAGGACGAGCGCGTTGTCTATCATCTGGAACGTGGACGTACCCAGAGCGCACAGTCCTGATGCGCGCAGCGAAGAAGTTGGGCTGTCATATTGAAGGAGGCAGCCGGAAGTCGAGTCCACCGAGGGCGCGATCATGACTCGAGCGGTATCGATGGGAACCTGAGCAGGAAGGCTGATGCGCAAGAGTCCCGGTAGCGTGAAGGCGGATGGCTGCCCAACGGAGGGCGTAACGCTGAAGTCAGCCACATCCTCTAACGGGAACGTATGCCCGTTCCGGACTGAGAATGTAGCGGCGATCGAACGGAATCCCAGCCACGCGGACCGGAAGAGGACCGGCACATCTACTATTGCCAGTGAACCCCTGGTCTGTATCGAAGCCTTCGCCATGTCGACGATACATTGGCTATTCGCCAGCGATACGGACGCGCCGGCCACTGCCGGTGAACTGGATGAGATGTCCAAGTCATCGCGCAGGGCGATAGTCCGCGCCTCGATATCGACAAACAGCCCGCAAGCCGAGCGGTGTGGAGCGAGCCCGGGTTTGTCTTTGAAATAAATGGTTGCGCCGGCCGGTGGAGCGGCGCTGGCTCCGCCAGGAGGCTGTAAACCGAACCGGAACGTACCGCCGATGCCAACTCTGCTGTCAGTCCAGAGGCCGATTGCTCCCCGCCAGCTACTCGGAATTTCGACCGGCTTGACGAGCGTCAGCGGCGGCGCATCCTGGCCGGCGTGCATCACACCCAAGTGGCGGCCATCAGCCCGAATCGGAAGATCTGTCCGATCAGCAAATGAAATGTCCAGGGTAAGGATCAGCAATCCAGCCGGTTCGCCCACTTGCCACGCATTCAGAGTGCAGTATTCGTTCCTGGCGACAAACCGCCGCTGCACCCTCTGGAAAGTGAAACTGCACCTGTCACCGAATTCGATGAGCGACGTAGTCAGGGGCGAAGTGAGAGCCCCGTCCGCGTAAGTGACCCGGAAAACGGAGCGCATCCCGAATGCCTCGCTTGGTTCCACTAACAACGGCGCTCTCGGGGCCGAGGCTTCCTGTGTAATCGGATAGGCTTGCCCGGCGAGCATGAAAGTCGCCGTCCGAGGCCTGCCGGTCGTGTTGGGATCGTAGGTGAACAAACGCCGGTCGAGCGGCGCCGGGCGGATCCAGTCGCTGTCCGCCGACACCTCGGTAAAGCAGTCTGTCGCCGCGCTGCTCACGCGAACAAACACAGTTCCCGAACCAGCGCCCAAGAGGGAAGGAACGCCCGCACTATAAGCGCAAGTTGCTCCAGGTTGGGTAATGGCGAGGCTTCGCCCGCCAATAGAAACAGATGCGCCGCGCGGATAGGAACCGGGGTTCGAATCCACGGTGAGCAGGATACTGCCCGGCCCTGAACCGGAGTCCGGTTCGGCGTGGAGCCAGTCAGCGCCGCTCGAAACATTCCAGGGCAACCCGCGGAGGCGGCAAAAGGAATACGGAGAGTAGCGCCGGAAACGGGCGCATAAGCCGAACTGCCCGGGACAGGCAGCGTCGTGGGAAAGATCGGCGTACCCACCAGCGAGTACTCGCAAGGCGCTCCATCGCCTTGTAGGATGGCGATGTCCGCTCCCGCAATGTCCAGGTGGTTGACGCGTGGCGTCGTGCTGGAAGCAATCCGCACGTCCCAGGCTGCATCGCCCGAGCGCCGGGAATCCCGGTAATACCACTCGCAGTCGGCATCCGCTCTTGCCTCCACCCGGATCACGCCCCCTTCGAACGGTACCATCTCCGGAACCGTCAGAATCCGGACTGGGCATGTTTCGGCGACGTAGCCGGAGCCCACGATGGTCCTGCCATCAGGGCTCAGTGCACCGGTGATCCGGACACTGCCGCCGGACGCGCCGCTATCGGCATAGCGCAGCCCTCCCGTCGACGCGATCAACGTGGTACGCAAACCAAACGCGTCGCTGGCGGAATAGGCGATGTCGCCGGCATTGTTCAGCCCCACTCCGAATGCGCCAAGTCTCGCCACTCCCATGCTTTCGAACAGGACACCTTTTGTCAGCCGGTAAATGACGTGTTGCAGGTCTGCGCCTAAATCATACTCGCCCACCACCGTTCCTTCGTCGTTGACGGCTCGTGCACTCGCGACAGGTTCCCTTCGGCCGGGCAGGATCAGGGGAGCCGGAATTACCCGATACGTCCCATCGGCATTCCAGACCACGGAGCGCGTGTCCGCCTGGCCGGCAATCTGGCCAAGATTGTTGATTCCGTAGCCGGTGACCGCGGCGGAGTCTTCCACCCGGCGTGGCTCGAGAACGCCATCCGGGTGGCGCAGGAAGACCCCGTCCGGACCGTTGATCACCATCTGGCGATTGTTGTTCATCGCCGCAACCGTGCTGCCGGCAAGCCCCAGGTCTCTGACAATGCCATCGCCCGTCATCAACATCGGACCCATCTCGCGATGATTGCCGGCGATGTCGCCGTTGTCATTCACCGCGACAACTGCAAAACCCTCAGGAGGAAGCCAGGGACGGAAACGAAGTCCCCGTCCGACGGGCGCGGCATCTTGACCAAACAGCGTCCAACTGAAGAATGCAAGCAGCAGCATGGCTACCCCCAAGAGAAATTCCGGGCAGACGCGGGCTTGCTTTGATCTTAGCTCCGGGGGATTTTCTGCACCTGCGCCCAGCCGGCATCCGTAGACATGGAACCTAAGCTAAACCGGAGCCTCGCAATCCGGCTTTCCTCTTGTCTTCGCGCGCGGTCGTTACCTTGGCGCCGGTCACCGCGGTGGGGATCGAGCGGAGGAGTCTTAACCTCAATCATGCGGGACCACCCGGACAGGCGTAAGGCGTTGTTACCAATGCCAGGCGAAGCCGCCCCAGGGAGTCGTCACAGTCAGCTTCACCATGCCGCAGAATTCCCCTTCGGAGTTGATTCCATGCACCATCGTCCCAACCGATCCCGGGTAGTCGAACGGTTTCAACACGCCGTCCTTCCACAGGAAGCCGTGGACTTCGCCGTTGGACAACCAGGCTGTTCCCGCGACGTCGCCCGGCGCGCTCATCTTGTACAACGTTGTATTGGTCGTTCTCGCGTCCGGGAAGTCGACCGTTGTGAATACGCCGTCTCGGCTGAGTAGGAATCCATGAATCTTGCCCGCAGACCCGTAGTTCCCCACAATATCCCCCTGTGGGCTGATTCCAAAAGCGCTCGTTGAGCTGGCTCCAGGGACGAGGATGTCATAAAAGATGCCCTCGCGCAGCAAGAATCCGCGAGTTTTGTTATCCGCCAGCGCCGTTGACCAGCCAACGTTGTCTCCGGATGGGTTGATGCCTTGTGCTCCGTTTCCCTTCGAGCCCGGGACCTCTATGGAGGTCACAATTCCCTTTTGATACAGGAACCCTAAATTACGGATCCCGTTGTTGTACGTACCTACGATGTCGCCGCGAGCATTCACATCAAACGCGTAGCTCGACGTGGAGCCCGGATAGTCGATTCGGGTGTAAGTGTCGCCCGATAGATGGAAACCGTACGGGCGTGAGCCAACGAAGTATTCGCCAACCATCTCTCCGCGCGGGTTCGTCCCGAGACACCACGTTGCCCCTTCACCGGGAAACTGAAGAATGCGAAGCGAGCCGGTTTCCGCAAAGAGATTGCCTTGCAAGCCCAGCACGAGACCGAGCGCCGCGATTGAGTTCGTCCATCGTAATACCATGGTTGGATTTTCCTTTCAAAGAGTTGCCGCGTTCTAACCGCTGCTACTCCTATTCCGGGAATCCCGTGCCGAAACCGTCATCAAGACCTGAAAAATGTGGATGGCCCACAAGCCGGGCGGCTCCACCACCAATCCCTTGGTTCCTGCACTCGTTCGTAAACCCTCCGGCTGATCCGCTGACGGTCAGGCTGTTGGCGCTGGTGGAGGATCTGCCGTCAACTTGTATCGGCAGGGCTCTTATCGCGACGGAGAGCCGGTTCCTCGGCACAAATCGGTTTACTGCAATGAGCGCCGCCCATCACATGATCGCGTTGTTGCGACGCCATCTTGATGGCGACGACCGGAAATTCCTGTCGGTAGCCATGCAGGCGCCCGCCTCGGCCATGCGTCGATCGCACAACAACTAAGAGATCTCATCGACGAGGCCAGGCGGCGGGCTTCCGCGGTAGAGAGCCGCTCTAGCCAGTTGATCGTTCTGGAGCAGTCGCTCGAGCCCGTCGATGCGTTTCGCCAGCGCATCAACGCTGCTGCGGCTGCTGACGAAGAGGGTATCAAACCCATCGACGCAGGGCCGGACAATTGGGCATTGCGCAGGCTTAGGGGCAGTGGCTCGATATCGAAGCCTTCATCTCAGAGGCGACCATCCCCGCCTGGTGGCCAAATTCCCGATTGATGCCCCCAGGACCACAGTAATCGCTGCGTTTCGGGCACTCGGATACGAGATGGTGCGTGAGGCTGAGCATATCGCTGACAGGCGCCGAGGGCGCCGAGGTTTCAGATTTTGTATCCCTTCGCTTGGAGGATAGGGGTGAGGAGGCGGCGGAGGTTTTCTCCGAGGATGAGTTTTTTTACGGAGTTAGGGATGCGGGCTCCGAGGACTTTGGAGAGTTGGGAGGAGAAGCCGCGGCCTCCGACGTCGCTGCCGTAGATGACGCGTTCGGGGCCGAGTTCGCGGACGGCCATCTCGACGAAGCCGGTGGTGGGGTTGGATCCGGCGACTTCGGCGCAGATGTTTTTCGTGGAGCGGATGATGCGGATGCCGCGCTCCCAATCGCCTCCGGTGTGGACGCATACGAATTGAACCGAAGGGTGGCGGCGGGCGAGTTCCACCAGATCGTATGGTGAGGATTCGCCGGGTTCATTGCCGTCTGTTTTGAGCCAGGTGTGCTGGAGGACGGGTACGTTCATCGATGCGGCTTGCTCGATGATCGGGTCCATTTCGGGAACATTGCAGCGGCGGTCTGTTTCGAGTTCTCCGATGGAGATCATGGGACCGTCGCGCACGCAGCGATTGAACTCCTGGACGCTGAATTCGGGATAGGCGGGACTTAAATAGACGGAGCCGTAGGCGCGGTCGGGAAAGCGGCGGACGGCGCGCATGACGCGGTCGTTTTCCTGGCGGATCTGGTCCGCTGTGGGGTGCAGGGGCGAAGAGTAGCCTTGGGACACGAGGAGGCGTTCGATGCCGAGGCGGTCGGCGCATTCGATGAGGACCTCGATGCGCTCTTCGGGGGTGTTGCCGGGCACGGCGCCGAGATGGCAGTGCTCATCCCAGATGCGGAAACCGCTGCCGGGAGGGGTGTCCTTGGGCTGTGCGGAGGACAGCATGGGGCTGGCGGCGAGTTCCTTGAACAGCGTGCGGCGATGGATCACGTGCGGCATGCGGGGCGAGTATATCATTGAATGGATTCGCGATGACGATTGACACGCATGCTTATCTGTCCCGATGGCCGTTCCGGCGGCTGGATGGAGATGAACCGGCCGAATTTCTGGCGCGGATGAAGGAGCACGAGGTAGGGCAGGCCTGGGTGGGGAGCTTCGACGGGCTGCTTCATAAGGACATGGGTGGGGTGAACGAGCGGCTGGCTGCCGCTTGCCGTGTACACGGGGCGGGGCTGCTGGTACCGTTCGGGAGCGTGAATCCGGTGCTGCCGGACTGGCAGGAGGATCTGCGGCGGTGCCGGGAGCAGCACCGGATGCCCGGGATCCGGCTGCATCCGAACTACCACGGGTACACTTTGGAGGACCCACGGTTTGCCGAGGTATTGCGGCTGGCGGCGCGCTCGGGTCTGATTGTGCAACTGGCGGCCGCGATGGAGGACGTGCGCACGCAGCATCCGATGCTGCGCGTCCCGAACGTGGATCTACGGCCTCTGGCGGCGGTGGTTGCGGGAATTCCTTCGCTGCGGCTGATGGTGTTGAATCAGGGGCATGACGCTCCGGTGAAGGCGATTGCGGAAGCGGGGCAGGTGTACTTCGATTTTGCGATGGTGGAACGGCTGCGGGGGGTGGCCACGCTGGCGAAGCAGGTTTCGGCGGCACGGGTGGTGTTTGGGTCGCATTTCCCCTTGTTCTATCGCGAGTCGGCGATGTTCAAGATGCGGGAGTCGGGGCTCAGCGAGGAGGATTCCCGCGCGATCGCGGAAGGGAATGCGCGGAGTTTGCTCGGAGGGGGGCGATGAAGGTTACACGGCTTGAATTCATTCCCATCAGCATTGCTTACACACACCGGGAGGTCAGCTCGCGGGTGAATCGCGACGGGGTCACCGATGTGATCGTGAAAGCGTACACGGACGATGGGCTGATTGGGTGGGGGGAAAGCTGTAGCGGGGCGAATGTGGAATCGGTGCTGGAGGCCTTGCGGGGGATGGCGCCGTTCGTGATAGGGCGCAGTCCGTGGGAAAGCGAGGCGATTCGGGCGGAGTTGTGGCAGCGCGGCATCTGGTTGTGGCGGCAACCCACGGCTTGCTTCGCGTATCCGGGGATTGACATGGCGCTGTGGGATGTTTGCGGGAAGGCATGCGGGCAGCCTCTCTACAATTTGTTTGGCGGGAAGGTGCGCGACAGCGCCAATTACTTTTATTACCTTTCGCAGGGTCCGCTGGAGCGCATTGCGGCGGATTGCAGAGAAGGGATTGCGCGCGGGTTTCAGGTGTTCTATCTCAAGGTGGGCATCGATATTGCGGCGGAGTTGGAGATGGTGCGGACGGTGCGGGAGACGATCGGGCCGGAGCGGAAGATTCGCCTGGATGCTAATGGGTCCTGGACGGTGAACGAGGCGCTGCGGAACCTGGCGCTGCTCGACCGGCACCGGATCGACTTCATCGAGCAGCCGGTGAGCCAGGATCCGGCAAGCAACATGATCGAGGTGCGGTCGCGGTCGGCTGTGGCGGTGTCGGCGAATGAGGGGTTGTGGACAGCGGCCGACGCGTACCGGCAGATGACTTCGCGAACGGCGGATGTGTACTGTTTCAGCCCTTATTTCACTGGGTCGCTGGCGCAGTTCCAGCGGCTTGCGCGGGTGGCGGAATTCGAGGGGCTGCGCGTGTGCAAGCATACGCATGGGGAGTTGGGGATCACGGCTACGGCGGCGCATCACATATTGCTGACTCTGCCGAATATCGTGGATGGGAATCAGCAGACGGCGCACATGATGGCGGACGACATTCTGCGGACGCCCGTCCCTATTGCCGGTGGGGCGAACTGGGGTGTGCCGGAAGGAAGCGGGTTGGGGATCGAGGTGGATGAAGACAAGGTGGGCCTGTATCACGAGGAGTACCGGCGGAGGGGGCAATTCGTACCGTATGATCCGAAATTAGTGGGGAGCGCGCCGAGATGAGTCTCGGCGCGGCAGGCAAGAGAGTGCCTGCGCCACTAGGAGACGATTCCGTCGACGACTTCGCCGTGGACGTCGGTGAGGCGGAAATCGCGGCCGGCGTACTTGTAGGTGAGGCGCTTGTGATCGAGGCCGAGGAGGTGGAGGATGGTGGCGTGCAGGTCGTGGAAGTGGACCT
>JADLBD010000222.1 GCA_020847975.1 Bryobacterales bacterium | reverse complement strand
GGGTGGGGATGTCGCATCGCGTCAAGCATTATCCTTCGCAGCTTTCGGGCGGTCAGCAGCAGCGTGTTGCCGTCGCCCGCGCCCTGGTCGGCGAGCCATCCATCCTGCTGGCGGACGAACCCACGGGCAACCTGGATTCGGCAAACGGCGAGGCGGTGATGGAACTCCTGCGGGAATTGCACCGCGCGGGAGCGACCATTTGCATGGTGACCCACGACCCGCGCTACGCGCGCCATGCCGACCGGTCTGTCCATCTGTTTGACGGGCGGATTGTCGAGGAAAATGTGGAGGTTGTCTGATGAACGTCCCACAAGCCCAGTCCGGCTGGGTGAGCCGGAACCCTGACTATCTTGCGATCGCGGTAATTCTACTCTTCAGCGCCGCGTGCTCGGCGATGTCACAAGCCGTCCGCAGGCCTCTGCTCATCGTGCAGGGAGACCAGTTGACGGACACGGTGCACCCGCGGGTGTGGGAAATTCGCGGCCAGACACGCCAGGCCAGCGAATGTTTCCGGGAAGAGATCCAACGGCAGAACAAGGAATTCCACGACCAGTTTCTGCAACTCGGGGAGGAATTGAGCCAGGTTCGGGAGGAATCCCAGTGCTTGCGTGGCGAGGCGCGCCGGTTGCGGGATACAATCCGTCAGCAACTCCGGTCTGTATTTCGCCGGTCAGCGGACCTGCGCTTCGAGTAGGCGGAGGGCGGCGCCGCGGCATGGCGCATCAACGGCGGGGGTGAGAGAATTGCCCTAATGGAAACTCTCTGGCAGGACATCAGGTATGGAGTCCGCGCGCTGCTCAAGAGTCCCGCGTTCACCCTGGTTGCGGTCCTCTCGCTGGCCTTGGGAATCGGCGCGAACACGGCGATCTTCACGCTTGTCAAAGCATTGTTCCTGCAGCCGCTGGCGGTGTTCGAGCCGCAGCGGCTGGTAACCGTTTCCACATACGACGAGAAATTGAACGGGTTGTATGCGGTTTCCTATCCGAATTTCGAGGATATTCGCAATCATCAGAACGTGTTCGCGGGAATGTGCGCGCTGACTCCGGCCAGCATGATTGCGTCGCGCGCGGACGAGTCTCCGCAGACATGGACCGGGGAAGTGGTGACGGAGAATTTCTTCGAAGTTCTGGGGGTTTCGGCGGCCATCGGACGGACCTTCGGAAGGAGCGACGATCCGGCGCCCGGAAGATCTCCGGTAGTGGTGCTCAGCCATGGAACCTGGGTGAGAGAGTTCGGCGCGGATGGTTCCGTGATTGGCCGGACGATTTGGGTCAACCGCCAAAAGCTGACGGTAATCGGGGTGATGCCGGAAGGATTCAAGGGGTTGAGCACGGTGAGCGAACCGGCGGCGTGGGCGCCGATGTCGATGGCGCGGTGGATGATGGCGCGCCCGGAGGCGGTGGACGAGCGCAAGGCGTTGTACTTTTCCGTGGCCGCGCGGCTGAAACCGGGCATGAGCCTCAAGACGGCGGAGCAGGCGATCGCGCCCATCGGGCAGCAACTGGCGGCGGACCATCCGGAAGTAAACGCAGGACGGAGTTTCCGCCTCACGCCAAGCACGGAAACCGTCATTCCCCCGCGGATCAGAAGAATCCTCGAACAGGCGGCGCTGGTGTTGATGGCGGTGGTGTGCCTGGTGCTGATGATCGCCTGCTCGAATGTCGCATCGCTGCTGCTGGTGCGGTCGCGGAACCGGAGCAAGGAATTTGCCATCCGGCTGGCGATCGGCGCGGGCGCATGGCGGATTGCGCGCCAGGTGCTGACGGAGAGCCTGGTCCTCTCTGTCTGCGGCGGCGCCGTGGGATTGCTGGTGGCGCGCTGGAGCCGGGATCTGCTGTGGCATTTCCGGCCCCAGTGGCTGGACAACGCTTCCTTCAACCTTTCCCTGGACGTCTCCGTGCTTCTGTTCACGGCGGGTGTTTCCATTGCCAGCGGGATCCTGTTCGGCCTGGCTCCGGCGATGAATTCCTGGCGGCGCGACCTGGCGCGGGAACTGAAGGAGCGGACCTCGCGGACGGCTCCGGAATCACGGATATTCGGATTGCGCAGCCTGCTGGTGATGGGGCAGTGCGCGCTGGCGGTGATCGCTCTGGTAGGCGCGGGGCTGTTTACGGAAAGCCTGCGGCAGGCGCAGCATGTGGACCCCGGCTTTGATACGCGAAGCCTGCTCATGGTTCCCTTCCATCTGAAGGCGGCGGGATATTCCGAACAGCAGGGAAGCGAATTTCACCTGCGGCTTCTCGAGCGGGTGCGGGCGCTTCCGGGTGTGCGGTCGGCTGGCCTGGCCACTATCACTCCCATGGGCCAGGGAGGTTTTCTGCGGGCGGCGATGCGCGAGGGTGAGCCGCTCACCTCGAGAGGGAATATGGTGTTGACGGACACGGTCGATCCGGAGTTTTTCAGCACGATGCGAATCCGCATGGAGGAGGGACGGCCTTTTCTCAAGACCGACGCCGGGGATTCTCCGCGGGTGTTGATTGTGAACAGGAGCCTGGCGCGGCGGTTCTGGCCGGGAAAGAGCGCGATCGGCCGGCGCCTGCGTTTGAGCGGCGACACGAGCCCCCGGGAAATCGTGGGTGTGGCCGCGGACACAAAGTTTTTCCGCCTCAGCGAAGATCAGTATTCCTGCGCCTTCATTCCCCTGTCACAGGAATATATGAGTCCGGTGACGCTGCTGGTAAGCGCCGCGGGGAATCCCGGTCCGCTCGAGGGAATGCTGCGCGCGGAGGTGCAAGGCATGGACCGGCATCTGCCGCTGAGCCAGGCGCAGACCATTGGCGAACTGATTGACCGCTCCTTGTGGGCGCAGCGCATGATGGCTCAACTGCTGGGCCTGTTCGGGCTCCTGGGGCTTCTGCTCGCGGCAATCGGCGTGTACGGCCTGACGGCGTATTCGGTGACGCAGCGAACGATTGAAATCGGCATCCGGATGGCGCTGGGCGCTTCGCCCGCGGATGTGCTGCGAAGGTTGATCGGGGAAGGGATGGTTCTGGTGCTTCCGGGCCTCGCGCTGGGCGTGGGAGCATCCATGGCATTTTCCCGGGTGGCGAACAGCCTGCTGTTCGGCGTGAGCACGCTGCATCCGCCCACTTATCTGATGGCGGCCTGCCTGCTGGCGGCGGTGGCGCTCGTTGCCTGTTATCTGCCTGCCCGGCGGGCGGCCAAATTGGATCCTTTGAAAGCGTTGAGGTACGAATGAAGACCTGGCTGATCCGGTTCGTCGAGGAATTGCCGGTGGCGGCGATGGCTATGCGGAGGCTGTGGCGCAACCGGACCATTTCCCTGCTGGTGGCGCTTTCGCTGGCCCTGGGCATTGGCGCCAACACGGCGATATTCACCCTGGTGGATGCAGTGTTGCTGGCTCCGCTGCCCGTTCGCGAGCCGGGAAAGCTGTTTTCCGTATTCACGAAGGATGCGCGGAATCCGGAGCCTTTGCCCGTGTCGTTCCCGAACTACCTTGACCTGCGGCGCCGCTCCCAGGCGTTCGGTGAACTGGCGGCGTTCACGTGGGCGAAGGTGAATCTGGCGTTCGACAGGCAGATCCGTGAGTACACCGCGGAAGTGGTGACGGACAACTATTTCACCATGGCGGGCGTACAGCCCATTTTGGGCTGTGTTCCCGAAGCACGGGGGCATGAGGCGTCTTCGCCTGTGGTGCTGAGCCACCCGCTCTGGCGCAAGCTGTTTCGCGGCGACGCCGGAGTAATCGGGAAGACGATCTACCTGAACCGCAAGGCGTTCCGCGTGGCGGCCGTGATGCCGGCATCCTTCAAAGGACTGGAAAGGATCGGGTCGACGGACTTGTGGGTCCCCATGCGGGCTTACCGCGCGGTCATCGAGATGCCCGATTGGGTGGACTCCCGCCGCGCCGTGATGTTCCTTATAGCGGGGCGCCTGCGAGACGGCGTCTCGAAGGAATGGGCCGCGGCGGAAGCGGACCGCGTGGGAAGGGAACTGGCGAACCAGTATCCGGTGGACAACGCCGGCAGGAGTTTCTCACTGGCCCCGCTCGATGCGGCTTCCGAGGGTCCCATGCACCACAAGGGATTGGTGCGGGCGGCCGTAGTGCTGATGAGCGCCTCCGGGTTGGTGCTGCTGATTGCCATTGCCAGCGCGGGCAACATGCTGTTGTCGCGATCTTCGGTGAGGAGGCGGGAGATGGCGGTGCGGCTGGCCTTAGGGGCCACCCGGCGGAAGTTGCTCTACCAGGTGTTTCTGGATAGCGCGCTGCTGGTGGCCATCGGATCCGCGTTGGGTCTCCTGTTCGGCGTTGTGGGCCGCGAGTTGTTGTGGCATTTCCGCCCCGAGCACCTTTCGGCGGAGGACTTGCGTTTGAGCATCAACGGGCGCGTGCTCGCCTTTACGGCGCTGGTGTCCCTGCTGGCGGGGATTACCGCGAGTCTGCTGCCGGCGCTGCAGTCGCTGCGAGGGGAGATCACCGGCGAGTTGCGGGAACACGCGCGGGCGAAGCTGAGTTACTGGAAGGGACTGCATTTGCGCGAGGCCCTGGTGGTGAGCCAGGTGGCGCTTTCGCTGGTTGCCCTGGTGGGGGCCGATCTGTTTCTGAAAAGCCTGCACAACGCGCGGGCCATTGATCCCGGCTTCGATACGCGAACCATCGCCTCCTTCGCCGTCAATCCGCGCCGGCTGGGTTTGGGGGACTGCCAGCGGCTCAATTTCTATGAAAGCCTCCAGGAGAAACTGGCGGCCGTCAGCGGAGTGCAGTCGGTGAGCATCGCATCGAACCCTCTGCTCGGCGAGGGTTCGCTGCGCCGCACCATCCAGTTGCCCGGCAAGAATTCAGGCAGGAGCGGGGAGATTGTCCCGGTGAACACGGTGAGCACGCGTTATTTCGAAACGACCGACGTGCTGATCCTGCGCGGGCGCGATTTCACGGCGGAAGATGGCGCGGAGAGTCCGAAAGTGGCCATCGTGAATGAAACGATGGCGCAGCAGTTCTGGCCGGGGTCGACAGCCATCGGCAGGAAGTTCCGCTTCTTCGGGGACTATGACGAACACACCGTGGTCGGAGTGGCGAGGGACAGCGTGTACAACGCTCTCGGCGAGCGGCCCGAGCCATACGTCTACGTGCCTCTCATGCAGAGCAGCCCATCGAGGGCGTTCGTTCTGGTGCGGGCGGCGGGCGATCCGGCTCAACTGGCGGGAAGCATTTCCGAGGAGATGAGGCGCTTCCGTCCGGATTTGCCCGGCGTCGAAGTGATTCCCATCCGGGCTTCGATCGAGGACGCGCTGTGGGCTCCGCGCATGGGCGCGGGTCTGCTGGCGGTGTTCGGATTGCTCGCCCTGGCGCTGGCGAGCGTGGGCGTGTATGGCGTGACCGGACAGATGGTTTCGCGCCGCACCGGGGAGTTGGGAGTTCGGATGGCGATGGGCGCCTGCCCTGTGGATGTGATGGAACTCGTGCTACGGCAGTGCTTCACGCTGATCCTGCCGGGGCTGGCGATTGGAGCCGTGGCGGCATTCGTGCTCGCGCGGTTCTGCTTCCAGGATCTGCTCTATGGGGTCTCGGAAACTGACCTCGAGCCGTATCTCGCGGCCAGTGTCCTGCTTGCGGTGGTGGCGCTGGCGGCGAGTTACCTGCCGGCGCGCCGTGCCGTCGGATTGCAGCCGGTGATGGCGCTGCGCGAACAATAGGAAAAGGATTTTGCCGGACGACACATGATCAGACTTGTCAACGTCGAGAAATATTACGACAACGGCCCTACGCGGACCTGGGTGTTGCGCCGCATCAACGCGGAGATCAGGGAGGGGGAGTTCATCTCCATCATGGGCCCCTCCGGCGCGGGAAAATCCACGCTCCTTCACCTGCTGGGGATGCACGATACGAGTTGGAGCGGGGAATACCACTTGATGGGCCACCCGATCCACAAGCTCAACAAGAAGGACCGGTCAGAGGTCTACAAGCGATATTTCGGCTTTGTCTTCCAGAGCTACCATCTGCTCGATTCGCTGACCGTCTATGAGAATCTGGACATTCCGCTCTCCTACCGCAACGTGAAGAAGAGCGAGCGCGACAGCATTGTCTGCGACGCGCTCGACCGGTTCAACATTGTGGGGAAGAAGGACCTGTATCCAAATCAACTGAGCGGCGGGCAGCAGCAGCTTGTAGCGATCGCGCGGGCCATGATCGCGAACCCGAAAATCATCCTCGCCGACGAACCGACGGGCAATCTCCATTCGAGCCAGGGCAAGGAGATCATGGAGATGTTCAAGAAGCTGAACGACGAGGGGACCACCATCATTCAGGTGACGCATTCGGAAGTGAATGCGGGATACGGGCACCGGATTATCAAGATCGTGGACGGGTGGATCGCCACGGACTGAGGCGCGCCGGGGCTCCCGCGGCGGCTGCTGACCAAGGTGATGAAGGACATGACCAGGTTCTTCTACCCCCGGCTCACGTCGGGCGCCAGCGTCTCTCCGTAGCCCCCGGGCGGCGGGCTTGGCGTGTAGCGATTCCCAGAACAATTGATCCTTGGCGACATCTGGCGTATAATTGTGGACAGATGGCGCGCCAGAATATACGGCTTCCAGGGACTGCAAGCCAAACGATTGGCGCAGTGCGTAAGGGTCTTCCTTCAGAAAAGCTAAACAGGACGGCGCAACTCCTGGCCGTCGATCGAGCGCTTCTGCTCGAGGTGCTGGGCATCTCTGAACGGACATTGCAGCGCAAGCATGCCGTCTCGGCTCGGCTTAGCCCGGCGGCTTCGGACCGCCTCTCTCGTATTGAACGAATCTACACTCTTGCGCTGGAGGTTTTCGGCGACGCTGAGAAAGCAGCCAATTGGTTGAAGCGGCCAAGCCGGGCGCTCGGAAAGGAACTGCCGCTGAAGTTGCTCGATACCGACGCCGGGACCCAACAAGTCGAACGCGAATTGCGACAGATCCAGCACGGCTTTGTCTATTAATGCCACGGCTTTGGAGACTGTATCGTGCCGAATACGGGCCTGGTCTCGATGGAATCGGCGGCAGGTTGGCGGACGGCCGCTGGCATACGCGGGGCGCGCGTGTCGTCTATTTCGGCGCTTCTGCGGCAATTGTGGTTCTCGAACGGCTGGCCCACACGGACCCCGACTTGTTGCCCGCGGACCTTCACCTTGCCTGCTTTGAACTTCCCGAGACCTTTACCGGCATTAACGCCGGGGATATCTCTGCTCTTCCCGAAAACTGGATTCGCGATGAGAATGAGACCCGGCGCATCGGCGGCCAGTGGTGGCGCGAGCGCTCATCCCTTCTCCTGGTAGTGCCGTCGGCCATTTTACCGGAGGAATCCAATTACGTTCTGAATGCCCAACATCCGGAAGCGAAATCGTTACGGCTGATTGGTGGGCGGCCATTCACCTTTGATCCCCGACTAATTTAAAAGGCCAGGCCGAGGTCCGAGTTGTCCGACCACGCATCTCCTTGATCCAGCCGGTCGGCGCCCTGCCGGAGACATTCCGCTTTCCTGCCGCAACGTGAAGAAGAGCGAGCGCGACAGCATTGTCTGCGACGCGCCAAGGCGGCGCTGGACCAGAAGGTCACCAATCCCTTCTACCAGTACCTGACGCCGCAGCTCTTCCCCGGGCAGTTGCGGAACCAACCCACCGTTTCCCTCAGCAGCCTGCTGCGGCCGTATCCTCAGTACGGATCGCTCAGCGAGATCTTCCAGCCGAATTTCTCCGAACGCTACCAGGCGTTGCAGGTGAAGGTGGAGCGTCCGTTCAGCCGCGGCATCAGCCTGACGTTCGCTTACAACTACAACAACGAGTGGACCGACGGCTACTTCAATGCGCCGGATGAATACGCCAACAGTCTCACCCGGATCCCCGCGGCCAGCCCCAGGCACCGCATCGCTTCCGGAGTCAGCTACGACCTGCCGTTCGGCAAGGGCCGTACCTACCTCTCCAACCTGAATCCTGTCTTCAACGCCGTGATTGGCGGATGGACCACCAGCCATATCTATATGTGGAACGCCGGCAGCTTTCTGCGCTTTGGCCAGTTGATTGTCAAGGGGGACCCCATCATTGACAACCCGACCCGGGACAAGTGGTTCAACACCGCCGCGTTCTCCGCGCCGGAGCCCTACACGCCGCGCGCCAACCCGTATCAGTACAGCGGGCTGACAGGCCCCGGCTACTGGAACTGGGACAGCACGCTCTCGAAGAGCTTCCAGTTGCGCGAGAGGTTCCGCCTCGAGTTTCGCCTGGAAACCTACAACACCACCAACAGTTTTATGCTCAGCAGCCCCAGCGTGGATGTCTACAGTTCCCTGTTCGGAAGATCCACCAACCAGGCCAACACAGGCCGGGAGATGCAATACACCCTGCGGCTGCATTTCTAGCCGCTCAACAGGCAACTTGTCCCAATGGCGCAAGTTGCCGCACAATCGTATCGAGACCGCTCGAAGACCTGCCCCGGCTCTCCGGGGCGGGCCGGGCGCGGGATCGCGATTGATAAGGAGATATCATGCACCGACGCAACCTGTTGAGATCCGCCGCGGGGGTGGCGTGTCTGCGCCCGGGTTCGAGCGCGCGAGCCTTCGCCATGGCGCGCGAAACAGCGGGCCTTGGCCCGGAGGAGGTCGCCCGCGACGAAACGTATTGGCGCGAGATCCAGCACTCGTTTGAAGTGGATCGCAACATCATCAACCTGAACAATGGCGGCGTCTCACCCTCGCCTCGTCTGGTGATGGATGCGGTGCGGCGGTACCAGGAATACAGCAACCTGGCGCCGGCGCACGTTCTGTGGAGCGTGCTGGAACCCGAAGTGGAATCCGTGCGCCGCCGCCTGGCCGATGTGTTCGGCTGCGATAGCGAAGAACTCGCCATAACCCGGAACGCTTCGGAATCGCTCGAAATCTGCCAGTTAGGCCTGGACTTGAAACGCGGTGACGAAGTCCTGACCACCGATCAGGACTATGGGCGAATGCTCATCACCTGGGACCAGCGCGCGCGGCGGGAAGGCATCGTGCTCAAGAAGATCTCTTTTCCCGTGCCGCCGCCGTCGATGGATGATCTGTATCAACGCTTCGAAGCCGCCATCACGCCCCGCACCCGGGCCATCCTCCTCTGCCACATCACCAATTTGACGGGCCAGATCTTCCCCGTACAGCGTATCTGCCGGATGGCGCGCAGCCGGGGAATCGACACCATCGTGGATGGCGCGCACGCCATTGCGCACTTCCCCTTTCGCCTCGCCGACCTCGAGTGCGATTACTACGGAGCGAGCCTGCACAAGTGGCTTACCGCGCCTCTCGGCACCGGCCTCCTGTACGTGCGGAAAGATAAAATCCGCGGCCTCTGGCCAATGATGGCCGCTCCCGAGTCCATGGCGGGGAATATCCGCAAATTCGAGGAAATCGGCACACATCCGGCGGCCAATCACAACGCCATCGCCGAGGCTCTGGTTTTCTATGAAAACATCGGAGCCGAGCGCAAGGCCGCGCGCCTGCGCTATCTGCGCAGCCTCTGGACGGACCGCCTGGGACGGCTGCCCGCCTTCGAACTTTTCACCAGCCGCGACCCGGAGCAGAGTTGCGGGCTGGCCACCTTCGGCATCCGCGGAACCGACATGGCCGCTCTGAGCCGGCAGCTTTTCGAGAAGTACCGTGTTTTCACCACGCCCATCATCCGGCACGACTACAAAGGAATCCGCGTCACTCCGAACGTTTACACGACGGTGAGGGAAATCGATGTCTTCTGCACAGCCGTGGAGAAGCTGACCCGTTCCGCGTAGTCTGCCAGGCGAGGTTACTTCCGAACGCGCAGCAGCCACACCTCCGCCAGCCGCGATTGCCTCCGCCAATTGAGGCGCTCTTCGTTCTCCGGGCGGTCGAAGGTGAGGATGAGTTCGCGGTCCTTCAGCGCTTCCGCCGGGACGGGGAATTCCTTGAATTCCCCCATTTCCCTGCCGTCGAGCGTTGGCGTGGCGCGGGCGCCGTCGATGCGGAGCGGGCACTGGCCGTAGCCGGAGGTTCGAACCACGTATGTGGCCGCGGGGTCGAGGCCCTCGTAGACCATTCGGCGCGGCCACATCGTGGCCTGCCAGGAAAGGCGGGCGCGGCTCTTGCCCTGGTCCCACCACCAGAAGGTGACGTTCGATTCACGGACGGCTCCGGGTTCTCGCGAGTCAATGTCGCTGCGGATGACGTGCGGGCTTTTCGCGAAATTGCCCACGCTGTCATAGAAGCTTCCAGGCCCGGGATGTTCCCAGGCGGCGAGAGCCTGGAGGCGGCGGCATTTTTCCGTTTCCGATGGAAGCGCGCGCACTTTCTTGAATTCGTCCTCGAGCCACCAGCGGTTATTCAGGGGATAATCCACGAAGTCGAGGATAGCGCCGCGCTCCTCGCCGCTGGCGAAGTATTTTTCGACGCTCGTCTGGAGCCCGATCGAGTGGAACAGCCTGTCGCATAGTTCGGAAATCCGGGCGCGGATTTCGGGGCTTTCCGGCTGGGCAACGGCGCGATTCAGGATGGCGTCCGCCTCGGAAATCGCTTCTTCCGAGCCGAGTTTGTCCGCTTCGGCCAGGATGGCGTTGGCGCGCTGTTCGAGTCCGGTCTCGCGCAGCAGGCGCCGCCGGACGTAAGCATCGTAGTTCGCGCGCAAAAGGCACATCTGCCAGCGCCAGTTCGCTTCGAGTCGCGGAGCCTTCCCTTCGAGGCGCTTCCAGAGCAGAAGCGTGGACTCGACTGCGCCGTTGTCGCCGAGCGGGCCGCGCCAGTTCTTCTCGAGCGCCAGGATGCCGTCTGCTGCCGCAACAGCAAGGTCCGGCCGGAAGAACACGCGCGCGTAATCGGTGAGGATGTCGCGCACGGCGCGTTTGGGATCCCAGGCAAGGGAACTCCAGATGGCCTTGTTCACATCGTCGTGGGCGCCGTCGGAATACGAAATGAAGCCGTCGCTCCAGGGGGCGAACCAGTTGTGAATAATCGCGTACTCGGCGGGGCGCGGATTGATGGCCTCGCGGCCCAGCGTGAGCGCGTACGCCTGGTCCCACCACGGAACTTCATACTGGCTGAGCTTGTTGTGCGTGATGTCGGGATAAAGCCGAAGCCGGTAGCGCCCGGGAAGGCGGCGGCGGGTCTCGGCGATGGGCGGGCTCGAGGGGCCGGCTACAAGGCCGCCAAGCCACTCGGGCGACGTGCGCTCAATGTACTGGTAGATGGCGTCCACTTGCTCCTTGTTGAACCACTGGAGCGAGAGCCAGATCTTTGCCTGCGGGTGCACGGGGCGCATGAGTTTGGCGACGTCCTCGAGAAACGGCAGGACAAGGTCCGGAGGGTTGCTCCCCGGGTCGCCGCCGGGGAAGAAAATGCCCGTAAGTGTGGGGCTGTCGCGAAAGAGTTCCTGATAGCCGGAAAGCATGCGCGCGCGGCGGGCGGAGTCTTTGAGATCGAAATCGGCGGGGACCCACACCCAATAATCGAGGCCATAGCGGGCGCAGATCTCGCTGATTGCGCGGTTCATCTCCCGGCGGTCCACCTTCATGACGGGCGACGGGCGGCCGTCATGGAACGGGATGTTCTCGATGCTGTTCACCCCGAAGAAGGCGAGCTCGCGGATGTACTGCTCGTATTCAGCGACGGTCCAGGCGTCATAGGAGTTGGCCGTGTTGCGATAGCCGAGTTGGTGTCCGCGGATGGGGTACGCCGGCGCCGATGCCACGTCGAGCGTTGCGGGGAGGGTGAGCCTGCCCGGAGCCCAATCGAGCGTGCGGAGCAGAGCGCCCACGCCAAAGAGGACCCCGCGCGGATCGGCGCCCCTCACCCATAGAACAGGGGCAGTGGGATTCCGCTGGTCGAGTTGCAAATGGTAGCCTTCGGCGCCTGTCCCGGCGCCGGTCGAGGTGAGCGCGATGGCCGGCCCTTGCGCGGGCATCGCGGTGGAGACGGGCAGGCGGAGTCCGGTGCGCTTTTCCAGCTCTTCGGCCAGAACCGTGGCGGCGGTACGTTCGGCCGGAGGAAGCGCGCCTGTCCGGATCACGATGGTAGCGCGAGCCCAGTCGGCGGGCGCGGAGGGAGCGCCGCCGGCAGCCGCGAGCAGCGCGCGGATGGGACGCACGGCGGCCAGCACGACCTCGGCGCGCGGTTTCTCCATGCCATCGAGGAGGGCAAACCGCTCCCGCGCCCAGCCGGAGGGCGCATTCCGCGAGGGGAGGTAGTCCAGTGCCTGAAGGCCCATCTTGCCGAGCGTCTCGAGGTCAGCCGAGAGGCCTTCCACTTCCCGTAGCATGGGGCTCGAGGCGAAGTAAGGAGCCAGGCGCTGGTGGTTGTCGCGCCAGCGGATGAGCGTGGCGCGGGCGGCTGCCGGCGTTCGCGGATTCACCGAACGGACCTCGGCGCTGTCCCCGCGGGCGGCATCCACCATCCGGTTCAGCGGCGTGTCCTGAGCGTACCGCCGCGCCGTCTCGCGCCCGTCGATACCAAGCGGATCGAGCGCGGCGGCCAGCGTGCGCAGCGCCTCGAGCGGAGCCCGCGGGGCGATGCGGCCGAGCATCGGATCGACGTTCAGATTGTGGCGCACTCCGCGGAAATCGAGGCGGCGGCTGATCTCCTCCAGGCGCTCATACATCGCCGGGACGGCGGTGAGCGAGGCGGGAGACCAGAACCGCTCGGCGATGGCCGCGGTCTTCGGCCAGATGCGGGAGTCGATGGTTTCCGGACTGATGAACTCGGTCCACATGCAGGCTTCCCCGCCGAGGATGCGGGCGGCGGCATCGGCCGGCAGGTTGGCGGCGGGCCCGCCCAATGGGTCGACGGAATAATACTTGCCCGCGGATTCGAGATGGTCGAGGTAGTAGCCGTAAGACAGAAGGCCGCGATAGCCGCTCTTGACGGCGGCGGCGAGCGAGGTATTGTCGCGCCAGCTCTGCACCACTACATCCTTGGGGAGATCGGGGTGCAGCACTTCGTCCCATCCCATCATCGTCTTGCCGTGCTTGTTGACGATGGCGAGAACACGGCGGTTGAAGTAAGCCTGGAGTCCGGCCTCGTCCTTCAGGTTGTGCTGCCGGATGAACGCCTGGATGGCAGCGTTTTCCTTCCAGTGTTTGCCCGTGACTTCGTCGCCCCCGATGTGGAAATAGCGGTCCGGAAAGAGTGCGGCCATTTCGCCGATCAGCTTGTCAAGGAAGGCGTAGACCGGCTCGCGCGTGGGGTCGAGCGCGGGGTCGTAGATGCCGAAGGTGTGGATGATGGAGTAAGGTCCCGGGGCGCTGGCGAGTTCGGGGTAGCCGATGAGCCAGGTGGCGCAATGGCCCGGCATATCGAACTCGGGAACAATGCGGATGCCGCGGTCGCGCGCGTAGTTAATGAGGTGGCGAATTTCGTTCTGCGTATAATAATCGCCCCCGGCGCCGAGCGTGTGGAGTTTGGGGAATACCTTGCTTTCGACGCGGAAGCCCTGGTCGTCGGTCAGGTGCCAGTGAAAGACATTGAGCTTGACGGCTTCCATGGCGTCGAGCGTGCGCTCGATGACGGGCGCCGGCATGAAATGGCTGGTGACGTCGATCAGCAGCCCGCGCCAGGGAAAGCGGGGCGCGTCGTCGATCGAGACGGCGGGCACGGAGAATCCATTGCCCTCGAGCGAGACGAGTTGCAGAAAGGTCTGGAGGCCGCGCATGGCTCCGATGACTGTGGGGGAGGTGAGCCGCGCCCGCTGCGGAGTCACTTCGAGGCGGTAGGCTTCGGAATCTCCAAGGGCGTCGGGCGAATCCGTGGTCTGGCGGCAGGTGATGAGAAGTGCAACGGGCACGTCCCGCGCCCCCAGGGTGGCAGAACCGCCGTCATGCGCCGCTGCGCGGGCGGGGTCTGTTTTGCGCGTGTTCCATAAAGTGGCGGCGGAAGCAGTGCCGGCGTAGCCGGATGAGAGCGGGATGCCGGTCTCCCGCGCCAGTTGGGTGAGGAAGCGGCGGGCGGCGCGATCGAGGCGGGCGGGCGGCGGCGCGGCGAAGGCGATACGGAAATGCCCGTCGATGGCGAGGGCCCCCGAGCCGCGCTCGAGCTTCGAGGGCATAGGCATCAGGGCCAAGTCTCGGGCGGATGCCACGCCCGGCATTGCCAACAGGCTGCACAGCAATACGTTTCTTGCGGTCATGGTCAGAACTCGAATTCCGGAGCCTCGCCCGAAGAGCGGCGGGACTGGATCAGGTGATATACGAATCCGGCGGCGAACCACGTCGCCCCCACCATTTTTGCCGGCTTCGACAAATTCAGCCAGATGGAGAGGCAGAAGAAAAACCCGAAAGCGGGCAGGATGACACCGGAAAAGAAGCCGTGTCCGGGTTCGAGGAAACGGACGCGGAAAGAGTGGCGGACCACTGCGGCGTTGACGCCCATGAAGGCGAGGAAGGCGCCGAAGTTGATCAGTTCGGCCGAGCGTTCGTAGTTCAGAACCAGTGCCCCGGCGCAGGAAAGCACACCCACAAGGATGATGTTATATACCGGCACGGACGAACGCGAGCCGAGGGTGGTAAAGAAGGTCTTGGGCAGGGCGCCGGCGCGCCCCATCCCGTAAAGCAGGCGCGCCACCCCCGTCTGCGCGGTCAGCCCGGATCCAATGTTAGCCACGATCAGAATCAGGGCCATGGCATGGAATAACCACTCGCCGCCCACCTTGCGGCTGACATCGAGAAAGGCGGTCTCGAGATTCGAAAAGGTATGGTAATCGGGCCACACCATCTGTGCCAGGTACACCTGCAATCCGCCGAAAATCCCCGTGAACAGGCAGACGGCAACCGCGGCCAGCAGGACGTTGCGGCGGGGGTTTTCCACCTCTTCGGCAAGCGTGGTGACACCGTCGAAGCCCCCATAAGTAAGCGCCGCGACGGAGGTGGCGGTGAGGATGGTGCTGATGTGGAACGTCTTGGGGTCGTAGAAAGGTTGGATGGAGACCAGGGAACTCCAGTGGCCGCCGCCGAGCAGCAGGCGCACGGCAAGGACAAGGAAGGCCGAGATGACCACGGTCATCACGGCCATCAGAAGCAGGTTCGTGCGCGACGTGAATCGAATGCCCCGCAGGTTGATGGCGGTGATGGTTCCCGAAAAGAGCACCACCCAAACCACGTATGGGACCTGCGGCATCAGTTTGCCGAGCGTGAGGGAGCCGTAGATGGTGCAGATGAGGGGAACCAGCAGATAGTCGAGAAACATCGCCCAGCCGGTGAGAAAGCCGAACTGCCGGTTGAGGCTGCGGCTGACGTAGGTATAGGCCGAACCGGCGGAAGGGTACAGGGCGGCCATGCGCCCGTAGCTAACGGCAGTCAGCGCCATAGCGACCATGGCAAGAAGAATAGTGGTGACCGCGTGCCCGTTCGAGAGTTGCTGGGCGATTCCAAACAGCGGCACGGGAGCTATCGGCATGACGAGGACGATGCCGTACAGGATGAGGTCTGAGAGGGAAAGAACACGCTGAAGTTGCGGTTTGGGAGGCGCAGTCATGCGGGAATGACTTCCGTTCACCCCAGGGTAGAGGGGCCAAACCATGGAAGTCAATAGATTCTATCCGGTTTGAACAAAAATAGTTGCCGGGATCGCTCCGCGAGTGGTCATTTTTATCGGATTCGGCAATAATCACTTGACGCTGGGGACGAATGTGTTTAGGCTGAAGAAGAGCAAATCTCTGCGCGATGAAACGAGTGAACGGGAAGGCCGAAAGAGACCTCCATGTAGTGGAGGCGGTCGTGCGGCGCTTTGGACCGATCTCCCGCGGTCGGATTTACGAGTTGACCGAGATCCGGCCGAGCGCCACCTCGCAGTTGGTGCGCCAGTTATTGAAAGAAGGCCGGCTGCTCGAAGCCGGAGTGGAAGAAAGCCGCCTCGGGCGGAAGGGCGTACTGCTCGAGTTGAACGAAGCGTACGCTTCCGCGCTCGGGATTGAATTTGACGACGAGACCGTGACGGCCGGAGTGACGGATCTGCATCCGCGCATCCGGCACAAAGTGACGGAGCGCACGTTCCTCGAAGAGGGGACCGGCGGGCTGACCCGGCAATTGCTCGAGGTGACACGAAGGGCGCTTCGCGAAGCCGGAGTGGCGATGACAAGCCTCGTGGGCATCGGCGTGGCGGACCCCGGCCTCGTGGACAGCCAGCGGGGAGTCACCGTGACCTCCTCGACCATTCCTTTCTTCAAACAGGTGCCGCTCAAGGAGATCTTCGAGCGCGAATTCAGCGTGCCCGTGCAGGTGGAAACGCGGACCCGGGCCAAGGCCGTTGCCGAACGCGAGGAGGATCCGGCGAGCGGGGCCGATAGCATGGTGTACGTCGACTACGGAAGCGGGATCGGAGCCGGACTTTACGTGGACGGGCGCCTCCTCTACGGGCAGGGCTCGGCGGCGGGCGAGTTCGGACACACGCATATTACCGAAGACGGGCCCATCTGCAATTGCGGGAGTTTCGGATGCCTGGAAGCGATTGCCGGCATTCGAGCCGTCGAGGCGCGCGTACGGCGCATCATCGCCGATGGCGGCAAGACCGACGTCCTCGAGATGGCGGACGGGGATCCGGCGGGGATTACCGGCTGGATGGTCTTTCAGGCAGCCAGTCGCGGGGACAAGGTGTCAAGCAATATTGTTGCCGAGGTAGGCCGCTACCTGGGGCTCGGCATCGCGAACCTCGTCAATCTGTTCAACCCGGGAGTCGTCGTTCTCGATGCCACACTCGGGCAGGCTGGGCAGGAATTGCTGGATCAGATTGCGGGCATCGTGCGAAGGCAGGCGCTGCGGGAATCGACCGAGCATGTCGTGATCCGCTACGCGCGCGTCAGGGAGTGCGCCGGAGTGCTGGGTGTGGCGCGCATCGCGCTGGCCAGACACTTCGAGATTCCGGCGTTCAAACTGCCGCCGTTTCTGCTCCAGGCGAGCCGTCGCGTATAGAAACTAGAGGCTGGAAATGAACCAATTGGCGCTGTTTGGCGGAAAGCCGGTGAGGGTGAAGCCGTTCCCTGCATGGCCGGCATTTGACGAGCGGGAGGAGCGTTACGCGCTCGAGGTCGTGCGCAGCGGATGCTGGTGGCGGTACACGATGGGCGAGGCGGTGGATGCCGGGGCGGCATCTCCCGGCGAGCCCTCGAAGGTGGCCGAGTTCCAGCGCCTCTTCGCCCGGGCGCACGGTGCGCGTTATGGAATCGCCTGCGCGAGCGGAACGGCCGCTCTCGAGGTGGCGCTGCGCGCGTTGGGCGTGGGCTCCGGCGATGAGGTGATTGTTCCGCCATACACATTTGTGGCGACGGCCACCGCTCCGCTGCTCATCGGCGCGACACCGGTTTTCTGCGACATCGACCTCGAGACATTCAATATGAGTCCGGCGCGTTTCGAGGAGGCGATTACACCGCGCACCCGCGCCGTGATCCCGGTACACTTCGCCGGCCTGGCAGCCCACATGGACGTCATCCTGACCATCGCAAAGCGCCACGGCGTCGCCGTGCTCGAAGACGCCGCTCACGCGCACGGCGGTACGTGGATGGGGAAGGGCCTCGGTTCCCTCGGCGCAGCGGGAGTGTTCAGCTTCCAGGCCTCGAAAAACATGACGGCTGGCGAGGGCGGGCTGATCACCACCAATGATGAAGACCTGGCGGAGATCTGCGAATCTCTGATCTGGGGCGGGCGGCATGCGGGACAACCCTGGTACAGCCACTACCGGCTGGGGTGGAATTACCGCCTCACGGAATTCCAGGGTGCAATCCTGCTGGCGCAACTCGAGCGGCTGACCGAACAGACCGCCCGCCGGCGGACCAATGCGGCGTACCTGACAAGCCGGCTTCGCGATATTCCAGGCATCCGCATCCTGGAAACGCCGGATTACGCCACGGGGCATTCCCACCACCTTTTTGTGTTGCGGTTCGAGCCGAAGGCGTTCGGCCTGACACGGGAACAGTTTCTCGAAGCTCTACAGGCCGAGGGAATCCCGGCATCGAGCGGCTACGCGCATTCGCTGTTCCGCAATCCGATGTTTCTCGATCCGGCGCTGCGCGTGGACATGGAGAGGTACAAGGCGTTGTGCCCAAATAGCGAGCGCGCGTGCGGCGAAGCGGTATGGCTGGAGCACCGCTTGTTGCTTGGGGATCAGGAGGATATGGAAGACATTGTTCGTGCGGTGGAGAAGGTGCATGAGGCGCGGCAGGAATTCGCGGCGGCAGCGAATGTGCGTGCGTAATCTTGCCGAATGAAATAAAAACATGACCGGCATGCTGGACGCCATATGAACATTCTTATCGGTATCGTCAAAAAATGCTTGACGCCCGAGATTACATCGATTAGCATGGGGAAGCGTGATTTTGGGGTCTTGAAATGGTCGCACTGGGCACGCCGGCCCTCCTGTATGGGAGGAAACTCACTCATGGCGCCGGCCGGCGAGGCTCCATTGTGCGAGCGAGTTCCTCAAGAAGAACTGCAAAACCCCTCTGCTGGTTTAACTCACAAATGGTTTGATTCACAAGCGAAGTATGGACAGGAGTAGGCAAATGAAATCGATGTGGATACGGCTTGGCTGCTTGATTGCCTTGTTTTGTTCGCTCGCGGCGGCGCAGGAATTCCGCGCCACCATTTCAGGAGAAGTCACCGATCCCACGGGAGCCGCCATTGAAGGCGCGAAGGTGCTGGCCACCAGCGTGGAACGGAACGTCCCCTACGAAGCAACCACGAATGCCGCCGGGCGGTACATCATCCAATTCCTGCTTCCCGGCAAGTATGTGTTGACGGTGGAAAAAGCCGGATTCAAGAAGTTCGTGCGCGACGGGGTCGCCCTTCTTTCCGCCGATAAACTGGCGATTGACGCGAAACTGGAAGTCGGCGGCGTGGCGGACAGCGTCACCGTCACCGGCGATGTGTCGCTGCTGCAAACCGAGACGGCCACCCGGCAGAGCGTCATTGAAAACCGCATCCTCGAGAATGTTCCCTCCGGCGGCCGCAACCTCTATGCCCTGCAATACAACGAACCGGGGGTGGTGAAGACCAGCACCTACTGGGGATCGATGGAGTTGTACGCCTTCGGCAACGTAAATGGCGTGTCCATCAGCGGTGGAAGGCAAGGGGAAAATGAGACGGTGCTCGACGGCATTACCAATACCAAGAGCGACCGCGGCGTGGCCTTCGTTCCCTCCATTCAAGGTACGCAGGAGTTCACCATCCAGACGAACTCCTACGATGCGCAGTTCGGGCGCGTGGGTGGCGGTGTAACGATGATTACTGTCAAAAGCGGCACGAATGCCTTCCACGGCCAGCTTTACGAATTCCTCAAGAACGAAAAGCTCCGAGCCAATGACTGGGTGGCGAACAAAGACGGCGAGGAGAAATCTCCGTTCAAGAACAACACCTTCGGCTTCGAATTCGACGGCCCTGTGCGCATCCCCAAAATCTGGGATGGGCGGAACAAGGCGTTCTTCATGATCTCCATGGAAGGGTTGCGCGAGCATACGCAAGGCGGACAGCTTCGCTCCATCCCCACCGGCGACATGCTGAAGGGCGATTTCTCGAAGTTGTTGAACAACAGCGGCAACCAGGTCACCATCTATGACCCCCTCAGTACGACGCTCGGCCCGGACGGCAAGACCTATGTGCGTACGCCGTTCGCGGGCAACGTGCTGCCGGCGGCGCGGATGAATTCGATCTCGACGAAGGTCGCCTCGTACTACCCGGCGCCGAATCTCCCGGGCGAAGGGCCCGCGCAACTGAACAACTACGCGAAACTCCTTCCGCAGACCAATACCTATGATTCCTGGCTGGGGAAGATGGACCTAATGGCAACGGACCGGAGCCACATTTCCTTCCGCTACGGGCAAACGCCCTGGCTGAACTACGCGAAGCTCGTATGGGGCAACAATCCAGCCGAACCGAGCAACGAATATCCCTCCACCCGCGTGGCGCGCAACTGGGGCGCGGACTGGACCTACACCCTGACGCCCAGCCTCGTGTTCAACCTCCGCGGCGGCCTGGCGCGCTATGAGGGATTTTCCGGAAACACCTTCGGCGTGGGCTTCGATCCGACCCAACTCGGGTTCCCCTCTTCGCTTACTACGCAATTCGGGGCGTTCATGTTCCCCCGCTTCAACCTGGGGAACTACTCTGAACTCGGGCCCCAGGGCGGATACAGCTATTCGACGAACGACGCCTGGAGCCTCCAGCCGAACATCGCGCTGACGCACGGGCGGCACTTCCTCAAGGTGGGCACGGAGTTCCGCCGCTACAACGATAATTCGATCAGCACCGGGTATGCCAGCGGTGTCTACAACTTCGACGCCGGCTGGACCCAGGCCAATCCGCTGCGCGGCGACAACGCATCAGGCAACGAGTTCGCATCGTTCCTGCTCGGCTATCCCTCCGGCGGCTACGTGGATCGCAACATTTTCCCGGCCTTCCGTTCCAAGTACTACTCGGCCTTCGTACAGGATGATTTCAAGGTCACCAGCCGGCTGACGTTGAACCTCGGCTTGCGGTGGGATTACGAAAGCCCGCGCTTTGAGCGCTACAACCGCATGTTGCGCGGATGGGCGTTCGCCCAGGCGAGCCCCATTGCGGCGGCGGTGAAAGCCTCCTCCGCGGCGTCGGGATGCCCGGCGTGCGTGGCGGGATTGACCGGCGGATTGATCTACGCCGGCGCGAGCGGAGATGACCGCTACGCCTTCGATCCGAAGAAAGCCAACTTCCAGCCGCGCCTCGGCGTGGCCTACCGCGTGACTTCGAAGCTGGTTCTGCGCGGCGGCTACGGACTGAGCTACCTCGGGGCCTCCGCGAACGGGCAGTTGGTCGGCTTCAGCCGGCAGACCCCGCTCGTGACCTCCACCGACGGCAACCTGAAGCCGGCGGTGGACCTGTCCAATCCCTATCCTTCGGCCATCTATCCGGGCGGCCTGTTGCAGCCCATCGGCAGCAGCCAGGGCCTGGCCACGAACCTCGGGCAGAGCGTGACCGCGCAATACCTCGATCGCCCGCTGCCCTACTCGCAGCAATATTCGGTCGGGTTCCAGTATGAACTGCCCGGCGGATGGCTGGTGGATGCTTCCTACGTCGGCAATCAGACCAGCCGGCTGCCGGTTTCCCTCGGCCTCAACTTCGTCCCGCTCGATGTGCAGAACAGCATTCCCGTGGACCAGCGCGCGGCCTACTTCAACGGCTCAGTGTCGAATCCGATGGCCGGGCTGCTGCCGAATTCCGGGCTCAACGGCTCGACAGTGCCGCGCCGGCAGCTCTACTACGCCTACCCGCAATACAGCGCCGTCACCATCACCGATGTGCCCATCGGCGGGCAGCGCTATGATTCCGCGCAGTTCAAGGTGACCCGCCGCTTCTCGCAAGGCTTCACCGCCACGATTGCATACACGATTGCGAAAAGCCTCGAGCGGGTTTCAGTGTTGAACCCGCAGGACGTCAACCTGAACAACCTGACCGCAACGCAACTCGAGAAGCGGCTCAACCAATATGACGTGCCCCAGCAGTTCTCCGTCATCGGGACCTATGATCTGCCCTTCGGGCGCAACCGGCATTTCTTCTCCGGCATGAACCGGTGGGTGAACGGCTTCCTCGGCGGATGGACCGCCAGCGGAGTCTTCATGTCCCACTCCGGTTATCCGATCACATTCCCCAACGCGGCCCCGCTGGTGGCGCAAAGCGCGAAGCTGAACGACAGCCAGAGGGACGCCCTGGCGCAAAAACTGGGGCGCACGCAGTACGACCCCTCCTACGATATCTGGTTCGACACGTCCATCTTCCCGCGGACAGCCGGTCCGGCGCCGTTCACCTTGCGCAACTTCCCCACGCGCTTCCCCGACGTGCGCACGAAGCCGCTCAACGTGACGGATCTCTCCCTGTACAAGGAATTCCTCATCAAGGAGCGGGTCCGGTGGCAGATCCGGCTGGACGGACACAATGCGGCCAACTTCCCCTGGTTCGGCGCGCTCGATGGCAACGGAGCCAATGTGACCAGCACCATGTTCGGGCATCTGCGCGCGGACATCGGCAACGAAACCCGCGTCGTCGTGGCCGTAATGAAAGTGGTGTTCTAAGTTGCTTCGAAGCGCAAAGGGCACGTCCCGCGCCCCCAAGGCAGGAGGAACGCCGCGAGGATTCGCGGCGCGGGCGGGCTCCGTTTTGCGCGTGTTCCTTCGAAGTTTGTGGATCGCGGCGCTGCTGTCCGGCTTCACCCTTCAGGGCGCCGAAATCCGGCATGTCTATACGCAGGCCAACGGGCTGCCGTCGAATGATGTGCGCTGCGTGGCCGCCGCCGGAGCCCGGGTGTGGGTGGGGACCGGCGGAGGGCTGGCATATTTCTCCGGTGGCTCGTGGCATGGCGAGGAGCGCTTTCGCCGTCCGGTCGAGGCATGTGCGGCGGACGGCGATGCGCTCTGGTTTGTATCCGATGCTGGTCTGCACAGATGGACAGCTTCCGAAGTAAAGCGCGAAGCGGCGCTGCCGGCTGATGTCCAGGCGATCGCCGTGGCGCACGGCGTGGCCTGGATTGGGACGGCCGAGGGGGTGTATCAGGTCCGCTCAGGCCGTGTCGAAAGGGTCCGCCTTCCCGCCGCGCGCGCCTCTGTTCGCCAGATCGCTGTCAGTGCTTCCGGTGAGGCGGCTGTGGCAGCCGATGCCGGCCTGTTCCTGCTCGAATCGGGAGAATGGAAGCAGCAATTCCCGCGCGAGGGCGAGCGGAGTTGGGCTCCCGTGGATGTACGAGGCGTGGCCTATGACACGCGGGGAAGGCTGTGGTTCGCCAGTCCGCAAGGCGCTGGATGCCGCAATGCCGGAGCCTGGAAACTCTACACGGGTTTGGAAGGGCTGCCCTACGACGACTTCACTACTGTGGCCGCCGGCCAAGGCGGGGTAGTGTGGTTCGGCACGAAACTCGGCGCCATTCGCTATGACGGGCGAATTTGGGAATACCGGCAGGGACTGCGGTGGCTGCCGGACGATGATGTGCGGGCCATCGCGGTGGCGGGCGCAAACGCATGGTTCGCCACGGCGAAAGGCGCGGGCCAGATCGAGCGCAAGGCGATGACGCTCGCCGAAAAGGCGCGGTTCTTTGAATCGGAGATCGACCGGCGCCACCGGCGTACCGAGTACGAATACGTCATGTCCGTCCATCTCCCCAAGGCTGGCGACACCGGCGAGTGGGTTCAATCCGACAGCGACAACGACGGGCTGTGGACAAGCATGTACGGCGCGGGGGAATGCTTCGCCTGGGCGGCTACTCACGACGATGCGGCAAAAAAGCGTGCCCGGAAAGCGTTCGAGGCGCTGCGTTTCCTCAGCCAGGTGACCCAGGGCGGCGAACATCCGGCGCCTCCGGGGTTTCCCGCGCGCGCCAACCTCCCCACCAGCGGTCCGGATCCGAATATCCACGATTCCCGGGAGCGCGACCTCCGGACCCGCGCCCAGCGCGACCATTTGTGGAAAGTGTTGTCGCCGCGCTGGCCGAAGAGCGCCGATGGGAAATGGTATTGGAAGACGGACACCAGTTCCGATGAACTGGACGGCCATTACTTCTTTTACGCGCAATATTACGACCTTGTGGCGGCCACCGAACAGGAGAAGGAAGAGGTGCGAGCCGTGGTCCGGGCAATTACGGATCACCTGCTCTCGCACAATTACTCCCTGGTCGATTGGGACGGGACCTCGACACGATGGGCCATCTTCGACCCGCAAAGCCTGAACGACAACCGCACCTTCTGGGCCGAGCGCGGGCTGAATTCGCTGAGCATTCTTTCCTATCTCAAAGTGGCATGGCACATGACTGGAGACGCGAAGTACCACGATGCCTACCACCGGTTGGTGCAGGATCACAAGTACGCCTCCAATGCGATGGTGCCGAAGATCGCGGCAGGGCCGGGATCGGGAAATCAATCCGACGACGAGATGGCGTTCATGAGTTTTTACGACCTGCTGAAATACGAAACCGGCGGCGAGTTGAAGCAGAAATATGCGCTGGCGCTGGCGAATTACTGGGCCCTCGAACGGCCGGAACTGAACCCGCTGTTCAACTTCATCGCCGCGGCGAGTTTAGAAGGTAAGACCTTCACGGACGCCTTCCGGACGCAGGATCTGAGCGCAAAAGGAGAATGGAAGGCCGAGTCGATCGACACACTCGAGCGCCTGCCGCTCGACCGGATCGACTGGCGGCACGTGAACAGCAAGCGCAAGGACATCGTCCATCTGCGGTCTTATTTGTCCGAGGACAATGAGGAGATGGCCGGCACCGGAATGAGAAGAAACGGCAAGGCCATCCCCGTCGATGAACGGTTCTTTTCCTTCTGGAACCATAACCCCTACCGGTTGGACAGCGGTGGGAACGGACATACCCTCGCCGATGGAGCGGTATTTCTGCTGCCCTACTACATGGGCCTGTACCACCACTACATACAGGAATAGAAATGGCGGTTTCGGGAGCGCGCGTAGGGCCGGCCGGCGGGAAAACAGGCGCGCCGCGTCCCTCGTCGCGGATCCAGTCGATGGATCAATTCCGCGGCTACACGATGGCGGGCATGTTTTTGGTGAACTTCGTGGGCGTGTTTGCCGCCGTTCATCCGCTGCTGAAACACCACAATACCTACAACAGCTACGCCGATACGATCATGCCGCACTTCTTTTTCGCGGTGGGGTTCTCGCTGCGTCTGGCGCTGCTCAAGAACATCCGGAACACGGGCCGGCCCGCCGCCTACCGCAAGGCGGTGATTCGCTGCCTGATGCTGATTCTCATCGGCCTGGTTGTCTATCACCTGGACGGCTCTTACAAGACCTGGCACGACTTAGTGACTCTCGGATGGACGGGCTTTTTCACCAGGAGCTTCTGGCAATCGCCGTTTCAGGCGCTGGTGCACATCGGCGTCACCAGTCTGTGGGTCCTCCCTGTGGTCGCTGCCGGCGCGCGGGTGCGGGTTGGCTTCCTGGCGGCGAGCGCCCTGGCCCATCTGGGGCTCTCCTACTGGTTCTGGTATTCGCTGCTCAACGCCAGGCAGGTGATCGACGGCGGCCCGTTGGGGTTTCTGTCGTGGTCCATCCCGACGATTGTGGGCTCCTTCGCCTATGACCTGGTGACGAGGGATGCTCCCAAAGCCGCGCTGAAGCCATTGGTCCGCTGGGGCGTCGCGCTGTGCGTCCTCGGATACGCCCTTTCCTGTCTGAACGCGGTATTCCAGCCCATACAGACAGGCGGGTGGACCGCGTGGCTGGTCGAGCCGCCCTTCTTCCCGCCCTCGCGCCCAGTCGACCTCTGGACGATGAGCCAGCGCGCCGGGTCCAATTCCTACCTCTGGTTTTCCGCCGGATTCTCCCTCCTCGTCTACGCGCTGTTTGTCTGGTGGTCTGACCTCAGGGGCAGGCAGTGGGGAATGCTGCGCGTGTTCGGCTTGAATCCGCTCGCCGGTTACATCATCCACGATATGATCGGCGAGGCCGTGCGCCCGTTCGCCCCCGCGGATTCGCCCCTGTACTGGGTGGTGTTCGTATTTGCGGTGTACTACGGCATTCTCTGGCTGTTCCTTTGGGGCTTGGACCGCCAGAAAATCTACCTGCGCATGTAGGCGCGGCCACCGGCGGTGCCGGCCGGTATGAGCCGTGTATCCTGAATAGGCATGCAGGATTTCGAAAAACTCGGCGTCTTCTATCTCGGCCGCCAGTACGACGCGGCTGCTCGTGCGCTCAAGGACGACCTCCTCCTCTACGAGTCTCGAGACCTGGTGACGCATGCCGTGTGCGTCGGCATGACGGGAAGCGGGAAAACGGGACTCTGCCTCAGCCTCCTCGAGGAGGCGGCGATGGACGGCATCCCCGCCCTCATCATCGATCCCAAGGGCGACTTGGGGAACCTGCTGCTGACCTTCCCCGAGTTGAAGCCGGAACAATTCCGGCCCTGGATCAATGAAGACGATGCGCGCCGCAAGAACCTCGATCCCGATGAGTTCGCGCGCCAGCAGGCGGAGTTGTGGCGAAACGGACTGGCCCAATGGGGACAAAGCGGGGAGCGCATTGCGAACCTGCGGAAGAACTGTGACTTCTCCATCTACACGCCGGGCAGTGACGCGGGGCTGCCCGTATCCGTCCTGCGGTCCTTCGAGGCTCCGCCGCAGGCGGTCATCGACGACCGCGAGATGTTCCGCGAACGCATCAGCGCCACCGCCACGGCGCTCCTCGGCCTGCTCGGGATTGATGCCGATCCCATTCAGAGCCGCGAACACATTTTACTCTCGAACCTGTTCGACAACGCCTGGCGCAACGGCCAGAGCCTCGATATCGCGGGCCTCATCCACCAGGTGCAGACCCCGCCGCTGACGAAGATCGGCGTATTGGACATCGAGGGGTTCTATCCCGCCAAGGAGCGCTTCTCGCTGGCGATGGCCATGAACAATCTTCTCGCCTCGCCGGGATTCGAAGTGTGGCTGCAAGGGGAGCCGCTCGATATCCAATCGCTGCTGTTCAGCGCGCAGGGCAAACCCCGGATGAGCATCTTCTCCATCGCCCATCTCAGCGATACCGAGCGCATGTTCTTCGTCTCGCTGCTGCTCAACCAGACGCTTGCCTGGATGCGCCAGCAGACCGGCACCACCAGTCTGCGCGCCTTGCTCTATATGGACGAGATCTTCGGCTACTTCCCGCCGGTGGGAGAACCGCCCTCGAAGCGGCCGCTGCTCACGCTGCTCAAGCAGGCGCGCGCCTTCGGTCTGGGGGTAGTGCTGGCCACACAGAACCCCGTGGATCTCGACTACAAAGGGCTGTCGAACACGGGCACCTGGTTCATCGGAAGGCTGCAAACCGAGCGCGACAAGAATCGCGTGCTCGACGGGTTGGAGAGCGTGGCCGCCGGAAGCGGAAGCGGAGGCGGATTCGACCGTCAGGAAATCGGCCGTATCCTGTCGAGCTTGAGCAACCGCGTATTCCTCATGAACGATGTGCACCGCGGCGGCCCGGTGGTGTTTCAAACTCGCTGGGCGATGTCCTACCTGAGCGGTCCCCTCACGCGAGCCCAGATCAAGCTGTTGATGGAGGAGCACAAAGCTGCCGCTCCCGCCGAAACTCCCAAAACGAGCGCCGCGGCTCTGACGGGTGTCACCTCCGGAGCCCGCCCTGTGCTGCCGCCGGAGATTCCGCAGTACTTCGTCCCCGCGCGGCCCTCTTCCCCCGTCTACAAGCCCATGCTGTTCGGCGCCGCCGAGGTGAAGTTTCTCGATGCCAGGCGCAATGTCGACCTGACGCGCACGGTGAACATTCTCGCTCCCATTACGGCGGACGCGACTCCGGTGAGTTGGGAGGATGCCGCGGAAACCGATACCACTGCCGATGAGTTGGAGAACGCCCCCGCGGATGGAGCTAAATTTGCCGATCTGCCCCCCGCCGCCGCCAAGGCGAAAAGCTATGCTCTTTGGAACAAGGAGTTCCTCAACTGGCTGTTCTCCAATCAGAAGCTCGATCTCTACCTGAGTCCATCCACCAGTGAGATGTCGAACCAGGAAGAATCGGAGCGGGATTTCCGGGCGCGCCTTCAGATTCTCGCTCGCGAGCACCGCGACGCGGATATGCAGGCCATCTGCGACCGGTACGCTCCCCGGATAGCCGCCCTCGATGAAAAGATCCGCCGCGCGCAGCAGAAGTTGGACAAGGAAAAAACCGAATCGCAAAGCGCCATGCTCGAGGGCGTGGTGTCCGTCGGCGCCGGTCTGCTGGGAGCGCTGTTCGGCTCCCGAAAACTCAGCACCGCGGCCGGCAAGGCCGCAACCGCCGTGCGCGGAATCGACAGGGCGCGGAAGCAATCGGGGGACGTCACATTCGCCGAAGAGAACATCACCGTTCTGCAAGCGCAGAAGGAGGAACTCGAGGCCTCCATCAAGGCGGAGACGGACGCGATTGCCGCATCCGTGAACCCCGCCACCGAGAAATTCGAGCTGGTCACCATCCGTCCCAAAAAGACGGGAATCACCGTGCGGTTGACGGCGCTGGCGTGGGTGGCGGACGAATAAATCACCATTCGCCATGCGCCGGCCGCGGACGCCAGGAAACGGCACATAACCAAACTTGAGCCTCGCCAGGCAGCCGAAGATCGGCTCTTCGGTTCAGAGGCTACCCGCCGATCGAGGTGTTCATACTGGAGTTCAGGGATGATTCTTCCCCCTGGGACGGTAGTTGCGCCACCCGATTGGAAGACGCCTTATTCATTGAGGACTTTATGCTGGTTATCTTCTGCGCGCTTTCCCTGCTTTCGACGTGGCCTATCGAGGCGCTGACGGTCTCATTGACTCCTTCCGCGCCATCGCCTGGACTGGTTGGATCCATGGTTACGTTTACGGCGGCCTCCGATGCGCCGGCCTCGCAGCGCGTTCGCTACCGGTTCCGGTATCGCCGGATTGGCCGTGATTTTGAGATGATTCGCGACTACGGCCCCCAAAGCGCGATTGCGTGGACCGCGGCGGAACATGAGGGCGGTTACGAATTGGAGGCGGCGGCGAAAAACCTTGACACCGGCGACAGCGCCGGTGCGTCCATTATCTACCAAATGGAATCGAGGGTGAACGGCGCGAGCGGCGTGGTGAACGCCACGGGGAATCCCCAGGTCTTCCTGTTCAGCGCGCCGGCCTGCGCGCCCGGGAGCCGCATGAGGGTGGATTTTCGCGGACCGGACGGAGCTTCGAACTCGACGCAGTTCAAAAGGTGCGGCGGCGGTCTCAGCATGAACTTCTATCTTGCGGGAATGAAGGCGCAAACCGCTTATAATGCGCATTCCTTCCTCGATACGGGTTCGGCTTTTGTCACCGGCTCCGACGTGGCTTTCCTCACAGGACCTGCCCCGGCATTGGCCTACACGAACACGGTGCAAACACCAGCCCCCGCGGGCGCGACGAATCCCGTGCTTCTGACCAGCAACGGCGTGGCTACCGACCTTGCGGGCAACCTATTGTGGAGCATGCCGCTGGTGAACTATCTCACGCGTCCCGAGCCTGGCGGCTATTTCTGGGGCATCCTCGAGGATGACAAGCAACCCCTTTCGGCGCAGGCGATCCTCAAGTTCGATCTCGTGGGGATGACGGTGCTCGAAACCAATGCCGAACGCGTGAATGAGCAGTTGCGGACCATGGGCAAGCGCCAGATCAGCGGTTTCCACCACGAGGCCCGAACCCTGCCCGATGGCCGCATTCTGGCTCTTGCCGACGTGGAACAGGTGGAACAAGACAAACAAGGCCCGGGTCCCGTTGATGTCATCGGCGATATGATCATCGTCTTCGATAAGAATCTGAACGTTCTGTGGACTTGGGATACGTTCGATTGGCTCGACATTACGCGCCCGGCGGTTCTCGGAGAGACCTGCGCGGCAAGCGGCAGTGGTTGTCCTCCTTTCTATCTGGCTTCGTCCGCCAACGACTGGACTCACGGCAATGCGGTTCAACAGACTGCCGACGGCCAGTTGCTCTATTCCTCGCGTCACCAGGATTGGCTGATCAAGATTGACTACGAAAACGGGAACGGCGACGGCCACGTCATTTGGCGGCTCGGCGAGGACGGCGACTTCACGTGTAACTCGGCGGACCCCTGGCCGTGGTTTTCCCATCAGCATGACGCAAACTTCGAATCCTCCAATCCGAACCGGTTGCTTGTGTTCGATGATGGAAACACACGCTTCGCGCGGACAGGCATCGGGATGAGCCGCGGCCAGGCTCTGGATATCGATGAAGACAGCCGCATCGTGAACTTCGTATTAAATGCAGGCTTGGGGGTATTTTCGGTGGCCGTGGGCTCCGCGCAATTGCTGCGCGACGGGAGCTATCATTTTGATGCTGGTTATGTCATGGAGCCGGACAACTCGATTGCGGCATATTCCATTCAGGTCAATGCGGATGGCGCAATTACCTATCAGATGAAGCAGAACACTCTCATTTACCGGAGCTTTCGCATGACCAGTCTTTACGCGCCGAACTAAGGAGAAGGACATGAGATTCAGCCGGCGGGAATTTGCGCGGGTTGTGGCGGGAGGCGCGGCGTTTTCCGCCATTCGGGGAAAGGGGGCGGCCGCGCAACCGCCGAACATTGTGATGATTCTTGCCGATGACCTGGGATACGGCGACCTTGGATCCTACGGCTCGAAAATCCTCACTCCGAACCTGGACGGGATGGGCGAAGAGGGCGTTCTGTTCCGGCATTTCTACGCCGCGAGCCCCGTGTGCTCGGCATCGCGCGCCGCGCTTCTCACGGGAAGGTACGGCGTGCGGGGCGGAGTGCCCAATGTGTTTTCGCCGTCCGATAAAGCCGGTCTGCATGTCTCGGAAACCACCATGGCCGATATGCTGAAGTCATCGGGGTACAAGACCGGTTGCGTGGGAAAGTGGCACCTCGGCTCGCAACCCCAGTACCTGCCCACGGCGCGCGGCTTCGATGAGTACTACGGTATTCCTTACAGCAACGATCAATATCCTTCGATACTCATGCAAGGGACCACCGTCATCGAATCACCTGTTGATCTGGACACGATCACGCGGCGTTACACCCAACAGGCGGTGAAATTCATTCAACAGAACAAAGACACTCCTTTTTTTCTCTACATGGCGCACACCGCTCCGCACGTTCCGCTCGCAGCATCGAAGGAGTTCCGCGGGAAATCCTCGCTGGGGCTGTATGGGGATGTCGTGGAGGAGATGGACTGGAGCGTGGGACAGATACTCTCGACTCTTGACGGCCTCGGCCTGGGCTCGAATACGCTCGTCATGTTTTCCAGCGACAATGGCCCCTTCTTCCAGGGCAGTCCCGGGAAGCTGCGCGGACGCAAGGGGGAAACCTTTGAAGGAGGCATGCGCGAGCCGTTTATCGCGCGCTTTCGTGGAAAAATTCCCTCAGGCAAGCGTGTTCCGTCGTTTGCCACGCTCCTCGATGTGTTGCCCACGGTCGCCGGTCTGACAGGTTCGGTATTGCCGAAGAATCCGCTGGACGGCGTCGACATCTGGCCTGTGCTCACTGGGGAGGCCGAGAGTGCCGATCGCCCGCTGTTTCTCTATTTCAATGACTGGAACCTGCAATGCGCGCGCCTGGGACGCTGGAAACTGCACATGGCGCGATACAACGGACCCTCGTTCATCCCGCCTCTCAAGCAAGGTCGGATGAACCTGCGTTTGTTGAATGCGGAATTGTACGACCTGGAGACGGACCCCGAGGAGAGCTACAGTGCGGCCGACGAGAACCCGGGCATCGTGGCGGACATACGATCGAGAGTCGAGAGTCTGCTGCCCGGCATGCCGGGTGAGGTGCGCTCGGCATGGATGGATACCCAGAACAGACCGGCCGAACCCAACGGCCTTGGGGAATGGCCCGTTCCGGCGGCGCCGGACAACTGACAGAGCTAACAGCGAGACGTGCTCCCGATCGGCGGCGCGGCCTTGTAGACTGTGGATGAGGCTTTCATCATCATGACCCGGCGTGACGGAGTAAAGGCAGCCGCCTGGACGGCATTGTCCTATTCGAGAGTGATGGGCGCGAACGATCGCGCCGGATTGGGGGTGATCGGCGTCGGACACCGGGGCACGTACGTGATGACGTTGTTCCAGAAGAACGCCGATGTTGAAGTGAGGGCGCTGTGCGATGTGTACGGCGTGCGAATCGACGAGGCGCAGCAAAAGGCTCCTCACACGCGAACGTTCAGCGATCACCGCAGGCTGCTGGAACTGAAGGAAGTGGATGTAGTGCTGATCGGCTCGCCGGACCACTGGCACAAGGATCACGCGGTGGATGCGATGGAGGCGGGCAAAGACGTATATGTCGAGAAGCCGATGTGCCGGACACGGGAGGAAGCGCCGCTGATGGTGAAGGCGGCGCGCATCCATGACCGGATCTGCCAGGTAGGCGTGCAGCAGCGCTCCGGACGGATCTACCTGGAGCCGCGCGAAAAGTACGTCCGGTCCGGGGCGCTCGGCAAGATCAGCCACATCGATGCGGTATGGCATGGCGGTGTTCCCCGGCGGCTGCCTTCGGAGCCTGCGAGGAAGCCGTCGAATCTGGACTGGGTGCGATTCCTGGGGCCCGTGAAGTATCGCGACTGGAATCCGGGGCAGTATCTCAATTTCCGCGCGTTTCTCGATTTCAACGGCGGGAAGATGACCGACTTCGGGCACCACTGGATGGACGCCATCCACATGTATATGGGCGAGCGCGCGCCGAATTCCGCGGTGTTTGCCGGGGGGATCTACACGGACCTCGGTGACGGGCGGACGGCTCCGGACACCTGTAATGCTCTGTTCGAGTACAACGGTTTCAGCGCGTTGTTTCAATCGAACGCCTATGGGGCGAATGTGGAGTACGGGATCACGTTCCACGGCTCGGAGGGGCGGTTGTTTGTGAACCGCAACCGCTATGAGTTCACAAGGGCGAAAGGCGGAGCGCCGGAAGTTGAGAAGATCCCGGGCGATATCACGGCCGACCATGTGCGGAATTTTTTAGATTGCTGCAAGTCGCGAAAGCTGCCGAACGGCGATGTGGGAATCGCGAGCATCTCGGTGCTTCCGCCGCTGCTGGCGGTGCAGTCGTACGTAGAGCAGAGGCGGCTGCGGTTTGATGCCGACCGGCTCGAGGTTTTGCCACTGTAGCGGGGCGTGCGGGGGAGTGGGTGCTGACGAACTCAGAGGACTTACGCAAAGACGAAACACTTCCTCAGACTTGCCGCCCCAGCCTCTTATTAGGCCGGCGAGATGCGGACATGAGTACTTACCAAAGCTTCGCTCATCCGCGCCTCAGGAATGCCTGCTGGACATGGTGAGGCATCTCCAAGCCTCCGCACTTCGAGAGGGCGATGGATTCAGTCGGTCTTTCTCGGCATTCGCCCCTTCTCCTTAAGTGAAGCCAGATGATCGAGGAAATGCGGAACTACACGGGTATATTGCGTGAAGCCTTTGCCCCAGGCGGCGCCGTCGCGCTTCCCCGCCTCGGTCATCGTCTCGAGTGCCCCGTCGGTACCGATCAGGAGCACCTCGCGAAGCCGTGGATCGTTTGTGCGACGATGAGCGAAGACAAGCCCGTCGAACAGCAGAAAGTTCGACCACGAGCCTGAAGATGATTTCGGGCAAGAAGTGTAGCGGAACCCTTTCACGCCCTGGATCCACATATCGTTGACCAGGAAGCGCGCACCCTTGACGATGGATTCGGCGGCGCGTTCATCTCCGGTGGCTTCGTAGTAATGGCGCAGGCCTGTAAGAAGCACCCCAACCATGAAGCCGGCGTTCCCCTGATGGCGCGGTGTACAGAAGCAGTGGCCAGGAACCATCTGCCGCTTCCAGCCACCGTCCGGCGTCTGCCGTTCCAGAACACGTTCCACTATCATCTTCGCCGCGTTAAGGTAATACGGATCGTTGGTGGCGTTGTAGGCTGCCATCGTCAGGATGAGATGCCAGCCGGGCTGACGGCAGTTGTTGAAATCGTAATTCTTGGTGAAATAGCTATCGTAGCGATCAGCCGTCCTAAGCGCGGTTTGAAAGGAACGGTCATCGCCGGTGAGGAAGTAGTAATCGAAGTGGCCTTCAATGAAAGTGTGGTCCGCGGCGAAATGACTCTTCGGGCTACCCGCCGTGAAACCACCCGGAGGAGCTCCGGCGGTGGGCCGAGCCTTGTAGTAATCCCCGGAGTGGCCGATAGCATGGGCATAGACTGCTCCGACCTGTATCGGATCAGCATGGTAATGGATGGCATCGATGTCGCGATTGTGCCACTCCATCTCTTCCGCCGCCCGGAAGTAGCGCCAGTCGGCCGTGCGCGCGAACTGAAGCAGAAAAGCATGCTGAGTGTCGTATTCGCTATTGCCCCAGTTAATGATGCGCTCACCCCACCAGTCGCCAAAATTGAGGAGACCGTACTCGCGACTGCCCTCCCGGTCGCGCAGATAGCCCGCAAACGTCTGGGTGAACAGGTCATCGTACTGTCGAAGCACGGGCGAAGCACGAGGAACAGAGAGTTCGCCAAAGACTTTGCTTTGTTCGTACCAATCGGGCGAGGCGGCGGCCATGCGAACCTGCTGTTCGCCGCGAATCGACGCCTGTGACGGCGGAGAATCGAACTCGAGCCACAGGTCGTGCGTTTTAGTCATGCCCTGACGCAATTTGTATGCGCCGCCGTGAAGATAGTAGTAGATGCGATGCTCGTCGATAGTGCCGTTGGCGCTGTCATACTCATCCGGGCGTAATCCGGGCAAGAGAGCAAGCTCGAACCCATCGGGTCTGACTCTGAGGTCCTTGGGGTAAGTCTGCCAGAAATCGCGGACAGCCAAGGTGACTGAGTGCGCTCCATCGTTCCATTCGGCAATCCCTGGGGCGCGTTTTCCCTGTACGCCAACCGGTTGCAACGTGAAACGATCATCAGTATGCTGCTGGAGCGTGGCTGCAGCGGTAGTCTTGCTGAATAATCCGGATGTTCCCGCAAGCGCCCATTTCCTCGCCTCTCCGGCGACCGGTACACGGAGAATGAGGCTTCTGATATCGATGAAATCCGTTGCCGTATGGTCATTCTCGAAAGTGTGCTGGATCCGAACATATGGTTGTCCGGCCCAGGCATGGATGCGGACAACGTAGCGGAAGAGCTTCTTCCCGTCAGCGGTCTGGTGCCGTCCACTCACGCGAACTAGCGCGCGAACCGGTCCGATCTCTTCCACCTTTACCTCATCGGGAGCGGCGAGGCTCGAGTAGATGGCCCCATCCGGACCGGTCAGCGAAAACTCGGCCGGCTTATCGACCACCTTCTCACCATTTCGCCAGACTGAATCGAGCAAGCCAAACCGACGCTTATTGACGGTAAACTTCAGTGTCCCGGTATCCACCGTCACGGCATCATTGTCCTCGGTAAGCTTGAGCGGAGAGCGGGATGCGGTGCGGTTTACTTCCGTTCCGTATTCGACGGTAGCGGCCGGGATGCCCGCTCCAAGATCGAGCAGGACCCACTTCACACTGCCATCGGGCCAGTGCTGAAGTACACGCGTCTGCAACGGCAACTCAGCGCCACCGGCATCCACCGCCCGAAGATGGTTATCCGAGCCGAGCACGCCCTTGGCGAAGGGGATGCCGGCGGTAACAGGAAGGACGCCTTTTTCGAACTTGAGCGCAAGCCGTTCCCTGCGAGCCGACCCGGTGACAGTGGGGTGTGGTTCGGTACGGAAGGTCTGCCAATCGGTAGCAATCACCTTACCGTCACGCGACCGGGCGGTGACCCGGTACTTATAGGTGCGACCCGCGGCCAGATTGTTGAACTGGACGCGGTGATTGTTTAGCGCCAGTTCCTCGCGTGCCTTCACGGAAGGATCATCTGTTTCGACCTCGCTTGCGGCGGGCCAACTGGTAAGCCAGCTGATACTTGCGGAATTCTCATTGGCGCGAACACCGAGGCCGGTGATTTGATACACCGGCTGTTTGGACTGGGGTTTTTCCCTGAGCAGGAGAAGATCCTCTGTCTTGTACTGTCCCGAACCGGTGAGCGCTTTCAACTCAATCGTCTCTCCGCCCTGAAAGGTCCGCGGCTCGGAGAGAAAGTAGAGCTTCTGGCGATTGTCATCCGCGTCAGCGACTGCTGTTCCCACATGTTTGCCGTTGATCGAGATCGCGATCCGCTCGTCGCCCGCGCTGTCATAGAAGATGAATGCGGGATAAAAGGTCCCAGCAGAGGGGACAGTAGCGGTGATGCTGGCATTATCCTGCGTGCGCTTGACCGCCCAGGCGCGATACTCGGAGACATCCTCGGCAAAGCCGTTGTACTTGCATTTGAGAATCGGGAGAGCGACGTTCCGCCCGTCAGCCGCGGCTGCGTTGATTACATCGAGCTCCCAGGTAACTTCCACGTTCTGGTCGCCACCGCGTGGTCTGGAGCAAGCTCCAATGAACAGGCACGCTAATGTCAGAAGGGTGCAACTTCGACGCATTTGGTGATTACTCCTTTTACCACTCAAGGCGAACGCCCATACGGACAGTACGTGGTGCGCTTTGGTCGTACGCCGCCACTCCGCCAACGCCGGTGATCACACCGAGAAGTTCCGGAGATGAGATATTCAAGCCCGGCTCGGAATAATTCGGATGATTGAGTACATTGGTCGAAGTGATTTCGCCCCGGAGCCGGAGCCGCTCGTAAAGATTGAAATACTTGGAGAAGCCCGCATTGAGCACCTGGACTCCTGGACCCTTGATAACACCCTTAGCAGAAGTACCAAATGATCCCGCCTTCGGAGGGGCGAACGCGGCAGTGTCAAACCACCGGTTGACGCGTTGCTGATCGCTTGAAATATTTGGATCGCGGAGCAGGTCCGGGCGAATCGTGACGTTGGCCGGAGTGCGGCTGGCAGTGTATGCGGTCCCTGTCGGGTCAGGGCCGGTCCACAACGGGGTGATGAATCGTCCGGAGTAGTAGCTCAGCACACTCGAAATCTCCCATCCACCGAACAGCGCTTGAGCAAGGCGATTCGTACCAGCCATCCATTTACGGCCCTTGCCGACTGGTATCTGATAGATGAATGAGCCAGTGACTCGATGTGTGGGCACATCGAGCCAGACGCCGCGCTCGCGTTTGCGGTCATAGGCATTTTCGGGAGTCTGACCACGTTCGAGATCACCGATGTCGCGCGCCAACTGATAGGAGAATTGATAAAGGAGTCCCCGCACCATCTGTCGCTTCACGTCAAACGTGAGCGAGTGATACTGGTGGCCGCCGCCATTAGTCAGGTAGTTGAAACTCGGATACTGCGGGAACATCCGCGGCTTGTCCACGTAAGGGCGGTTATCGGGAAGTGGCTGATTGATGTTGTATGCCCACTCACCCTGGCGCGTGTTGGTGCCGACGTAAGAGAGCCGGAATCCAGTATCCCAGCGCTGATGTTCAATTGTCACATTGTATTGCATGCTATAGGGGATTCGAAGATCAGACTTGATGGCGCTGGGTAAACCCACAGTGGTTACGCCACCGGCGACAGTTGGAAACACACGCGGTAGGATCACGGTGGGATTATCCTGCGGATTGGTATAGGCCGGCTCGTTGATTAGGAACGGCACGCCGCCCGCACCAGTAGTGCGCGGCACAACGTCATAATAGATGCCGAATGCCGAGCGAAAGACCGTGTTATTACCGAAAGGTCTCCAAGCGATACCGATACGAGGTGCGAAATTGTTACGATCCGTCTTCAGCAACGTCTCGCCTGGAAGCCCGGCCTGTTTGGCTTCGATCACATCTACATAGCTGCGCGGCATCAGCGGACTGATCTTGCTCAAGGATCCGTCGGGAACCACGATTTTGCCGGAACCAATATCGAAAATGGAGAGAAGGCCGTTATCCTCTCTCCAGGATGGTTTGTATTCGTAGCGCAGGCCCAAGTTGAGTGTGAGGCGGTTGGTGACCTTGAAATCGTCAGTAAAGAATAGTTCTTCACTCCAGCGCGTCAGGCCGTATTCGAGCGGTGGAAAGGCGCGTGAAACCGTTGTGGGAATGCCGAGAAGGAAGTCGGCGTACGGTTGCCCGGTGAAGCGGTTAGAGAAGGTCATGTTGCCGAATAACGACGCGTTGACCTGCCCATCGCCAAATCCCACGCGACTGATGGTGATACCCGCCCTCACGCTGTGGCTGCCATGAAGCCACGTGAGTTGATCGTGGAATTGATAGACGCGGTTGCGAAATCCTGGATGACGCCACTCCTGACTGACCGTGATCGGGGTAATCCCAATGCCGCTGAAATTCACTTTGGGAATACCGGGAAGATTAGGCAGGTTATCGATGAGGCCGATGAGTCCGAACTGCGTAACCAGTTCCTTACCGTTGGTAGTCGGCTCGCGTGGGTTGTCATTGAATGATAATCCGCCTCGCAATTCGTGGAGCAGATTGGGACGGATGGTCCGTGACCAGGAGGCGTTCAGGCCGCGTGTATCGCGTTGCTGCCACCGTTGGCCGATGGTGGGCATATTGCCCTCGAACGGTCGCACATACTGGCGCTCCCAGGTGTAGCGGGCAAAAACGGAAGAGCGCTCGGAGAACCGATGGTCGATACGGGTGGTCCACAACGTGTCGGAGTCAAAGGCGCGGCGGCCGAGGAGCTTGAAGTTTTGGCTGACGAGCACATCATCAATGCCTTGATTGGGAAGTGGATAAAAACGATCCTGTATTTTCTGAGAAACAGCATTGATGCGAGAGTTGGGTATGCGATTATTCGGGAACGGGATATTAGAAGAAAACGGATCGCGGATAGCGGTAACGGGCAGCAGGCGGGAGAAATCGCCTTGGCGCCAAGCGGGCAGGGGGACAGTGGGATTCAGCAGATCCTGCACGGCGCCGCCCTGGAGCGTCTCATACGAGAAGAAGAAGAAGCTGCGATTCTTGCCGCTGTAGATGTGAGGCAGGAAAATCGGGCCGCCAATCGAAGCCCCAGGCCAGTGCCGGACGTAGGAACTTCGGGAGGGCGCAAAGGGATTTCGGGCATTCAGTCCGGCGGTGGAATAGTAATCAAACCCGCTTCCGTGGACCTGATTGGCGCCGGATTTCGACACTAGAGTGACTTGGCCAAGAGCACCGAATTCGGATGTGTTGTTGGCGAGGTCGACGCGCATCTCCTGAACGCTCTCGACGAAATCAGCCAATGGCCCGATCAGGCTGCCGTCATAGAGGTTATTGAAGCTGATTCCATCGACTGTCTCGTTTTCCTGGTTGCCGCGGCTGCCCGCGAAGCGGATATAGGCATTGCCACCGGTCATCACCAACATGCCTGGAATCTGTTGCAGGAAACTGTACATGGACCGATCGTTCAACGGAAGAGACTTGAGGGCTTCAGCGTTTCGCGTGTCGCCGATGCGGGTAGTCTCAGTTTCGATGAGAGCCACTTCGCTGCTAACGTCGATCTTCGATGAGACGGCGCCGAGTTCCATGAGGATATCGATGCGGCGGACGTCGCGCGCCATTAACTGCAGGTTCTGGGAAGCGAATTCGTTGAAGCCGGCGGCCTCAGCCATGAGACGGTATTCACCCTCGCGAAGTTGTGGAAGGATGTAGTTCCCCGACTCGTTAGACTTGGTCGTGTACCGATAGTTGCTTTGGATGTGGACAGCTGTAATATTCACGTTAGGGATGACGGCGCCGGTAGGATCGGACACCGTACCCGTGATCGTCGCGAAGGTTGTCTGAGCGTTGAGCGGGAGTGAGCAACAACACCATAACAAGCACGCCAAAGTTAAGACCCGCGAGTATGACATTCTGTGCCCTTTCAGTCACGAAGTGATCGTGGCTAACAAAATAATACAAGCATCTCCGAAAGTAAAGGCCAATTGGGCCACATGGCGTGTGTGAGCCTCCGGAGGCGGAGCCCAAGGGAATGGCCGCTCCGGATTTGTCTGGTTTGGCATATGATCAAACGGATATGCAGAGACGAACCTTTCTCGGTCTGGCGGCCGCGGCTCCAGTCTTGGGCCAGCGGCGGTGGCTGCCGTACGACCTGGTCATTCGAAACGGAGAACTGCGGGATCCTTCGCAGTCGCTGCGGCGGCAGGCGGATATCGGCATCGCCGGGGACAAGATCGCGGCGATAGCGGATCACATCGACCCCGCGCAGGCGGTTGAGGCGATTGACGCCAAAGGGTTGCTGGTGACGCCGGGGCTGGTGGATCTGCACACGCATTGTTTTCATTCAGCAACGGGGCTGGGGGTGGAGGCCGATCCCATCGCCGCGCGCAGCGGGGTTACGACGTGGGTGGATGCCGGGAGCTTTGCCTGGGATCAGGCGGCGGGCTTCCGGCGGTTCATCGTGCAACCCGCGCAGGCGCGCATCTACGGTTACGTTTACCTCTACCCGAATGACCGCAATCCGGATGAGGACGTCATCAAGTACGTGCGCCGCGGCATCGAACCGACGGGAAAGACGGTGGAGAAGAATCGCGACATCCTGCTGGGAGTCAAGTTCCAGGTGGGCTCGAACATGAACGGCCGCTACAGCCTCGAGATGCTGAAAGCGGCTCGCGAGCTCTGCGACCGGTTTCAGTTGCCGCTGATGGCGCACATCAGTTTCGCGCCGCCCTCAACCGCCGAGGTGATGGCGCTGATGAAGAAAGGGGACGTGGTGACGCATTGTTACAACGGCCACTCGCTCAGCATCGTCGATGCGGCGGGTAAAGTGAAGCCGGAGGTGCGGGAAGCGCGGGAGCGAGGCGTTTGGTTCGACGTCGGACACGGGCTGGGGAGTTTCAATTTCGCGGCGGCGAAGAAAGCGCTCGACGCGGGCTTTGTCTGCGATTCCATCTCGACGGACATCTACAATCTCAACCTGAGCGGGCCGGTGTATGACATGCCGACGACGATGTCGAAGCTGCTGTATCTGGGGATGAGCGTGGACGATGTGATTCTGCGGACAACGGCCAATCCAGCGAAGGTGGTGAACCGCGTCGAGGGGATGGGGCAGATCAAGGTAGGAGGTCCGGCGGACCTGGCGCTGCTCGAAATGGAGGAAGGGCAGTTCCGGCTGGTCGATTCGCAGCGGAACGCGGTGAGCGCGCCGAAGCGCTTCGTGAGCCGGGCGACGATAGTGCGGGGGAGGCGGCTGCGGGTGGTTTAATTTCCGCCGCGCGGCGGGAGTTTGTCTTTCGGGAGTTTGCAGAGGGCGGTGCCGAACCAGGAAGCCACCTTCAATTCCGTGGACATGGCGAGAAAGGTGTGGGCCTCCTGTTGGGAGAGGCCGTAGTCCTGGCGCAGCCAGCGGAGCATTTCGCTGATGGCTTCGCGGAATCCGCGTTCGAGGGCTCCGGGGGTGGCTCCCAGAGTCTCGATGGAGCCGGCATGTTCGACGCGCGGCCATTGGATGCGATGGCCCTTCCGCAGGTTCACGGTGAACTGGACGTTCATGGAGGTCTCGGTGCCCTGGCCGAGCAGTTCTCCATCGCCGAAGCCGGCGTGGCCGTCGCCCACCATGAAGTAGGCGCCCTTGACGAAGACAGGCAGATACACGGTGGCGCCTTCATCCATGCGGTTGTAATCGAGGTTGCCGCCGTAGGAACCCATGGGCCCGGAGGAGATGGCCTGTTGGATGGGAGGGGCGACGCCGATGCAGCCGATCGAGGGATGGGAAGCGAACTCGAGTTTCACCTTGTTGCCCAGGGCGCGGGAGGGACGGACTGCGCCGGACGGGGGCACTAGCATCCACTTGAGGGCGTTGCGGCGTCCGGGCTGGAGCCATTCGTCGCAACACTGCGCCGACTCGAGCCCCTCGATACTGTTGGGCGCCAGGGCATCGAGGGCGATGCGCACGCCGTTCCAGCCCCAGTCGCGGTTCAGCCGCACCTGATCGAGGCGCACGACCAGCGTGTCGCCGGGTTCGGCTCCCTCGATGTAGAACGGTCCGGTGAGCACATTGTCTCCATCGTGGATGAGTTTACCCGTCTCATCGCGCCCGCGGGAATCGAGCAGCTTGGTGATGACGGTGTCTCCGGGGTGGATGCGCGCGGCGGGCGGATGCGCGGCAAAGGTTTCGTAATAGCGCTGTGGCTTGAGGGTGAGCGTTTCGGCGGAGGCGGCGAGGGTGAAGGCCGCAAGACAGAGCAGAGCGGCTCGCATTACGGCAACTCCCGGATCATGATATTGCGGAAGCGGTGTTTGGCGCCGGGAATCCAGCGGTTGCCGCCGTGTACCTGGAGGGCCACCATGCCCTCGACGGCTCCGCCCGCGGCGTGGTTTGCGGTATCGCGCCAATCGGTGATGCGGATGCCGTTCAGCCAAACCTGAATGTGCGGGACATCGCCTTCGATGCGGGCCTTCAGATGATTCCATTCCCCGCGCTTGAAGACTTCCTGCCATTGTGGGATGAAGCCCTGCACGCCGGTCAGCTTCTCACCGTAGATTCCGCCGATTGCGCCGCCATCGAGGTAATCGAGCAGCACCTGATAGGCTTCGCCCTTTTCACTCGATCGCAGGAAGAGGCCGCTGTCGCAGCCGTAATCGGGGCGGATCTCGAGCGAGATTTCGAAGTTGCGGTACTTGCGGCTGGTCAGGAGGATGCCGCCGTTTTTCGGCCGGTCCTGAGTAGCGGTGATCGCTCCGGATTCGATCTTCCAGCCCTGGGTGTTGCCGTGGTGGTTGGTCTGGCTGATGTGCCAGCCTGTCAGGTCGTTGCCGTCAAAGATGGGATGAAACTGGCTGTCTCCGGGGACCAGTTCGAAGCGATGAGGCTTGGGTTGCGCGGCGGCGTGCTGCTCACGCATGAGGTCTGAATCCACGTCGTCGATGGCAGTGAGCGTGGGCTGCAAGCTGGAAAGATTGTCGTATTGCAGGGGGACCTGGAAGCTTCGCCAGCGGACGTTGTGAGCGTTGGCTCGCTTCAGGGTGAGGCCATGCACACGCGCGGCCTGCTCCCACATCGGGGTCTTGTAGCCGGCGAGATTCACTCCGCGGGCCCACTCTTCAGCGCCCGCGGTGAGCACCTCTTCGCCGTCGGCGCGCAGCGTATGTTTCCCTGGAGCAAGGCCGGTCACCTTGACCACCTGCCGGTTCATCGCCTCGAGGAAATCGGAGGATTTCACCGCCAGCGCCATCACTTCGTCGTCCATGTCTACCGCTACGGGGAGCGCATCATCGGTTTGCGTCCAGGACACGGAGGGACCAAAGCCGGCGTTGATCACCGCGGTGTTCTCCGAATTCACCACGCGTTTTGCCCTGGCGTCGATTTCGACGGCGCTGACCAGGCCGGGCGCGTGCCAGCCCTTGAGAAGGGATTCGGCCATGATGAGGTGGCCCGCCTCTCTCGGGTGCACCCTGTCGGGAATGATCTTCTTCGCCAGTTCGGGGTTGGCATGGTTCGCTTTTTCGAGCATCGCCGTGACGGGACGGTTGAGGTCGGCGACGGTGAGGCCCTGCCCGGAGGCGAGTTGCTCGAGGAACTGGCCGTAGCGGAGGAGGACGGCATTGTAGCCGCCTGGGAACAAGGGGCGCCGGGTGACGTCGTCATAGGGGGAGGGCTCGATGGCGGTGATGCGCACGCCCGGAACAGCGGCTTTCAGGTGCTCGACGATGTGCTTATAGCCATTGGAATAGATTTCGAAGATCTGGCCGTCGAAGGCGCGGACGCGGCCATCGTTCATACCGAGCATGATGGTGACCACCGACGGCTTGTACGGGATGACATCGCGGTCGAGGCGTTCATCGATGCCTCCTCCTCCGCCTCCGGTAACGCGGTCGCCACCCCAACCGGAGTGCACGAAGGTCACGTTCCAGCGGGGGAAGCGCGTCACCACATAGGTTTCGACGAATGTGGTGTAGAGGCGCTGGTCAGTGATGCTGTCTCCGAAGAAGACAACGCGGTCCCCATCTTTGAGATGGAAATTCTGGGCGAGGCCGGAGGCGGCCAGGAGGAGGGTGATGAGAAGTAGACGTGGCATCAAGACTCCAATGGATGGTAACGGCGCTCATGACCAGGCGCGGATTCAGGGGAAGGGCGCGCAGGCCGGCGGCTGTGCAAAACAAGAGGGCGCAACACTCCACTGGCGCGCCGCGCCAGGCTGGGAAGTTGCGCCTTCGATATCAATAGGACGAGGGACCGCCTCAGCAGGCGGGAACACTCAGGAAAAACTGCGGATGGCCGCGGCCTCGTCGTCATGAGCTTCAAACACAGTGTACAACTTGGTGATCTGCAAGAGATCCTGAATGCGCTTGTTCAGATTCAGGAGCTTGAGTTGACCACCCTGGTTGGTTACGGTGGTGAAGGCGGATACCAGTTCACCAATTCCGGAACTGTCGATGTAGTTGACCTCTCCGAGGTTCAACAGCACTTTTTTGTGGCCGCCGCCAAGGGTGTCCCGAATCAAATCGCGCAAGCTGATGGTGCCCTCACCCAAGGTGATGCGTCCAGCAGCGTCAATTACAGTTACGTCGCCAACCTGGCGGGAGTTGAGTTTCACGCTCACAGTCTTCGATCCTCCTAAGAAATCGTCCGGAAACCGGCTCTCTACCTGGGAGCCATATACTTTACCATGGTGACTTCGGTGCCGGCGGGGCTCAGACGGCGCACCTGGAATTCGTCGACAAAGGCCTGCATCAGCAGGATGCCGCGCCCGGATTCCCGGAGGAGGTTTTCTTCCGCCAGCGGATCGGGCACGCGGGAGAGGTCAAAGCCGTTCCCTTCGTCGGTAATCACCACCTTCAATGCTCCTCCATCGTCCCAGGCGGACAGGCGTACCTTCTTCTGAGCGCTGTACTTGTTGCCATGCACCACGGCGTTGACCATGGCTTCCCGCAGTGCGATGCCGATCCTGTGAAGATCGTCTTCTTCAAAGCCTATTCTCTGGGCAACTTCAAGCACGGATGTCTCGGCTGAATCCACACTTTGCAGGTCGGAATCGTAGACTACATCGAGACGCCTGGCGGCGCCGGAATGCTCAGCGCCGAAATTGTCCATCAACTCCCCGCAGTTTGACCATGCTCAAAGTCGAATCTGCACGATAAAATAGGTCGGCTGGAAAAGTCAAGCGGGGATGGCTTCGCCTGCTTTGGCTTCGCCTGCTTATCGCCATGAGGAAACGTCCGCCCGCGAGCACCGTCCTGATTCCGGCGGGAATTCTGCTTCTGGTTGGGGGCGTGGTCTATTACAGCATGCGAGTGGACCCACTGCCGGCGCGGCGAATCCCGATGGCTCCGGTGTGCGAATTCAGCGGCCAGGGGTTGAAACTGGTGTATCCGGGAGGAGCGCTGGTGAGCGAACTGGCCGTGTTTCGCGACGAATTGTTCAGCTACATGATGTTCCAATACATGGCGCACCTGCCGCGCGCGGCGAAGATGGAAGTGATGCTGACGTATGACGGTGGGCGGTACGTGGTTCGAGCGCGGCTGCCGGAGGATGTCCTGGAGGGCATTGCCGCGCTCGCGGAAGCGCAAGCGGGCGGGCTGGCGCCGCGGTTCGAGTGGCGGCTGGTTCCGCTGTCGAGGGTGCGGCAGTGGCGGCAGCAAAGCCGGGTCTTTGTGGGCGCCTATCATCTGCCGGCGAAGCAGAAGCTGGAGCAAATTCCACCGGCGCGGCTTCATGCCTACTTAGAGAGGTACATCCGCTTCAAGTCGGCGACGGACCCGCGGGTACGCAGCGGCGAGGAATCGGCGCCGAAAATTCTCACGAAGGAGAGGGCGGCCCGGCTCGCCGCCGATATAATCACCGTAGCCGATTTCTATTCCCTGCCCATCGACTTTTTCGCCGGGATCGGGGCGATGGAGAACAACTACATGAACGTTCGGGGGGACCTGGGGCATTCCGTGTGGAAGCGGCGCCCGGCAAAGGACGATATCGTCCTCGAGCGGCGGCGCGGGAGGGTGCGGGTGCTGAATGAATCGCAAGGGGTATGGCAGATCACCGTCGAGACTCTGCGTCATGCGCACAAGCTGTACTTGAAGGATGACCGGGATTACAGCCTGTTGCCCGAGCACTTGCGGCCGCCGAAAAAGCTCGACGTGAAGGAAGTGGATCCGGCGGTGCTCACCACGTACGCCGGGCTGCTGTTCCGGGAACTGCTGGACAAGTTCGACGGCAACGTGACGCTTGCGGTGGGGGCGTACAATGGCGGTCCGGGGAACCCGAACCTGGTCTATGAGCGCGGCGTGCGGGCGGTGGCCGAACAGGCGCGTCGGATTCTGGAACAGGCGGCGGTCCTCAACGGGGAGAGCGTCCTGCACATGGATTGGATTCTCTCTCAGTAGCTTCAGCATTCTTTGGAGAGCCTTTTGTCGAGAGTTCTTGCGGCTTCAACGCACTACCTCCGTGTGGCCGGCATGCTGCGCACTTTACAGTTAAGGAGCTTGGCGCATAATTGACGGTTGGATCTGAGCGAGACGAGCGAGACTGAGATTTAGAAGCGTGAAAACTGCAGGGTAAAATGGCGCAGCCAGGCGGCAGCCGGCGTTTCACTGCCATATCTCCAGAAGAGCTAACTGGATCTGCGCTTCGCTATCCAGGTCTTCGGCGTTTGAGATTTCAATCTTCTCCGGTTCGCGCAACCTCAGCACATGGGAGGCTTGTACGCATAACTGTTCAACGAAACAACGCCCCCCAAGATGGGCAATGTGCTGCCGAAACATCTCTTCGTAATGTGTTAGGATCTCGTAATCTGCGGGGTCCGCGCCCTTTGCCCAGTCCTGGCGCATGGCGAATACTGCCCGATCGCTGCCGGCATCCCAAAGGACAACGCCCGCGCAGCGTGGAGCCCGATTTGGCAAATGCAATTCCAGGACGTACCTCTCCGCAGTCATGATCGCCTCCCAGTATAGACTCCGCTGAAAGGTGGCACCAACAACCGCACCTCATCGGCTTGTTCCCATAACCCGGGAGACCATTCTCACAGCGTCCTTACCGCTCCCAACGCCTTGTCAAGTTGAATCGTCCAACTGTGAAGGTGTCATTGCTGTCGGATCCGTCTCTCGCCACCGCCTGAACGGAGAATTTGGCGAGGCTATGAGGCTGCGCATCAGGTCCGGAATGATGTGAATGCGCCGTTCGAGTTGCTCCAGCGCCGCATCCAACGCATTACGCGAAACCTCTCTCAACCACGCTTCTGGAATTGCTTTGATCGCCTTGCTGATTGCCGCCGGGCCAATTTTCTCGATTTGTCCAATCCACGGAGCAATGTCTGCCCACGACCGCACCCGCACGTATACGCCGTGGTCAATGTAAACTCCGGCTGTAGGCGCTTCCTTGAAGCGCCACTTTTTTCCTAGGATCTCTCCTCTGTCGATGTGCAGTGCCACCAGGATGCGAGTGGGAATTCCGGCGGAATCTCGGCCGCTGGTTTGGGTGAAATGAAAAACCGCCTGGGGAGTATCGATATTGGCCATCCACCTGTCGGCGATCAGCGCCCCGGTGAAGGAATCCAGATTCCATACACGTGCGAGCACGGGCGCGGGCAGGAAGTCATAGATACTTTGCTCGATTGGATCGACAGCTACCGCGGAGCCAAAGTGTACTCCTGCCGCAAGGTAGAGGGGTACGGACTCATAGACTCCTGACATTGGCGCGTCCACTTCGACAGTTGTGACCCTGGGGCAGCCAATGGATAACGATTTGAAAATCGTCATCGCAATCATGTCGTTGATGAGGGACTCGGTTCCTTGGGGATTTCCCGGTGACTTGACTACGTAGTAATTGCCATCACCGGCTTGAACCAATTGCGCACGCGATCGGCCTCGCATGGGGCGGATCAAACGGGCCGCCTTGACCGGACCCCTTTCTGAAGAAACACCATCACCACGATACCCACTAGCGGGAGGAGTCGAGGCACGTGAAGTTGGCTCTGACACGATTATGACCTGCCTCTCCTTGGGCCTGCCGGCGCAAACCCTTAACCATCTGCCATGTTGCTACTTACTATTCATAGTGAGTTTTCTTCTGAGTGCCTCTCTTCGGATTCACGGCTGCGTCCAAGGAAGGAATAGGGTGAGTGTCCCCGGATATTTCCGGTTCTAGGACAACTTCACATGAGGGTAGGTGAGTCAGAATTCTACGCCGCGGGGGGGCCGTTTGTCGCACCTCTTTACGCGCGGATCCCCTTCCGGCCTGAAGCGGATGTACCTCTTTCCGTACGCACGAAGCCGCGCGATAGAGAACGCCGGGTTGCTGGTCAGGGGCCTGCTGGGACAAGTCCGGCGGAAACGTGACGCTTGCGCTGGGGCATGCAATGGCGGTCCTGTGAGCCCGAACCTCGTGTATGAGCGCCGCGTGCGAGCCGTGACCAACAGGCGTGGCGGATTCCGCGGCAGCCGGCGGTGCTCGACGGGGAGGGCGTCCCGCACCTGGATTGGAGCCTCAATAACATACTCCGATGAACTTCCGCTCACGCCTGTGCGTAATAGTCACTAGAATCAAGGGAAAGAGGTCATCATGAACCGCACCGCCGCTATTGGCTTCGCGATGCTGCCAGTTCTGCTGGCAACCACGGGGTGCCTTGTCATTGAATCCGATCCGGGGCCGGTGCATACCGCGCGGGAGTCAGTGGAAGCCGGCACCGCGGAAAATGTGTCCGTGGATATCCGGATGGGAGCGGGAGAGTTGCGGCTGGAAGGCGGGGGATCGAAGCTGCTGGATGCCACGTTCCGGTATTCGGAGGCGGTGGGCAGGCCCGTGGTGCGGTACGACGTCACCGGCTTCCGCGGTCGGCTTACCGTCGAGTCCCGCAAGAAGACCGCGGTTGGCGGGAAGATGACGAACGAATGGAATCTGCGTCTGGGTTCGAAGGTTCCGGTGGACCTCACGGCGCATCTGGGAGCCGGGAAGACGGATCTGGATGTGTCCTCAGTGCCGCTGCGGTCGCTCGAAGTGCACATGGGGGTGGGCGAGTTGGAATTGAACGCCGCGGGGAAATACGCGAAGGACGTCAACATGCAAGTGCACGGCGGGGTGGGGGAGGCGCGGATTATTCTGCCGAAAGATTTCGGGGCGGTGGTTGACGCAAGGGGCGGCATCGGGAGCATCAATGCCAGGGGACTCGACAAGCGGGACGGGCGCTACTACAACAGCGCCTACGAAGAGGGCAAGCCCGCGATTCACATGGATGTGCGGGGCGGTGTGGGGGAGATCAAGCTCAGCGTGGCCAACTGAGGCGAGCAAGCAATCGCGGCAACCGATAAAATGCTTATTTGGGTTCTATCATTATGTCTCAACAACTTTCCGATATAGGTCTCATCGGTCTTGCCGTGATGGGCCAGAATCTCGCCTTGAATATAGCCGACCATGGTTTCCGGATCAGCGTTTATAACCGCACGACGGAGACGATGGAGAAATTCATCGCTGAAAATCCGGAAACGCCCGGCGGGTTGAACGGCGAAAAAACCCTGGAAAGCCTTGTCGCCTCGATCAAGCGTCCGCGGAAGATCGTCATTCTGGTGAAAGCGGGCGGGCCCACCGATGCCGTGATCGACAGCCTGGCGCCGCTGCTCGAAGCGGGCGATATTGTGATCGATGGAGGCAACGCGCACTGGATGGACACCATCCGGCGCGAGCGGGCGCTGAAGGCGAAGGGGCTGCGCTTTGTCGGGTCCGGGGTATCGGGAGGGGAAGAGGGGGCGCGATTCGGCCCGTCTCTGATGCCGGGTGGAGACGAAGCGGCGTGGAAGGAGATCGAGCCCATCTGGAAGGCCATTGCGGCGAAGGTGGACGCGGTCACCGGCAAGCCGCTCGAAGGAGCGAAGCCCGGCAAGCCGGTGGTGGGCGGAGTGCCGTGCACGACACACATCGGTCCGGATGGCGCGGGCCACTACGTGAAGATGGTTCATAACGGCATCGAGTACGGCGACATGCAGATGATCTGCGAGGCCTACGCGCTGATGAGCGGGGTGCTGGGGATGACGCCGGCGGAGGCGAGCGAGGTGTTCGCGGAATGGAACCGCGGCGTGCTCGACAGCTTCCTCATCGAGATCACGGCGGATATCCTTCAGCAGAAGGACCCCGCAACGGGAAGGCCGTTTGTGGATGTGGTGCTCGATACCGCCGGGCAGAAGGGCACGGGGAAGTGGACTTCGGTGAGCGCTCTCGACATGGGGACGCCCGCGCCTACCGTGGCGGAGGCGGTGTTTGCCCGTTATCTGAGCGCGGTGAAGGAGGAACGCGTAGCGGCATCGAAACTGCTCGGCGGACCGGCTCCGAGCTTTTCGGGGGACAGGAAAGCGTTCGTGCAGGCGATTCATGACGCGCTGTACTGTTCGAAGATTTGCGCTTACGCGCAGGGCTTTCAACTGATGCGCACGGCGCAGGCAGAGTACAACTGGAAGCTGCCATTTGGGGAGATTGCGAAGATTTTCCGCGGCGGCTGCATTATCCGTGCGCGCTTCCTGCAAAAGATTACGGAAGCCTACGAACGCAACCACGATCTGGCGAATTTGCTGCTCGATCCCTATTTCAAGAGCGAGATCGACCGCTGCCAGAGCAACTGGCGCATGGTGATCGGGCAGGCGGCAGCGAACGGAGTGGCCGCGCCGACGTTCTATTCGGCGCTGGCGTACTATGACGGGTATCGTTCCGGGAGGCTGCCGGCGAGCCTGCTGCAATCGCAGCGGGACTACTTCGGAGCGCACACCTACGAGCGCGTGGATCAGCCGCGCGGGAAGTTCTTCCACCTCGACTGGCCGGAGCCTTCGCGTCCGCAGATCGAGGTGTGAGTCAGGAGTCGGTGTGGGCGGACCGGCAATCACTCCGGGAGAGATGGAGGGACTGGCAGTCCGCTTGGTGGGATCGTTTACGGCTGCGCGTTAGGCGTGATTGTCAACGGGACAGTGGCCGCAAATTGGGGGTTCGCATCGGTGGTGGTGAGCCAGGCCTGGAGGGTGTAGTTGCCCGGTTGCGGGTCGCCCGCGGGCCGCGGAATCGACACCGGGATGGTCCACTCGACGGCGGCCTGTTTTTCATGGAAGGCCTGGGCGAACATCTGCCCATCTGACCATCTCCAGATCACCTTTCCCGTTTCGTCGCGCAGGAGGACTTCGTATTCCTGGCTGGAGGGGAACGTCAGCTTCACGGGCAGCGGGGAGTTCGCGCGCAGGCGCAGAGTTGCTTCGAGGGCGGGCGAGTTCCGCGTCATCTGTACGGAGACAGAGAACTGGGCATTGGGCGCGGCGTTGATCTGTACCTGCCCGACGCGAGCGTAGACGAGGTCGAATCGTTTCGGCCCGGCGAAGGACTGGCTGATCCTGCGCACCATGCCGATGTTTTCGGCATACTGCTCCGATTCCGCTCCGGCGTCGGCGCAGGAGAAAGTTCGGTAGCGGATCTGCAACACATCCTCGAACGGACCGGCAGCCCCGTCGAATACGCCCCGCTGCGCGAGCGTCTGCCCCTCCTGGTCGCATTCACGAGAAGGAGCCTGCCACCAGCCACCTTCGAAGGGGGTGAACGAGGTGATGACCTGCTCCGCGCCCGTTTCTTCGTTCACACGGACGAGATTGTTCTGCTCATCCACTCGCGCCAGCAGACGGGCGGACGTGTAGCCGCGGATGGTGTGGTAGACGCGTCCGTTCATGAGCACCGGCGTACCGACGGTGACGGTGAAGGACTGGCCGGTTCCAGCCTCGCGATATATCCAGGTGTTCCCCTGCTGAAGAGGGAAAAAACTGCCGCCTGCCGCAATCGCGGCGAAAAAAGTGATTCCGAACAAAGTTCTGAACATGCATTCCTTCATGATTCGTTTGTGGGCGCACATCGCCCTACTGGGAACGCGATGTCCGCGTCAGGACAGGATCATGAAGTGACGAGTCTTTCGGAGTGTTTCGGATTAACCGAGCTTGATCTGCTGGTATTGGATCTTGTTCCACTCCCAGACGCCGAGTCCGAGAGCGCCGGCGATCTCGACATGTTCGGGCTGGCGGTGGATGTATGTGCTGAACTGATCGGGAGTATCTTCCACCAGCTTCTTTTTCCCCACGGCCAGCCGCTTTTCGTCGATCTTCGTCCAGCCGACGTGGTCCATGGCCACGGGATCGGTGGCGAAATACATGGTGTGGTGTTCCCAGACAAACTCCGGCCTGGCTCCGGGTCCCCCGTGGTAGACGCCTTTGACGCCGTCGAGGATGTTCAACACCACCTTGTTGCGAATGACGGGCATCTGGACGATGGCGGGTATGAAAGCGTTGCAGGCGTTTTGCGAAACAGTGGAGTGGGACCGGCTCACGTTGTTCACCATGCCGTGCGAGAGGTTTTTCAATGCGAGCGTGATGCCGGCGGACTGGTGGTCTTTGAGGACGCACAGATTGACCACTTTATTCACCTGTCTGGTGATGAAATTGGACGCGAAGGACTTACGCGCCCGCTCGTCGTTGGCGTAGCCGGGGTTGGTGAGCGCCATTTCGACGTAGTGATCGCGGTCGTAGCCGCTGATGTCCAACTGGATGCCGTCGTTATGTTTCGCGGCATAGGAAGTGCGCACGCCTTCGGGAAGCCATTTGTCGAAGCCGCCGCCGAAGAATTGATCCTGGTAGCGGTCGTAGACGATGATGTCCTTGTTGGGAATGCCCGCGGCGGCAAGGCCGTCGAGGATGACATGCATCACTTCGGGCGCGCTGATGACAAGGGGTTGGCCGACGGGATTCACCTTGATGCCGACAACGTCGCCCTTCTGGAAGAACAGCTTCCACGCGGCGGTCCAATCGTCAGCGCCGGTGAGTTCCTTCATCCCGCGGCGCATCATCGCGTCCACGGCTTCGGCGTTGTATTTGCCGGAGACAATGGAGCGCTGATCTTCGACGCCGATCACCTTGCCGGGAAACAGCCCCGGGATACCGAGTTTACTGGGCGAGGCCTTGGAAACCGTCTGTGCGCCGAACGCGAGTTCCCGCAGAAACGGAGCGGCCGCGGCCGCCTTGAGCATTTGACGTCGAGTGCAGGGCATGGGCATAGTCCTTTCTGACACTATACTGCGGAAGATCGGCGGTTGGGGCCGGTATGGGAAAATAGCGTTGTGACCGGTCACGAAATCAGACAAAAGTTTCTCGACTACTTTGCCGCCCG
>JADLBD010000221.1 GCA_020847975.1 Bryobacterales bacterium | reverse complement strand
CGATGCCCAGCTTGTACTCGGCGGTGAACCTGCGGCGCTGGGCTTTGGCCACGACTTCGGGGTCGGGAGCCGGCGGGGCCGCGGCTCGCCTCGGGTTGGCAGCCCCTCCGCTACGGGAGGTCTCGCTACGCTCGCCCTCCCTCCGCTCCAGGGCCGCCAACCCGACTATGCGGGAATCTCCATTGAGCTTCAAATCGCCTACCATGATGCCTCATCTCTCCGCCCCCTGAAAGGTCAGTAATTGCGGGCGGGGCAGGTGTCTCAGTCATGTTGGCACAGAGGGCCCGGAGCTCTTCCACGCGCTCGCGCCACTGCGGCGCGCCGAGAAAGTCGTTATCGAGTAGCAGGACATTGCGCGGATAGGGATCTCCCCGCCAGATTTCTTCGATAGCGCGCTCTTCCGTGACGCGCCCCTCCTTGTCGGGAACCACGCAGAACGGACACCGCAACCGGCATCCCCGTTGACTGAACCCAATCGAGTGCGGGTAATCGGGATAAAGCGAGTAGTCGAGCGCCTGCGTGGTAACTCCGATCTGCTCCAGCCGAGTGCGCCGGTCCCACCCGGTTCCGCCTATGATCGCGCCTGGATAGATCTGTCGAAGGCGTTCCGCAATCGGCCGGGTACGTTCGAATATGAGGCTCGCATACACTGACGTCCAGCCCTCGTCAAACAAGCCATGCTCAAGCATCAGCGGAGAACTGATGCGCCGGAACTCGATCGCCTCACCTCGCTGCTTCAAGAACGCGCTCAAACGCATCAATGCGAGATTGGGCAACTTGCCATCGAGCTGGAGCAACAGACTGCGCCTGACAGTCGGGAACATCGGAATCCCTCCGGAGTAGTGCGGGAAGCATGTGTTCGCGCACGAGGCGCGCAACATCCGCAGGCGTCGAGTCTGATCGACGCTCGTGTGAAGCGCCGAGGGAGTGGCGCAAGAAACTGGACACTCCCCCAAGTACCCAAGTCAGAACGGACAGTCGTCCGAATTCACGGCTTGGTCGAAATCATCCGGTGGAGCCGAAGGCTGCGCCTTCCTGGTCCTGGGTTGGCCGGGTATCGGTCGCTTCTCGTCGCCGTTATTGCTCCCGTTGCCGAGGAATCGAATCTTGGACGCGACCACTTCGACCGAAGTGCGCTCATGACCGGCATTGTCTTCGTAGGTGCGGATCTGGAGACGGCCTTCGATATAGACGGCGGAACCTCGGATCAGGTGGTCCGCACAGGCCTGCCCGAGCCCGTTGAAAGCGACGATTCGGAGCCACGTGGTCCGCTCCTGGGACTCGCCCTCGCGGTTCTTCCACCTCTCGTTGACGGCCACCCAGAAATTGACCACCTGGCCGTTGTTGCCGTTCAATTGGCGAATTTCCGGCCCGTTGCCCAGGTTTCCTATGATCTGGATGTTGTTCAAACCCAGCATGGCATTCCTTCCTTTCAGTTGTTCGTACGGAACGCACAGCCCGCTCGGACACACAGCTCCCTACGGGCTTTCAGTGCGGCCAGATTGTTGAGATTGACCCTACGGGCAGAACGCCCTCGGGCATTAATGGATGGGGTCGGCTTACGCCGTTTCGAGGGTCACCGGCTCTTCGGATTCTTCGTTGCCTTCCGGCCCGCGGGTCGGTGGCTCGATCGAAACCCGAAGCGCCGTCACGGTCGTCTGAAGGGCATCCAGGCTGGCCTTGAGTTCGGAATTGTCGAGGCGCTCGATCACTTCGTCGAGCGTGCCCTCAATACCCTCCAAGACACCAGCGACAAATCCTGCGTCGAGCGCCATCGGGGTTCCTCCTTCCTCCAGGCCGGTCAGTCCTCATTGAAGCGGAACTTGCGGCCCGGTGTTTTCACAATCATCGTGTCGAGTTCGGCCGCCAGGTCAGCCATGCCTTGCTGAACCTTCGCGCGCAGATCACCGGCCGTCCGGAGTGCATCGGCGCTGACGCCCGCCAGCATCGTTCGGGCCCTGTCCACCAGAGATTTCAGCTCAGCATCGTCGGTGACGTTTCGGAAATTGAACGTGCCAAGAAAGTCCACCAGGTTCGAAACCGTAGTTTCCTTGAACCGCAAGGGTTTGCCGTCCGGTCCATCCTTGAGCCGATCCCGCATGTGTTTCACCAACTCGCCCATCGCGGTTCGCAGCACCTGCTGGATCTCGAGGCCCGCCTCCGCCATCACCTGCGCCGCTTTCTCGCGCTCTTCCTGCCAAATTTTCGTCGAGATTTCGCGCAGTTGGTCTGGAACACCGAAGCTGATGTATTGCCAGATGAAGGTGAACTGCTGTTCCACGTACTCGAGCGGCGGGTAATCCGCCGGGTTGTACAGGGATCGCAGCCGTTTCGCGGCCTCCTGACACAGCGTCGGGTACGCTGCCAGGAACGCCTTCACCAACTCTTGTCTGCGTGTTCCGAACTCCCGCAGTTTTCCCTCGATCTGCTCCAACAGTCCGAGCGGGCAAAGGTGAATTCCTGCATCAAATGGCAGGCAGGTGTCGTAGAGGTAGCGCCGGACCTCGCCGTCGAAATTGGCGATCACGCGCAGTTCCTGGGAATCCAGGAGATGCTTCGAGACGCGGATCAGACTTTTGTCCGTGTCTACCTCGACCTGTGAATTGCTGACCTTCCGCGTGTTCCCGAGTCGGCCGAGCCGGACCTTGACACAAACGGTCTTCTGGGCCAGATCCTGGCCCATATTGCGAACTTCAATTAAAGCCATCGGCATCGCTGCCATTTCCTGCTTCTCCTTTCCTGTTGTTCATCACTCGATCCCGGAAACTCCACGCTGTGTCGGGAATCGCATCCTGAAAAACGAGCATCGGCCCGCACAACTCGCCGGCGCTCTCCGTGGCGTCGACGCGCTGCGCGGCGCCGAATTCGATCCCCGCTAGCCCAGACGTATGGTTGAAGGATTATTACCGTGATCGAGGTGTCTCAGCCGCCCGGGTGTGGCAGCAGGACTCGTCGACTCCTTCGATGCCATTCCTTCCCGGGACGAACGCCCGCTTTCAAGGCAGTCCCTGTGCCCCAAGTACACGAGAGGTGTGATGACTCCAGTTCACCTGAGGCCGCCTCGCGAGATTTCGACGAGTTCAAGGTCGCAGTTCCGCAGCGCTCGAGCCTCTTTGCATTCGGGCACAGACGCCGACCCGTGACTCTTTACAGTTCCGCTGTTGGAGGTGGGATTGCCGGAAGCGCCATGCGTTGACGCCTATCCCTGGCTGGTTTGCCTCAAGTGGGAATGCCGAGCACCGGAAATCCTGTGAGAACGGTCTTCCCCGTACTGCCAACGCTGATCTCGATAAGTTGCGGGCCGAAGTCGGCCACCTGATAGCGGTCGCTGAACAAGACTAGCCTCTGATTCCAGCTTGTTCGTAGCGGCTCCATCGCTGGCTGTGTTTCGTCGTAACGGCCCATAACCGCAAAGTCGAGCAGTTTCTGAACCCCGCGCCACAAATCCTGCTTGCGCTCCGGTGTCGCCTTCGGGCGAGTCAGGTATTGCCCAGTTGCCAGTTCGGCTTCCGTGTATCCGGTGAAAACGCCGAAGCTCACGGATGGCGCCTCTTCGCGGATCGCATCCATCAGGTTGAGCAGCGCCTCAGCTTGTTGCATCGGCTCGCCGCCCGAGAACGTAACGCCTTCAAGTATCTCCAGGCGGCGTGCTTCTTCAAACCGTTGCGCTACATCTCGCACGGCCACCTCTTGGCCTTCGAACTTGTGCGTTCTTCTATTCCAGCAGCCGCTGCAATTTAACGTGCACCCCTGGAAGTAGATGACCGCCCGCAGTCCCGGTCCGTTTGCTCGGGTTGCCGGCACGAAAGCATGTAGAAGCATACCGCCCCCTCCCGTTGGCGGCTCGGCTGTACGACGGCTCGACCGCCCGCCGCTTCTCCGATTTCGCCGCCGGATGTCGGCGCATGTCCACCGACTCTACGACTGGGCTCGTGATTCCAGAACAGATTCTCGCCGCCTCCCGTTGAAACCACGAAACGTGCCCGCTTGGTTCGTCACTGACGAAGGGAACCACATGTTGCATCATCACCGCTCTGCAACCAGATCACCGCCTTCGTCATGCACGTGCGCGTATTCGAGCACGTTATAGGGGATGTCGTGCATTCGAGCGATCGCTTCCTCACGGCCATCGAATTCCACCTCGCGTTCGCAATCGTCCTGAGTCTTGAACGTGAGAACGACCATCGCAGACTCCTCCTCGTCAGACCGGCGGTCCTCACCCGCCCGACTTCAACTGCCGACCTTGCGCCTGGCTTGCCTGGCTGAAGAACACCGGCTTCTTACGCCGGACTTTGGCGCGGTCGTCCCCCTGAAAGTCCTTCAGCACCTTCTCACAGCCCCGGCCTGCAAAGCCCTCGAGGTCCACCGAGCTGTTGCCATTCTCGTCAATGACCACCGTGATCGTCTTCTGCTGCATGCCTTTGCTCCTATCGCGCGACAAACTGCAGGCGGATCTGCGGTCCGTTCGGCGTCTGAACGACTTCTTTACCTCGAAACACGTACCCCTTTGCTTGGGCCATCGCAAGAGTCTGCTTTTCCTTGTAGTGCTGGTGCACCTTGCCCAGCCACTTGTCGTCGTACCCGATGCTGCGGTCGTACTCGCTCACGATCGCTCGGAAGCGGCCATCTTTCTCGCGCACGAAGCCGATGTCGTTCGAGGCGCTGTCCAGTTGCGCCCGCCTGATGATGACTTCCGCGCGCTCCGGCCGCTCGTCACCGTGGTAGCCAATGAGGGCCGCACCTTCGGGATGCGTTTCAACCTTATATCCCATGTCGGTCAGCCCTTCTATGAGGAACCTCCGTTCCCGAATCATGGTCTCGAACTCTCCGTATGCCGACACGTCCTTTACTCCTTCCTCGATGTTGTGCATGACGTCGACTGTGGCATGAGCCATCCTGTGGCCCATTTGGACCAACTTGGCCCCTGAGCATGGCACCGGAAGCCGGCCCTCCACCGACCTCAGATGTCGTTCGTCAAGCGGGTACCGGAATCTCTCCTCGGATCCGCCCGATTCGGCAAAACTCTGCGCTACTGCTGGGAAGAATCCCACCATAGCCGCACCACAGACCACCTCTACGGAACGCCGTTTTCGTCCGTTGTGGAGCGCAACCTAAAAGTTACGCCGCAAGCGAGGATCCACTGCCGGTGAGGCATATGTCAGCATCGGGCGTTTATTCGGCCAAGTGGGATCGGCGAAGCGCAGGAGCGTCTCAACCAACAAGGCGAAGGTCAGCGAACAAAGAATTCCGCAAGTGTGAATTCTAGCTCGCCGGAACAAAAACGTTGTAGAATGTTTGTGTTACGTCCAGGCAAGAAACAGTAGTTGATCGCTGACGCCCACTGGAGAGCGGCCCAATGCCTGCGAAGACCCTGAAAGTCGATAGCCTTGAACTCGATTTAGAGAACCCACGGATCACGCTGGCGACGGACCAGCGCGATGCGATGCAGAAGATCATCACGGAGCAGAAGGTCCGGGTGGTCAACCTCGCAGAGAACATCGCTGCGAAAGGGCTCAATCCGATGAACCGGTTCCTCATCATGCGCTCACCGCGCGCCGGGAAATTCATCGTATTAGAGGGAAATCGTCGCGTATTAGCCCTCAAGATTCTCAAAAACCCGCACCTGCTCGTCAGTCTCCAGATGCCGGACGCGCTCCGAAAGCGCCTCCAGAACGCCGCGAAGAACTTCGACATCAAGGAGCTCGAACCGCTCGACTGCTACGAAGTCGCTGACCGCGCGGAAGGGAACGAGTGGATTCGCCAGCGTCACATGGGCGCTGATTCAGGCCGCGGCATTGTGGACTGGACCAGCATCGCCGGGTCACGATTCCGCGGACGCGATCCTGCCCTGCAAGCGCTCGACTTCGTTCTGGAGCATGGTGGGTTGAGTGATGAGCAGAAGGACCAGATTGCGGGCAAGTTCCCACTCACCACGCTCGACCGCTTGTTGTCCACGCCTAGCGTCCGGACCGAGATAGGATTCGACATCGAGAAAGGCAAGCTGACGACAGAGCTCCCGGCACAGGAGGCAATCAAGCCGCTCAAACGCATCGTCCTCGACCTGTCCGAGAAGAAGGTGACCGTCACGGACCTGAAGCTCGTGAAGCAGCAGGACGAGTACATCGCGAAAATGAAGACGGCCGACCGGCCGGACTTGAAGGCGAAGACCGGGACAGCAAATCCAGTCGAGAACATCACCGATAAGGACTTCAAGCCGACGCCGACGACCACGACGAGAAAGGCGCGCGTGGTGCGTCCGGCGGCGCGGACGCATATCGTCCCGAAGGGCTGCAAGCTCAACGTGACCGTTCCGAAGATGGCCGGTATCTACGGGGAGCTGACGACCCTGCTACTGTCCAAGCATGTCCACGCAATCGGCGTCCTGCTCCGGGTGTTTCTGGAGATGTCGGTCGATGAATACCTCATCAACACGGCCGGAGTTTCGCTAACATTCAAGGAGCCCAAGAGCGGCCGGATGATCGACAAGAAGCTCAAGAACAAAGTCGAGGAAGCCATCGATCACATGGTCAGCAAAGGGGCGGACGATAAGGATTTCAAGGGAATCAGGACCGCGATGAACGACACGCACCACCCGTTCTCGATAGAGACACTCCACGCCTACATCCACAACCGGTTCTTCACGCCGGTCGATACGCATCTCACAACAGCGTGGGACAACGCACAGCCGCTCTTTGAGAGGATCTGGCCGTGAGCGACCCTGCGCAGCCTGGCCAACAACGCTTACTGCACTACACGCCGCTCCGGTATCCAGGCGGCAAAGGGAAACTGGCGGGGTACATCAAACGCCTGATGGAGACGAACCGGCTGCTAGATGGCGAGTACGTCGAACCGTATGCCGGCGGCGCGGCCATCGCGCTCGAACTCCTCTTCCACGAGTACGTGTCGCAGGTCCACGTGAACGACGTGAGCCGCCCTGTCCATGCCTTCTGGCGGAGCGTCCTCAAGCGGACCGAGGAACTCTGCAAACTCGTGAAAGACACGCGACTGACGGTTGCGTCGTGGGACAAGCAGCGCCGGATTATGGAGCAGCCCCGAGACCACGACGATCTTGCGCTCGGGTTCGCGACGTTCTTCCTGAACCGGACGAACCGCTCAGGCATTCTCAACGGCGGGATCATCGGTGGACGGGACCAGACCGGCCCGTGGAAGATTGACGCGCGGTACAACGCGCCCGAGCTCGTCAATCGCATCCAGTCCATCGCGAACCTCGGGAATCGCATCAAGCTCACCCGGCAGGACGCGCTCAAGTTCCTCCAGGCTGGCGTAAAGAAGTGGCCGGAGAAGAGCCTCATCTACCTGGACCCGCCGTACTACGTGAAAGGCTGCGATCTCTACTACGACTTCTACAATCCCGAAGACCACGCGAGCGTCGCGGAATTCGTGACGGGAAGCATCGCGAAGCAGCGATGGATCGTCTCGTACGACAACGCGCCAGCAATCCGCGAGCTCTACCGGGGCTGCCCCCACATCGTCTATGACATCGGGTACAGCGCACGGTCCGCCCGACAAGGATCGGAAGTCATGTTCTTCGGAAAGGGGTTGAGAATCCCGTCAGTCGTCGGGTCAATCACGCTGACAGAGGATCACCGGGGCACGGCAAGAACCGCATAGGGAGAACTCCAATGGCTGACAAGTGCGTGATCTTGGTGGATAACTCGAACATTTTCATCGAGGGACAGAAGCATTCGGCCCGGCTCAAAGGCATCGGCGCTGACCCGGCCACCCTGAAGCAGCCCGGAGACCCATCATGGCGGATCGACTTCGCGGGACTCTTGACGGCGCTCGCGGGTCCGCGGAGCATCTACAAGGCGATCCTTGTCGGCTCACGACCGCCACAGAATGACGGGGTATGGGATGCCGCGACGAAGAACGGGTTCGAGGTCAAGGTGCACGACCGCGGGATGGATGGGAAAGAGAAGGCCGTGGATACCGAGCTGGTCGCGATGGGCACGGAGATCATCTGCCTCTCGAAAGAGGTGATGGATTTGGTCATCGTGTCCGGCGACAGAGATTTCATCCCGCTCGTCGGGGTAGCGCACCGGCTCAAGTGGGAAGTCGAGATGGCAGCATTCACGAGCGCCTACAATCCTACGGGCGAGATGGCGATGTCTGTGGAGCGTATCTTCCCGCTAGATTCCGTGTTCGGCAAGATCGGCGGGCACGCCTACGAATGGCCGATACCGACGACCTAGACTGAAACAAGTCTTTCGCTAGCTTTGGTTTGGGTAATCCTCCACCCCGTTCGTTCTTCGCTTCAACGACGAACAAATGAGCGGCGTCGTACGTCGATTCTGCGAGGACGTCCAGGCTGTGCCGACGCCCGTCCGGATCAGTGATGGTCACCGTGCACCATTTGGCCACGAAAGCGGTATAGCGCCAGCGGCGAACAAATGCCGAAACCAGGGCAGACTCGCAGCCCGCCTTCACGCCCGGCTGTCTCTCGGCGTCCTCGGTTCATCCCATTTCACCGTGTATCGTTCCCCCAGCCGAATGCGAGATTCATATTCATCTGGTCTTTCGATCTTGAGCAAAAGCAATGCGTAGACATGGTCCATCGCATTCTTCATGATCAATTTCATCTCGCCATCGGTGATCCTGGAATAACCGGCTTGTCCTGTACATGTCGGACAGGGTCTGCCTGCATGGATATCCTCGATCGGTCCATTGCGAAAAGCGAGGGCAACGATAGCCTTGGCTTCCCTGGCGAGTTGCCGGCGGTCGAAATCGGTGTTCATCTCGAGCTTTCGTCGATCGCTGCGTCGCCCGTGAACGGTTGGAGCGGGCACGCTTAACCTTAACTCTCCATGCCCCGAAACGCACGTCCCGCTCGCGGCGCCGGGGCGGCCTCCTGGAACTGATACACGCCAGGATACGACGCGCTGATGAATTTTCCGGAAGCTTGTTGCCGCAGGGTCTTGACCTGTTCCGCAGCCGAGCGCGACACGGGAACGATGTATTCCGCCGAGTCCCTCAGCGATTGCTTGAGCCGGTACGCCTTTCGGCAACACTCTTTGATCTCCGCTCCGGTCCACCCGTCGTCGTCCGGCAATTCGCCGGAAACGCCATATTTCTGTTGGTAGATCCGCCAGATTGAAGCGCGCTCCTCAGCCGACGGCAGATCGAAGAAGAAGGTGCCGAGCGTGAATCGCCGCCGCAGCTCTGGCGGCAGCGTGCCGATCGAATTGCATGTGGCAATCCACAAGCTTCGCCCATTGGTGACCGCATCGACGACCTTCAGCGCGGCTCGCAGACGCCCCCCGGATTCCCCCACCAGCGCGTTCTGCATCGCCCCCAGGTCGAAGGCGATCGTCGGAATCCCCGCCGTGTTCCCGGTAGCCTTCGCTACGAGACTTTTGGCCGCTCCGGGCGGGCCGATCAGGATACACCCGTCTGCATTCCGGTCCTGCATCCATGACAAGATCGCGCCGGTGAGCTCTGTCTTCACGCCTGACAAGTCTGTACCCGTCCCCGCGAACGCTTTCTCGATTTCGTCGATGAACACCACTCCGCGCGGCGCTTCTTCTCCCCGGATGACTGCCGTCAGGAACCGCTTGATGTTCTCGCATCCTCCGATGTCGTCGAAGGTCTCTCCGCCCCGCCACACGCTCAGCCCCGGCACCTGTTCGATCACCTGCCGCTTTCTCTCCCAAAGCTGTTCGAGATCGAGACCCTTCTTCGACAGCGACATCGCGAGCACCTGTTCCGCGGGAAATGCCGCCAGTCCAAGCAGGGCGTCAACGGCCTTGCTGCTGGCGTCCGAGTCCAGCGCCGGTAACTCCGCCGCCGCGATCGTGTCCTCGAGAATTCTGCTCAAGTCCTCCTCGGCCGGCAAAGGTTCGTCGAGCACTAGCACGTCTTGAGCTAGCTCGGGCGGCAACACCGCACCTGGCGTTGTCAGAAGAGCCAGCGTTCGGCCGTTCGCTTTGAACACGTCCCTCAGATTCCAGATCGCCTGCGCCACCTCGGCGTTGTTCCAGAACCGTTGAGCGTTGGCGTAAACCAGCACAGCATCCTCGCCGAAATCACCGGCGAGCACGAGGGCATCGACCGGCCCAACGCTGGCCGCGTTCCGCTCGCCGACCGCCTTGGTCATCTCCTTGCCGCCCTGTTCGTTCACTTTGACGAGGCCGCGCACGCTGTCCCACTGCACGACTGCTGCGTCTTTTCCTGCTACGTCCGCAATACGGCCTAGCGTCAGGGCCGGGTCTGCGGTCCGGATTGCCACGAGCGGCGTTGAAACCCGGCGTGACTCCTTCAACGTTCGCGCAAACTGTTCTATGGGTCGAAGCACCGCCGACATTGCCTTTCTCCTTCCTCGCGCTCACGCCGCGTTGGCGTTAATCGGCACCGCAGTGCCGATGCGGTGCGCAAAGAACTGGTCGTGAAGTCCGGCCAGATCCTCGTACAGCGCGGCAGCGGCCGACCTCGCCTCCGGGTGTTTCAAGATCAGTTCGTCCAGTGAGCGTTGCGCAAGACCTTTCCGGTCCTCCGCCTCGATCAGCTTGTGACACGCATCGCATGCCGCCCAATCGCCAACGCTCTCACCGGCGACATTCGCCACGCAGTAAGCGAGGAACGTCCGCGCAGGGTATCGCCACGCCGGGGCGGGCGCTGAGCAGAAATCGCATATCAGGTCTGTGTCGATCATCGCTTTGCACTCCTCCTGAAGGAGAGGTTCGGCCGGGTTAAAGCAGCCCCCATCTCCGAATTCGCTCTCCACTCCGTTTCCAGCTCGTCCAGTTCGCGACCAACGATCTTGCTCTCTACGGCGGCGAAGATTCCTGAATCGCCCTTGCTCAGCCTCTGTGCGTCGATGCGGTCCAGCAGGTGCGCACCGCACTCCAGACGTTCTCTCGTCGTCATAAGCCCACCTTCGCCTCCGGCGTGCTGCTCACGCCTATCTGTCGTTTCACCAGGAGCAGTCTCATCCCTGGATTGCGCTCCATCCAAGCCCCCGCACGCCCTCCCGCGGTCACGATCCAGTTCGTCGTGGGGTGCGGAGACGCGTAACCTTCCTTGATCAGGTCGGCGTGACGCCCCGATTCCCGAAGGTACAGTTCACGGCGACGTCGCCAAGCCTCGGACTGTTTCGTTTGCAGCCTCCTCATCGGCCCTCCTGAAAAGCACAAAAGCGGCCGACGCCCGGCTCAAGACCGGCGTCGGCCGCTTCGTCTCCGTGTTGCTACGCTGGCCGCCGTGCCTCACTGACTTTGATCCGCGTTCGGCGGCGCCAATTACATCTCCTCGTCTCCGAAGCCCAGCTTCTGCCTCGCTCGCGCGACCGCGCGCCAATACCTTTTCACGGCCTGAAGCTGCTTCTTGTCGACCAAGCCATTGGCGTTTACTGCCACGCATGGCCGTGGTTCGTGGACCATCGCATCGACCTCGGAAAAGGTTTTCCCGTCGCTCACGAGCCTGGCCGCGTCGTAGTCTCCTCCTGCATCGTGTCGAGCGATGAAGACGCAGCCTCTCTCAGCCAGTTCCCGCAGAGAAGAGGAGTGGCCGTAGTTGGCTTCCTCGTCCACCAGGAACGCGACTCCCGCCGGCAGCTCCTTCCTGTAATCCTGTTCTCCGAACCCGAGGTCCTCGAACACTTCCGTGTCTTCAGCGCGGCAAATGACCTCCGCGTAAGCCCGATCTCCCATGGCTCCTCTTAAAAAGCGAACGGCCACGAGCAGACTCTCCGCCGTGGCCGTTTCTTCTGGCTAATCAGTGGCGCTACCGATCACCGCACGATGATGTTCGCGCGGGTGCAAAGCACCACCATCCAGCACAGCAACTATCACGATGCTCAGCCGGGCACCCCATTGTCGTCTTCGTGCAGGGCCGCAGGTCCGGCAACAGCGCGCGGCCATAGCCCCACACCAGAATGGCCGTACCCAGAACGAGAATGCCCTCCAACACCCAGAAGCTGATCTTCACCACCTTCCATGTCTTCCGCCCGGCCAACAAGACTCGCGCAAACATAGTTCATCCCCTCAGGCACGGGCTGAGATGGACACTGCAAGCACCTGCGCGGCGCGGATTTCCTCCACTCGCAGACAGCGATCCTTATGCTCTTCCACCCAGCGCATGGTGTATGCCTGCAACCCCATCAACCACAACCGTGAGCTGCCGCTCGATAGCAACATGCGCTCGGATTCCGAAAACGAATGATCGCCCGCTTGCCGCTCCTGGGACACCGCCATGTACTCAGCCAGTTCGCCGGCAGCGCGCGCCATGGGCAAATAGAGCCACCATGGAGTCAGCACGAACGCCAGCTTGTCAGCCGCCGCCAGACGCGAGACTTCACAGCCGTGCTTCTTTGCCCAGTAGCGGGAGTGACGCAAGCAAAACTCGCCCCATGCGTCTCCAAAAAGCCATCTCAGAATACGGGCTCCCACATAGACGTGCGTCTCGCCCTCCGGCCCATCCATATTTTTCTTCTTCCAGTAGCCCAGATCGTGGACGAAGAATGCCACCCAGAGGCGAACGTCCCACGGAAAACCATAGGTCCGTCGCCAAGCCTCCGCAGTGAAGAACGGGTGCAACCAGAAGGCGTGTACCCCAAACAAAACGCTTCGAGTGCCGACGCTCACAAGTACCCTCCTCTAAGCGACAAAGTGAACGCTCGCGCGGAACCGACCGACATCTATCCATGCCCCGCCGAGCCGGTCCCTCAGCGCCGAATGCCACCGAATGATCCCCCGACTGCCTTGGACAGCATCGTTTCGGCGCCGACAACGTTTAGGTTGCCATCGACTATCTATGCAGTTGCGTCCGGCGGTCGAGACAGAAGACCGACGGCAGGCCAATCGGAGGCCGGGTCTGCAACTCGGGCAGCCGCGCCTGTTCTGCTGCAACTGCTATCGTCTTTCCGATCGCGCTGCTGATTTTGACAATCCCTTACGGCCGCGCTTCTTTCTTCTCGATCACCATGACCATGGCCGGCGATCGTAGACGGAACATCAGTACGGCTTCGCTTTTCACCGCCGTTGCTTTCCCCTTCGCACCGAGTGTTCCTCCGGCACCCACGGCCCCTCCGGCGGCAGCGCCGATCGCGGCGCCCTTGCCACCGCCGAAGATCGCTCCCAGCGCTGTCCCCAACGCTGCCGTGCTGCCGATTGCCACGGCGTCCCCGGTGTGAGACGAAGTTTCGCCGCTCCGCTCGATCGGATCAGTCTGGATTGCCACGCGATCCGTCAGGCAAACCAGTTCCACCAGTTCGAGCACCAACTCGGAGGGAGCGGTCATTCGCCCCGCCTTCCGTACTCGGACCACCCGCCCGACGACAGAACTGCCCTTGTCCGCTACGACCTTTCCGCCTACCACGACGGGCGTGTCGAGTGTGCCCTCGAAGCGGTCACCTGCTTGGCTCTTATCACTCGAGACGTGATCGGTGAGCCGTGCGGCCAGCATGGTTCCAGCCGGCACCGAGACCTTCCTTTCGTTGACCCTTTCCCATGCCGTGGCCGGTTGCGTTCCCTGCTCGTCGGTCGTCTGTAACTGCTGTCCCCAACTTGCTGCGCTCACGACCATGCTCGCCAAGCCGACGTACAAACCCGATCGTCTTTTCATCGCAACCCTCCTTCGATTTCCGCCACTCCCGGTTCGGCTGTCAGTCACCGGCGACACTCACGCCGAGTCGTATTGACTTCCCGAGAGTTCACTGGCCGACGAGTCGCTCGATCCCGACTGTCACGGCCTTCATCGCCGACACCGTTCCGGCGCATACCAAGAAACGCATACTTCCACGTCCCGAGATGCCGCTGATGAGCCCGGCGATCAGCGCTCCAAACCCTGCGACCGCTGGCAACCAGTGCATGACTATCGGATCCGGCGTCAGCACAAGAATGAACCCCGGTTCCCGACGCGGTTCGACGATCCGATCCCACGGCACCCCTTCTTGCCAGCTTGTCCACACGCACCAAAACACGCCCCCACTCACGATGAGCCAGATCACCACCGATAGCCACCGCCCCGGAGCCGGTTCACCCGCGTCAGCGCTGGCCATTCGGACCCTCCATGCGCACCACCAGGACTTGCTCCCGCGGCGCGGGTTCTGCCTTGGGCATCAATTCTGCCGAGATAGGCCGCCCTCGCTCTCGCTCCCGTTTCGGCGGCGCCAGACGATTAAAGACATGGACTAGGACCGGCGTTCCCGCGAGTGCTCCGAAGAAAGCGCCGACTTCTGTGGCCCGGAAGTAGCTGGCAAAGATCACCAGCAGTACAACGAAAAGGCAGACGACCAAGCTTGCATTCTTCACTCGTTCCATCGAGTCTCCTTCTTAGAACCGTCTTTCCACCTACCGGCGGATCGCGGCACCCTGTTTCTTCTGCGTCTCAGGCCTTCGAAACTCCCACGGAGCAACCGGGTGGGCGTCGACCCACAACCCCCTCCTCTGCGCTCGCGCCGACTCTTCCAATCGCGCCAGACCGAGGTCGCTGGAGTAGCGCTTGTAGTGCCATGCAAAGCCGTTCGCTACCAGTTCTCGGTTGAGAATGCGGCCATCCGGCAGTGCGATCTCCGCCAGCGTCCGGCCGTAGCGGTCTCGCCCCTTCTCTCGGACCGTCACGATGCGGCCGAACACCAGTCCAGCGGTGAATTGGCGCGCCCGCGACCCGAAGGCCTGTGACTTCTCGGGCGCGTCCACGCCGTGGAGACGAATCCGCTCTGCTCGCACGCTGTGAAGGACCTCAATTGTGTCGCCGTCCACGATTCTGACTACCTTTCCTTGAAAGTCCTCACCGGCCGATGGAACCGCCAGCATAAGGAGCGCAATCGCCAGTCCCACAACGCTACCGGCTCTCCGTTTTGCCATATCCGAACTCCCTCTTCGTCCACGCACCTTTGGAGCAGGTCCTCCACGGTCTTTTGTCTGCTGGTTCGGAAGCCCAGCGGTGTTCGCCGTCTTTGGCAGTCGCCACCCAATACCGCCGGTCCGTGTGTCTGCCGAGCATCGCCGCCACCCACCATGGCCAACTCGTATCGTGTTGCTCGATCAGGATCAGCCGCGCTGGATTCACATCGAACCGTCCACAAATCACCGCGGCCAACTTGTTGGCTCGCGGGACGATACTCCAGGCGAAGTTCTCCATCTCGAAGTGCCGAATGACGGCTACTGTCCATTCCGGGAACTCCCGAATGTCGACCCTGTATAGACATTCCGTCCAACCGGCCTCGAAGGATTGCAGGACTATGGACGGCAGATCCCTCAGGCACAGGTTCCAGTGCTGCTTCCCGTCGTCTGACGTGCGGCGCTCGACGCGCCGTCCCACTGTCTCGTCGCTCATGTCACTCTCCGGCGCTCTCCAATAAACTCATCTGCCGCGTCTCGCGTACTGCCTCCGGACGTCTTCGACGCCGGCGCTCCTCGCGCGCGGCCTGGCGCAACTCAAAGCCGTTGAGCCGGCGCCGAATCGGCGCGATCCGGTCGGCGCGCGTCTGGCGTTGGTCGATGTTGGGCAGTGCGAGTTGGCCACGAGGGATTGTCACGGGTTGATCCTCTGCGTTACACGCTCATGCGTTTTCCGTTGGGCTCAGACCGCAAGCGCGGGATCAGGCGCCGATTCAACCGCGGGCGTAGTGACACCATTGGTTACCGCCCTCGCAGCCGCAGCAGGAGCAGCAGTACTTGTTGTTGCTGCTGCTGCTTTCGGAGCCGTCAGGTAATGCTGATGGGTGCAGCCCACACAGTTCGCCCCTCGGACCGCCGCCCTGAGCACACTCATAAACTCCTTCGGGATTTCGATGGGCTCCCCCGCTTTGTTGAAGAACTCGGGAACGATCTGGCCCACCATCTGTTTGTCGTCTCCCGCCAGGTCCAGCGGCAGATGTCCCTCGCGTCCACGGAACAACACCCTCGCTTCGACGCGACCGCGCTGGCCTTCCGCCGTTTGCACCACGGCGTGTTTTGCGATGAGCACGTCATAGGTGTTCCTCACCCGGAACACATCGACACTCACCAGGCCCGGCGCAATGACCACCGCGTGCCGCCCGTTCAGCGCCACTGAGTCAATTGGCTGGAGCCAAGCGATGGGTCCGCCGGTCTCATCGCAAAACGTGAAGTATCGTCCGATCTCCTTCCTCGCTCCCCCCGACTCAACACCACGCAGCACCGACCGCTTGGCCAGCGTCTGATACTGGATCGATACTTGGGGCTGGCATACAATCCCGGCTTCCTGTAGTCGCCTCTCCATTCGCCGCCGTTCGCCCCTCACAGCCAAGCTGGGTTGCCAGCGCGGTTCCTTTTCTTTCCCTCCCTGCTGCTGTGTAGTTGTCGTCATAGACTCTCCTCCTGTTCGAGATCCAGTACTCCGTGTCCACGGCGACGGCCACGATTGCCGTCACCTGCGCGCACAATAGCCCCGGAGACCACTTCCCCGACTCAATGCGCCACACTACATGGCCAACACGAACGAATAGTGATGCCGACACGACCGTCCAGTCCGAGATCAGTACCCGCACGGATCTCAGCCACCTCCACCCTCCGCCGGTCATGCCAGCCTCCGATCCGCGATCGGTCGGCCAACCGCTGCGCGGATCATCTCTTTTGTGCATCCCGCCCAGCAGCAGTATTTGCGCGGTTCTTCGACTGAGATCGCCAGATTGTCTCCGCTCTTGTCGTGACCTTGCGCGGCGCACGATGGGCAGCGAGTCACCCAATTTCGCCCTGCCTGCCGCCGAACGACCACGTAGTCCAGAATCCGGAACTCGCCCGGCCGGGACTCGAAGTACCTCGGACGCTCGGTTCGCCGTGCCTGCTGAGCGAACTCCTGTGGAACCGTCTTCCCGGCGATAATACTCTGGAGGTGTTGTTCCGTCACCTTCTTGAGCCCCTTCAGGTAGGCCAGTTGATCGTCCAGCTTGTAGTCGGCGCCGTAGTACCAATAGCGCCAGCCGCGGCTCGCCCGAGCGCCCCAGTGAACACCCAAGGGCGCCCGGATCGCGTTGCCGAATTGTTCCTGTCTTAATTGATCCTGCTTTGGGAAGATCTCAATGCCATCCGCCAGGCCGGCCCCCTTGACCTGCACCGCGAGCTTCCCCGCGACGTGGTAGATGTAGATCCGCGCCTCGCGCACTAGTACAGGCGTCTCGAAAAAGATCCAGAGATGACCGCCGCGTTTGGATTTCTCCAAGGCGGCCTCGATGCCGTCATCCTGCAGTTGGCGCTGCACCTTGATCAGATCTTCGAGCGCCATCTTGTAGTCGGCGTCGATCGCCATCCATTTGCATCTTTGGGTAATCGGGTTGATGGCGTAGATCCCGATCGTGATCTCGCCCGCCAGGTGCCGGCGCACGGTTTCGAGGGTCAGTTCCACTGGCTCTCCAGCTTCCCTCGCTTTCGGCCGGTAGTAATAATGGCGACCGCTCTCCGGGTGCGGCCGCATGGATTGAATGGTGTAGGCCCGCCGGTTCACGAACAACACGCTGAACGCCCGGGCCATGTCGAGTGTCGCTGGTAGCCGGTGGTCCATGGCCGTTTTCTCCTCTGCTCGTCTATACACCGAAACGGCTCGGCTTTTCAAAAGTCGTCTCAGTGTGTCTCGCCGAGCGTCTGCGGGTTCTGTGCAAGTGCCTTCAGGCCAAAGACTTGCGCCATCTGCTCAAACTCCTCGATCCGATATCCGCCGTAACGATCGACCTCAGCGGGATCCACCATGAAGAAGGTCTGTCGAGCCCGGTCATAGATGTAGAACATCCCCGATTCCGGCTCCTCAGGAACCATCACGAACAGCAGGGCGCCCTTCGCGTAATCCAACCACTTCTTGATCTGCCCCTCCGCCCACCGCGCAAATTCCAGGATCAGTTTGTCTTCATCCAGCCGGTCCAGCCCCAGACGCCTCGCGTTCGGGTCCTGCACTCGCAGCACTTCGTTGACGATAAGACCACTCGGGGTCATTGCATTTTCTCCTTCTGCGTTTGTGTGTCAATGGCTTACAGGCACACGGTATCCCCGCTGCGACTGAACGCACTTTGCATCGATCGTTGCCGTGTGCTTGTGGAGGTTACAAAGAAAGCCTAGAGCTCGACCGGCTCCAAGCCGTAAACTGGGCAACCGAGTGCCCACCGATATATAGAAGATACGGTCAGGCCGCCAGTTCCCCGGTCGTCCTTCCTGCCGCTACCGACCTCGCAGACTCCTGGGCCAGCGCGTCACATCGATCTTGGTCTGGATCTGATCCATGGCTACGTACCCACTGCCACTCTGTCTCGTGCCGACTGGCCGCCGCCGTCAACTCCTCCCAGAGATCCCGATTGGCGATCCTTTCTCCGCGGCTGTTGAGCCACCCCCGGCTTCGCCACTGAGAAAGGTATCCCGTCATCCCATGCTGCAAATACCGGGAGTCCGTAATCACGGTCACGTGGCATGACTCAATCAGTGCTGTCAGCCCGAAGATCGCGGCCGAAAGTTCCATTCGGTTGTTCGTCGTGCGCGGCGCGCCACCCCGAAGGACGCGCTCGTGCCTTCCATATCGCAGGATGCACGCCCATCCACCGGGGCCAGGATTTCCGAGGCACGATCCGTCCGTGAAGAGCGTTATTTCCTTCAAGCTGCTTGCCTCCGCTTCATTCGTCATTCCGCCCTCGGTCGCCTCACGTAGCCGTCACCATCCGTTCGAGTGCCGCCAGTGCGTCGCGCACCTTGCTCGCGTCTTCCGGATGGAGGTCCTTCAAATTCGCAAACTTGAACGCACCGTTCGCCGCCTCGTTGATCACCTGCGCGAGTGTCCGTCTTGTGGCGCCAGACACCCGGCTGGCCTGCTGAAGCAGTCGGCCGCGCAGATCACTCAGGACCGCCGCACCATCGGGCTGCGCTTCACTCCCGGCGGCGTTGTCCCCACCGTTCGATGTTTGGGCGCGGTTCGTTTCGCCCTCCAGTGTTTCCACCAGCCGACGAAGCACCACCCGGTCCGGAATGTCATCGATCGCGTCGCTCGCCAGATTCATTTCCTGGCACAACGCCGTGTACCGATGATCGCCAGCCTTTGCCACAGCCGCCCGCAATCGCTCCACGCCCCGGTCTGTGTCCTGCAATTTCTCGAACAGAGCCGTGAGTTTCACCATGTCAGAGATTTTGTCAGGATCCTCGACCTTGGCCACGGCGCGCAGCACGCTCTTCGAGAGACTGAAGCCCACCTTGTCGCAGAGAACCTTCACGTGCTCCAGCACTTCCCCGCGGTACAAGCCGCCCCTGCCGCTTCTCGCGGCGCCACTGTTCCCAGCTTGCGGTTGACCGTTGCCGCGGTGGTTGCCATTTTCAGTCTTCTGGCCACTGCTCTGACGCCGCTGCGGGCGAGCCCACTCGGGAAGCTTGGGCGTCTCCAATGGGCGCTTCTTCTCATCGAGGTCCATCCACTGGCCTTCCAGATCGTACAGATAGCGGCCAAGCCCGAAGCACGAACACGCCCGCTTGAACGCTTGAGCTTCCGCTGCCGTGCCCGCGTTGTCGTTCTCCGCCCACTCCTCGCCGAGTCCTGTGTGAGTACCTAAGCCATAGACCGTGACCCTGCATGTCACCACGATCTTTGCCGTGATCGTCCGTTCTGTCGCGCCGCGCTCCCTCCGCTCGAAGTTCTGGACCATTTGAACGTTGTAGTCCCGTGTCCAGCCCGACGGCGTGAATAGTTCGTTGAGCCGGTCGGTGTACGCGCGCGGATCGGCGTACGCCAACATCTGACCTCGGTATCGGGGTCCGTTTCTGCTGCCAACCTGGGTCGTGTTGGTCACCCGCCATTTGATCTCGGATAGGTCGAATGGCTGCTCGAGCGCTGCCAGAAACGCCTGAACCCGTTCCGGCTCAAACGTCGGAACGCCGCCGCCGCTCCACTGTCCATTGGTCGGAGCCACCGGCAGAGACGGTGTTCCATTCGTTGTCGCTGTATCTTGCATACCTCGCTCCCTTCATTGAATTGCTCAAATTGGCATTTCCTACCCGCCCGACGCGCATGCTCTGAGCTTGCGGGGCCTTCTTGCTAACCGATCCAACCACTTCTGCACCCGACCGCGGTCCGGACTTCCACGGCCGTCCCATCAAGTTCATGCACCTGAGTCCGCACCGCACGCCTCACTACGCGGTCACCGCTTTCTACTCGTCGTGCCAGAACACCTGTGGGACGGGCGCGCCATTCCCTACCGCTTGCCAACGTCACCAAATCCACCAGCGGGATTTGTGTTCCTTCGTGCGGGAGTCCAACCCGCCTCGGCCTCTGGCAATTGAGGACGAACTACCCACTCAGGGCTCTTACGAAAGAATGTGCAGCGACACGGCGCACGAAGCCCGCCCGTCACCACGCTCAGACCGTCGGACCACTCAAATTGGCGCTACCCGCTCCGCGGGATGTGGATGCATTGACCCTCGGCGTCATAGCGGGAATCGCTCGGCCAGTGCGCCTTCCCATCGGATCTGACGGCGCAGTTCCGCGCACAGACGACATCACTTCCCTCCGGTTCCTGTTCACGCGCGTTCGCGACTGCCGGCGCGCCGCCGCCGATCTCCCCAGGCTGATCCGCTCGCTGCTACCCTTTGGACCACACTCACCATCCGCTAAAACCGCATCACAACGGTGTCCTGTCAGTTTCGAAAGACGTCGCTCTCTCCCCAGTTCGAACGCCATTCGCGCGTGTAGTCGACCTCCTGCTACGAACTGCAGCGTTGCTACTTACCGAACCTGAGCACTACGGTCCCGTCACTGGCGCGATCCGTCCCCCTGACTTCGCTCTCAGTCCACACCTTCTCCGAGCCAGCCAGTTCAGCGGCGCGCGCACAACTGCGTACCCGCATACCCTCCGCCTTGTCACCAGGGTCGTCAATTGCATTCGGATTCCACGTACTTCCTCTGTCCAGATCCGCTTCATCCCGGTTTCGCCGCCGTCGTCTCGGACCAGACACCGCCGAGTCCTTCGTCTCGTTTCTCCCCGTTTCAGACAACCGCCGTCGATCTCTCCGTCGCAGGACATGACGGCACACGGCTGGAAGTTGCTGCCTTGCCGACGGGGTGCCACCAAGTTTCGGGTCGCAATTCGCTGTTCGAAGTAGGTCAGTCAGGCGGGGTGCTACGCGGGAAGTCAGTAGGAAATCAGTCAAGAAGCCTACGGCGGCGCCATATCACGCCGATCCACTTCGCCCTTCAGACACCGGCGCGGACTCTCCAGGAGGGAGCGTGAGCGCCCGAAGAACATCCTGAAGGTCAACATCCGCTCATCTTCTCACCTCGCTCTGCGCCGAGTCCCTCCCGTTCGCTACGGGAACTCGTGCCGTGCACATCGCACAATACCGCGCTACTCGGCTGCCCCCATTCGCGAAGCGACATTGGTCACTATCCTCAGCCAAGAACCGGCGCTCATCAACCATCTGCTCCCCGTCTATTTCCACTTGTCTCTGCTTTACGAGCAGTTCGCAGTCCCCCTCAGGCTTACGACCACGCGCTCCCATACCGCCAATCCCGCACCGTAACCTCCCTCGCCCGCATCCCCAAACACGGCCGGCGCCACTACACTCGTCCTACTCCCGCTCACCGGGACAGACCGGCGCCGCACTCTGCGACCACCATTCAACCCAGCCATTCCACAGTCCTGGCTTCGCCACCACAACCTGGCAGGCACCCGCCAACTACTTTGCCTACCCCAACACATGCCAAACCACGGGTAGTAGATTGCTATGTGATTGAACGCCCAGCCGCTTCCGCGATCGTGCGGCGGGCAAAAGGTATGGCAAAGGGTGTGGCAATGGGCATGCAATAGGAGAACAAAGCACCAGGTCTATCGCGTGTTCGCTTGCAGCACAGTGCTAAGCGGGAACGTCACCGTGCGGCGACTGTCCATCACTTTCGTTTGCAGCGTGTGCAATCGAAACTCATCGAGGACTCCGAAGTACACGGCCTTTCCGCTACGTTCGAAGAAGCGCGAGACATAACTCAGCAAGTGAAAGGTCGACGTCAAGTACAACACGCAATCTACGTGCGTCTCCTTCTCGATCAGCTCACGGATTTGCCAGTAGCGTTTCGGCTGTTTCGGCTTGCGCTCGTACTCGAGGGCAAATTGCGAATCCTGACCCGTCGTGTTCACGGTAACGATCGCGTCGTAGTCCTTCGCGAAACCCACTCCCGTAAACTCGTTCTGCGACCGAATCTCAAGTTCACACTTCCATGACACAAGTTGCCTCGTCCGAAGCATCGCCAAGTGGATATCATTGAGGTCGAGCGAATGCTGTACGGCGTTCTCATCCACGTTATTCGCTTTGCTCCCGATCATCAGGGCAGCGGATTCCCCTGTCCCGATCAGATACGATGCGCCGAGATCCGAGATCGTATACACGCGCACTCCGGACACAAAGCTCAGGTCGGACCTGACCACGAGTCCGTGTTCCACCAGGCGCTGTATGCGCCAGTTGAGCGTCCGTCTCGGCCATAGGTGTCCGTTGAGCTGAAGAAACTGCCACAACTGCTCGTGTGAGACGTGCCGGCACCTGAGGACGTGGCGCAGAACGGCGTGATCGTTAACGGCATTGAGAGCGATGCTTCCCTTCACATAGCGCATAAGCGGCCGCCTCTCATGCAGACAACATCAGATGCGCTTCCCACGGTTTTTGCGCGACCGGTTCGAGAAAGAACGCACCCAGCCGCCCGCGCAGCCAACTGAATGCTGGCATCACCAGCATCAATTCCTGGTCATGGCCGCACTCGCTGAAAGAGATCAAGTACGCTTGCGGATGCAGCCACTCCCCGGCCTCATCCTTATCGATGCCGCCAGTCTGCTCATTCGTGACCGTAACGAGGTACGCGTCCGGCTTCGCTGGTCGCGGAAGAATGGCGCGGAAGAACACTCTGTTGTGCCCATCCCTGACGCACGGCGCCTCCGCGTCGAATACCTTGTAGATCATCCGGTATGTGCAATCGGGGCGCAGTCCACTGTTGCCATTGAACCGCGCGACGCCGAACACGCGCGGCCGGTTCCGAATCTTCTGCCCAACCGGAACGCCGGTGGTGTTGTAGTACGCCGCATCCAAGCCGCTGAAGCGCCCTGGATTTCGCGGATCTCTTGCCACGCGCCGTGACCAGATGCTTCCAAACCCCAGTACGGAGATCAGCATATCCGTTGCCTCACGCGCCTTTCAGTCGCCGGTTTTCGTCCTTCGCCGCCGCCAGCGCAGTCTCCAGCCGGTTGATACGGTCGACCAGAGCCGCCTTATCGTCAGCTTTCAGACCCATTCCACTACCATTGCCGCGACCGCTGCCGCTGCTGACTCTTTGAGTTGCCTCATCCACACGTGCGGACATGTCGGCTACCATGACCTTCTTCTGTTCAAGTTCGGCTTCGAGCCTCTTTTTATCCGACTGCGAATTGGACAGCTCCGTGCGCATCCGTTCCATCTCTATTCGCCAATCGGCCGCCTCCGCCGCGTCGCCTGTCGGCACGCCGGTTTCGCCGCTTTCGATCACCCGGTTGCACCGTTCGATGTGGGCGTTATGTTTCCGAATCGCTTCGCCGGCTCGCTCCTTCCAGTACTTCGCGTAATTCATGGCGTCCGCCGTTCTCTGCGCCAACTGCTTCAGTCTCTCCGTGTGGTTCCACCGCTGCCAGATGATGACCACGACGGAGTAGACCAGCAGCAGGGACAGCGCCGCTGTATACATGAAGTATTTGTTGCCGACCGAGTTCTCCAGGAACATGCTCCGCCGCTGTTCCCAGCTCATTCCCCAGTCGATGTTCTTCGGATTGAGCGAATGAAACAGCGCGTCGTACCACGTCATTCCATGTCTGCGGTAGCCGCCCTGTGCTGCGAGCGGTGAGTACTGCGCCGCCGGCGACGGCGCCACGGTGCGGGGAGCAGAGCCAGTCGGTGCCGGCTTGCGGTTCCCCAAGTTCGGTTGTCCGGGTTGTTGCGGGGGCGCCTGTGGAGCCGCCTGCTGCTGTTGACAGTACGCTGGTGCGAGACTGATCAACGCGGTCACCACGCCCGTAAAGAGGATGCTGTTGAGCCCGTGTCGCATTCATCTACCTCCGTCCTTGCATCCGTCGGCCAATCGAAGCCGCAAGCTCCGGGTTCTTGAACCGGAGATTCGCTCCCGGCGCGTCCGCTCTGGACTGCCGCAGCCGTGGCGCCAACTCCATGTCAAGTCCTTGAAGTCCCACGTCTGGGGGTGTGCGCACGTGTAGGTGACGGTGCAAGGTTCCTTCCGTGTCGTCCGTCATGAGGATTTGCATCTGGCCTTTCGGCAGGTTCTTGATCCGTTCGTCCTCGGCCCGGTACTCGCGTTCTTCTCGCTCCGAGCCGCTCGTACCTTTCTGAAATCGCTCCCAGCCGAATACCTGTTCGCGCACTACCGACACCGTCCGCTTGGTCACCGTGTGCTCGGCAGAAGCCCGGATGAAGAACCTGGACGTCTCCTCGTCCTGCGTGCGCATCGCGATCTTCGTGTTTGGAGCGCTCGTAACGTCATCCTTGAAGCCCTTGCCGACCTGAAGGAGTTGCGGCAGGCTTTGCATCGAGAACAGGAAGGCGGTGTTGGTGCCGCGCGCCGTCTGCAAGATCTGGGCGAAATTCCGGTACCCGAACGGCGCGAACTCATCGAGTACGACGCTCAGAATCGGTCGGTTTTGGCGCTTCCGCTCCTCTTCACTTTCATATCTCTTGCCGACGACGAGCTGCAGATTCTGGAGCAGCATCTTTCCGAGTGCCCTAACCGGCTCGGTGTTCTTGTTGATGTTCAGCGTGACAAACAAGATCAGCTCCTGGTCGATTACGTCATCGATCGACAACAGATCCTCGTAAGGGCCGGTGATCACCGACAACTCGTCGTCGAGAAATGTCATGCACTCGTTCAGCAAACCCTGAATCTTCGGCACCCGTTCGCGGTCGTTGAACGACTCGACCAGGTTCCGGACCGACATCTCAAAGTTCAAGCCGCGCTGCATGGAGATGTTCCGGTCCGACTGCATGTGCTTGCGCGCTTTCTCGATCTGGCCTTTCAGCACCTCCTCATCCAGTGCCATCACGATGACGTCGTAGAAATTGAAGGGAACACCGGTGTAGTGGAGAATCCGGACGATATCGGCCAGGTAGTTCAATTGGTGCTTGGCGAAGAACTCATCGTGCAGGTTGAACGACCCGAACACCATGTTCACTTGCGCCATATAGTTCTCGTCCGTCGTGTGGAAGGGGTTATACAAGCAGGAGAGGTCGGGCCGTGCGGGGTTGATGAGACGTAGGTCGTCGAGCCGGCCGGCGCGAGCGATGTGTGGCAGCAGCTCGTAGAAGAAATCGAGGTCGCCCTTTCCGTCGAAGATCACCATGGGGATTTTGTGCCGATCTCCGGCCGGTCCCATCCTCCGTGCCAGATCCTGGGTGATGATGTTCTTGAGGAGCGTCGTCTTTCCACTGCCCGTCATGCCCAGAACGATCCCCTGCATGACGCGCACCTTATCCGGCCACAGCCAAGGCGCCCCGTGCACGTCGTAGCCGAGCACGACGGCATTTTCGTCCCATGCCTTCTTGACATGCTTGGCGTCCGCAGATGCGCTTATCACCAGAGGCGGATACCGTCTCTGGTTCTCCTTCCACTCTCGCCGCTTTATTAAGACCCAGATCGTGATCCCCGGCACGCCGATCCCAAGCAGAAAGTAGACGAGGCATTCAGCCATCTGAAGGTTGGTGAAATGGTAGGCTTTCGTGCCGAGGAACCAGAGCGTGAACAGAACCAGCCCTGCCAATGCCGTGCACACAAAGATTGGAGATGCCGACAGCGACGAGCGGTCGCGGTAGGAACTATCCGGATAAGAATCGCGAATCATGATTGTGCCTTTCTAAGCTGGCGGCTTGGGGGGAACTGGGGCGCGGTGTGTGGAGGGATTCAGCCGCGAAGCCAGGTGACCAGGGCCAACTCTACGCCCGTCAGCGCCGCCACTGACGTGGTCGCCCACACTCGTTGTTTGACCGATTGAACGGCGGTCTCCCATGACCCGGTGTCGGTCCTCTTGCGCCACAGATTCCAGAGCCCCCAGCACACCGAAAACAACAGACCCGCCAGGATTGTGAGTAGCAGGGTCACTTCGAACCTCGGCCTTTGGTACCACGGCGGCATCACAATGAAGCCGGAGGCCGCCTTACTTGATGCTTCCGGGATCTGGATCCGGTTCAGCCAATACACGAAGCAGAATTCGATAACGATGAGCATCGCGGTCGTAAAGTGCAGCCCAACAACTTCCCCCTCCCGCAACACTCCATCGAGTCGTACCCTCCAGGTGTCGCTCATGGACGCACCTCCAGCCGCGGCGCCGCGAGATTGAAGAACAGGAAGGCCGCAACCACAATGGCAAAGAGCAGTCCGAAAATCACGGTTTCCATTTTTGGCTTGCGTGTTCTGTCGGGTTCGAATGGGTTCCGAGGTTGAAGGAAGACATTCAGCGCCCGGTTTGACACACCGAGGTCCGACCGCCGTTTCATGCTGACTTCGAACGCAGCGAGCACGTCATCGGTCGTCACCGAATGGTCCACTACCACTCCTTCACAGAGTGGTTGCCGGCTCACGATCGCCTCCAGAACATCTTGCGGCGTGATTTGTCTGTCGTTAGTCATGGCTACAGAACCAATACCGCACTGACGCTACCGGTCGCGTCCGCCGGGAACGCCAATTTCACAACCGTTCGCAATTCCGGTTGGCCGGAGTGTGGCAGGTCGAACGCGATAAGGCCAAGGGCGGTTTGGCCAGGCCGAACGACTGGGACCTGGAGCTCCGTATGAACGATGGGAACCCGAGCCTCGCCGTTCCACTTGAGTTGGTAGCCGCTGGCAAGCTGGCTGTTCGCCAGTGGAATCAGCGACTGCGGTGCGCGAGGGGAGTTCAGTCTGAACACTTCCGGAGTCGCGGGCAGGTAGACCGTTCGCCCTCCGTTCACGATGGCATACCGAAGGTAGACACGGCCGTCCTTCTGGTAAACGTCCTGTAGAACGATCTCCACTTTCTGGTGGTTTCTCGAGGGTCCAACCAGCTTAACGGGCGTGCTTTCCATTAACATGGCCGCGGGTACCTTCGGTCGTTGAGAAACGGGCGCCTGTTCGACCGGTTCTGTCTTCCTGGCCTGAACCGTTGTCGGGTCCTGGTCAATTGCGAAGTGCATCTGCTCGACCGAGCCAGCCGGCACCAGTTCGTAGCTGAGGCGGCCGGAAGCGGTCCATATGAAGAGGTTGGTCGTCGCATCCGGTTCGAGCGGCTGGACGAACACCGTGTTTTCGCGCCATTCGATCTTGAATGACGAACTGCCGGCGGCTACTCGGGTGACCGGCTCGCCGAGTTCGATCACGCTCAGATGATTAGGCGTCGTGCCCAGCCGCGTGATCTTGTTGCGATCCGGCTTCTGTGTTTCGATCTTCTGACCGAATGCGGCCAGAGTCGCGATTAGGATAAGGGTCACGGTACGTTGCATGGGCTGTACTCCTTCGGTCACTTTCCCTGCGTCTGCCAAAACCCGAGGAGGTCCGGTTGCCCAAACCTCCCCGAAGGCATACTACTTGTTGTCCAGCTTCGGCTTTTGAACCTTCGGCTTCAGCCTGGAACCAGGAAGCTCAAGCCTCCCATCCCGCACTTCAGCCCGTCCAGCCTCAAACTCAATTGCATGGATTCGTTGAGGCCGACCGTGATCGTAAATTAGGTCGCCATCCCTCGTGACTTGCATGAGAAAGGTTTCCCTCTCTAGAATCTGTCCTTGGCCGTCGCCGACCTGCTCGACGAGATACACGTTGCCGTCGTCGTCGATGCACACGTCCCCATCAACCAGATCAGGAATTGCGACGGTGACCGGACGGCCACCCGTGCGCTCCGCGATCATGTTGACGAGTTCCTGCGGAAAGGCGTAGAACACGATACTTCCTGTACTCTTGCTCCCCTTGCAGGTGATTGCATAGAGAGCGGCGAGCCAGTCGAACGCGTTCGCCGACTTCCGTTCGGCCCACTTCCGCACCAGGTGGATCATGTTGCGCATCTCCTGGCGGGAGCGTTCCTCATACCAGTGCAACGCCGCTTTCGCCGTGTTGCGCCGCTTGAATGCCTTCCGCCGCTCCACAACGTTGTCCAGATCGCACGCGTTGAGGGCGGCTTGGGCGTCCGCGACTTCCTGCTGGTACTTCTCGCGCTTCTTCATGATCAACCCGATGTTGACCCCGTAGACAGTCGCGATCTGCCCCGCCTCCTTGTACATTTCGCGGTCGAATTGTCCGTTCACAATCAGGCCGCGGAAGTCCGCCAGAGGCCGGACATCGCTGAAGAAGTCATCGAGTTCTTTTCGAATCACGTTGTACAGCTTGCCAATCTTGTCCGTGGGGGGCACGGTCAGGTGCACTGGCAAGGCGCCAACGCGTTTCTCGTCTTTCAACCGCAACCATGGCGCCGTGATCACCTGCTTGCGAACACCGACAATCACGTCCTGGTTCGGCATCGTCCCGTGCTTGAGGGCATCAAGTGCTGCCTGGAGTTCCTTCGCCAGCAGTTCCGCCAGATCGGGGCGCCCGGAAGCCAGGCACGACGACATCAGGTCAGTGATGATCCCGATTTCGTTGCCCTTCGCCGAGACCGCGACCTGGGCCAGGTTCCACCAGGCCGACCGCTTCTTCTTCCGCTTGTCCTTCTCGTTCGAGAAGGTTTCGCGATGGTTGAAGCGATCTTCGACCCACCGTGGAAACCGGCTCTCCTCCACCACGCAGACGGTGTCAAAGTCGTAGTCGCCCCCGTTTTTCGCCGCCGTCGTCGAGTGAAGGGTGATGGTATGTTCCAGGCGGAGCTGGCCGATGACGATCCGCTCCACGGCGTCTGGCTCGGACATCGAGCACCCTTGCCGCGCCAGGTCGTTCATCAACCACGCCACCGTAGCCGGACCATCCAGCTTGTTCAAAGGGAGCAGGTCGTCCTTCGCCCGAATGGGATACCGCACTTCGAGAAGGCGCCGCGAGCCGAGACTCGTGATGGCGTGCCCCTCCGGCATCCAGTCGGAACCCGAGTAGACCCGTCCGTTGTCGAGCACCAGGTAGCCGTCGTCAGCTAGCGCGAAGGCCGGAAGTTTGAACCCTCCCGCCGTCGCCAGCTTGTACGCCCACCGGCACAGGATCCGCTGGAGCTGGTTGTTGATGAAGGGGAACTTGACCAACTGGCCGGAGCCGTCAGCCTTGAGCACCGCCTCCACAACCGTTCGCTCCGCGGACGTGTACTCTCCGTCTTCCGTCGCATCCTCGTCTCCGCGTACCGGGCGTGAGGTTTTCGAGGTCCCGAGAAGGCGAAAAAGCTCATCGAAGTTGTTCTCCTCGACTGTCGTCTTGAGTGTTTGCACTTGCTGGAGCGCGTGCGGCAAGACTTCCAGGTCGATAGTGGACTCCGGAGCATGCGTCAACAACGTGTAGCTCGATTCGTACTCTAGCTCGCGCGAGACCTCCCGGATACCCAAAACGATCGGGCCCCGAAACATCTGCGCATCGCCGAAACAGAGTTTCACCCACGATGACTTCTCCGGCAGCGCAGGCTTCATGGAGCTCTTAGGCAGGATGATGTCGGCGCTGATCTGATCCGCGACGTCATTCTCCATTACCTTGAAGCTGCCTTTGGCCTGAGTCCGGTTGAATGCGAGACGGAACTGGTAGAAGTGACCCGCGGGGAGACCCAGCTTTTCAAACAGAGAACGCCGAATCCAGCCGCGGCAGTCATTCGTACCGACGGTGTGGTCTTCCACGACGAGCACCCGCACGTCCGGTTCCTCGATCCGCACTTTGCAGGGCGAGATCAAGATCCCGAAGTAGGTGATCGCAGCTTCCGGCCACTGCTGGAACCGCTCGGCGATCGGCTTCTCGAACTCCTTGCTCACGGCGTAGTATTTGCCATTCTTCGCGGAGCCCGATGCGCCGATGAGGCGATACTCCACTCCACCCACAGTGAACTTCGCCAGAGCCTGTTCCACCTTGGCACGCCCATAGTCATCCAGCTCGCTGCCAGGAATCTCAACGGTCGCGACTCGAATCCCCGGATAGAGGGCATCGAGCAACGTGTTGTCGAGTTGTCCCTGCCTCGTGAGCTGCATGCTCTTTTGAGCTACCGTTCCTTCCTGATCGATCTCCAACGCCAAAACTGGCAATTGGGACGTAACTATGGTTTTCATTGGGCATCTCCTTGTCTGTTTTCTGTTGAATGTGAGCAACAGACAGACAGGAGCGCCGTCTCCGGTGCCCTCCCTTCGCCTGTTGCCGTGAACTTGAATCAAGTTCCCGGGTGCCAGGCTCGGAGAGCCGTCACCGGGTTGTTTTACTACCTACGCCGCCTTGGTCTTTACGGTGAACTGCCGGATTCGCCGCCATTCGGCGACGCGTTCCTTCAGCTCATCCACAAGACTGGGGAGCGCTTCCACCACCACACCGAACGCTATGCCGCCAACGAAGAGCAGACGCTGTTGCCAGGTCATGCCCGCGCTGATGAGCATTGCCGAAACGACTGTGAGTAGTGTCGCCATTTTGTTCTTCAACATGGATACTCTCCTTTTCCGTCTGTTGGCAGAACAGCAAGGAGCCCGCTGGAATTGGTCTCTTCGCTATCCGCGGCCAGGGTTTGTGAGAACTCTGGCCAGGATTCGCGTGGAAACCCGACCAGCACTTTCCCGTATCAGAGCTACGGGTCGCTTACACACCTACGTGCATGAAGCCAGTGCTGCCCGTTATGAATACGTTATTTCTTTTCGTGCTGAACTCCCTCCTTCTTGATCACTGGCGCGCCCGTGCTCACATCGACGTTGGCCTTCCACTCCGTCACCACGGCGTAGCTGCCGCTCGCTCGGAATGATGCGGTGAGCGCTTCATTTTCCGACGCGACCTCCTGACCGAGCTGGAGCCCGTCGCTACCCGAGGCCTTGATCAGAAAGTAGCGGGCCGTCGAAAGCTCCGCTGTTTTGGTCCGTCGCCGGCGCTGGGGACTGCGCTCCTTCTTGCCAGCCGGGGCCTTCGGCTCAGCAAGGCCGCTTGTTGTTGGTTCCGTTGCTGCCCCCATCGAATCGCCTCCTTTCAACTCATTCGCGGCCCGCGCACCCTTGCGAGTTGCGGGCCGCGTCGCGTCCTCTCTCAGGTACGCTGTTTCGCCAGATTGCGCTGGCTTCGCTCCCACCGGCCCCCGATCCGGAGATGCCCTCTCGCTGAAACCGGGGACGGCAGAATCCATCACCGGCTCCCCAGGAGGCTTGACTCCTGCAAAAGTCCGGTATCCTTTTCACCGACCATCTGTTCTTCCCTGTACTCGGCGACCAGCAGTCCGCTCGGCACACGTTCCGTTCGCCGTTCCTGAATCAGCCGGACGTGATACTTGCCAACGATTCGATCCGTGAATTCGCTCCTATTCCTGATTCGATGAACTTCCTTTACGCCAAAAGCCTGAAACGTCCACGCCTGACCAGGGACCGGCTCGATGGACCGAATCTTGAACGAGGAGGTGATTTGCTCTTCTTTGATCTTGCCGATCAAGTCCTGGTCCCGCAGTAGATTGAGACTGTACATCCGCAGGTTGGCGGTCATCATGTTGAGCGCGTCGGCCAGGTTCTTGTCGACCGACGTGGGGGTGTACCGCATATAGCTTTCGAGAAACTTCCTGACGACGGCACGGCCTTCAATATCAGTCGGCGCCGCCTCACCCGCCGGCATGGCAGCCAGAACGCTCAGCAAGCTGCTCCTCGTCTCTGGTCCAGTGCTCGCAGGTCTGGCGCCGACTACCGTCGCTTCGCCGTCCGCAGAGACGCGAATGACGGTCGCTGGCTGCAGCCTCACATAGATTGCAAACCCGAGGGAGACCAAAGCGATCACCCCGAACAGTCCGGCCATCAGCATCGACCGGTTCGCATAGGCTCGAAGCTGGCCATCGTGCTCGTAGTACTTCGTGTACCGAGCCTTGTCGGGGATTTCTTGGTTACCGTCAGTCTGTCGTTTTCTTGAGAGCATATGATTGACACGCCTCCTTGATGCGGCCGCTATTCGCTAGGCCTTGGTTCGCTAGTTACCGTCACCCCGTCCTGGTTTGAACTTGAATGCTCCTAACGCTGTGCCAACCGTGTGGACCACCGTCATCATCGAGCTGCCGAGTTCCCCAGTCACAATGCGGCGCGCGAGAAACGGGATCAGCGCTACCATCACAGCGAACAGAATGCTCGCCAGCGACATCAGCAGCGCTCCACTCGCGCCTTGGAACCACCCACCCAGACTGTTGGCTGCCAACATGGCGCCTAAGCTCTGAGCATTGATAGCCGTGAGGAGCACGCTGAATAAGGCGTAGACAATGCCCCAGGCGTGAAATACGAACAAGTTCACCAGATAACTACGCGCCAGTTGGCCAACACCAAAGGCTGGATAAAGCGCGAGCACCATCGGCCCGACCGCATACAAGACGGCGCCGTACAAGCAGTAAAGGATGGTGAAAATCAGCAGTGCGATCGGAAAGACGATAGCGGCGACCAACTGCACGAGCACGCTGACTAAAGCCACGATGCTGCTGACAACCAAATTGAACCAGTTCGCGTTCCCGAGGCCATTGAAGTATTGATTGACCTGAAGCATCCAGTTGTTGGCCCAATCATTGGGAGAGATCGTCGCCGCCACCTGATTGAAGGCGCCGTTGACGTTACGAAAGATTGTGCTGTAGTTGGAGACGATCAAACCTAGGAGGAGGAACTTCGCCGGGGCGATGCCGATCATGCGCGCGTCTCCCCCTCGCGCGTAGGCCTCGTAGACGGCAAAGAGCGCGCAGAGCAGGAGGATCGCATTGGCTATATTTGTGATTGCTCCCATTGGACCGCCAGGGGCGTCGATGCCATTCAGTACTGTTTGGAATGTCTGCTCGAAGAAGAACATCGCCTGCCCCTTTACTTCTTGAACATGTTTGTTACGTCTCGCCGCGTATCGCTCGCGTGATTCGCGTTGAATTTCAGACTCGCTCCGGTGTTCGCCATGTCGATCGCCCTGATGCGGAACAGCTCCGCCATCGCAGACTGTGTCAGCGCGTGGGCCTTCACCAACATGGCCGCCGCTTGTGCCTCAATCATCGGAGCCGTTCCCGGCGCCGCCACGGCGAGTTCAGCAGCCAGTTGGTCGGATGCATCCATCAACTGGTCCGAGGCTGCGTCCGTAGCAATCGCCTTCTTCAACGCCGCCTGCGCAGTTGCGTCCGTCATGTCGATCAGATCCCTCACCGGCGCGGGGGCATCCGTCGCAGGAGGTATGGCCTGATAGACGGTAGTGAACCGGTTGGCCACCTGAGCGATGCTTCCCGCATTTCGTGACAAGAGGACTGCTTCGAGCTGACGGGGATTTGCGAGCGTTGCGCTGGCCACGTTGAGATTTGCCAGTCCGCGGATCGCGTTGTAGAAACCCTGCACTGTGCCAACCACGCCGCGAGCACGGTTAATTGCGTCAAGCGGGTAGACGGTGTTCTAGAAGAAGCTCTGAATAGCGTTCAATACCCCGTTAACCGCGTTCAGCGCACCACTAATGTCGCGCAAGCCGGCGCCGATAACGTTCGTGATCGCCGTGTTGATCGCACCGATCGCCGACACGATAGCGGCCATATCGATAGGGAGGAACTGGCCCTTGGTAGGCTGTGGGGCGACTAGAGTCACCACCAGGAGCAGCACCAGAAGCTTGGTGCGCTGTGCCCTCACCCAACCCCTCAGGAGACTGATGGATCGAAGAATCTGCGGCATCGTGTTTCTCTCCTTACTTCTTGAAGATCGTTCGCACGTCATCCCGAAACTGCGCGCCAAACATCGCGTTCCGCTTCCTCACGGTGTTGTCGTGCGCCACACGCGCTGCTTCCTGGCGGATGGCCGCTGCGATCATTCGCTGCATCATCGCCTGGCTCTTCACTGAGGCGATGATCCCCGCCGCCGCCAGGAACGGCGCGGAGCCAGGAGCCATATTCACGCCCTGGTCTTCAATCGCGTCCGCAGCTCCCATCATTTGGTCCACCATCGCGTCCGACGCCTTTAGCGTCTTGAGATTAGCCACGGCCATCGCGTCATCGATGTCCGCAAGATCCCGTTCTATGGGGTGCGCGTCCGCCGGTTGGGGAATTGCGCGGTAGGTTTGGCCAAAGGCGTTAGTCAGTTGAGCGAAGTCTCCAGTGCCGCGATTGCGAATGATACTTTCGAGGGAAACGGGGTTCGGCAACTGCGCGCTTGACACGTTCAGCCGCATCAGAGCGGTGAGGAGACCGCGAAATTGGGCGATCATCGAATTCACCAGCGCCCGCGCTCGATTGATTAGCTGAAGTGGGTACACGACCTGTTCCCAGAGATTGCGGAACTGATTGAGCACTCCGTTGATCGCCCCAATCGTGCCCTGAATGGCGCTTAGCAGAGGCCTAATGACGTTATTGATCGTGCTCACTACCTGCGCTGCCGCTGCGATCACGGCCGGAATGCCGAGTTGCGCCCTTGCCGGCGGCGCGACGACCGTAAACGCGATCGCCCCGACCAAGGTCACAGCCACAACCCGTCGCACTCGAGTCACCAGGAAGAACGCCAGCAGGCTCGTAAACATGAGCGATAGGAGCTTCATAGGCATCTCCTTACCTCTGCGCGGCCACACCGGTCACTGCACCCGATAGCTCTTCGGCAAGCGCCGGCACGTCCGCGAGTCCGTTTGGAAACCTTTGAGCGAGTTCCTGGTACACGTCCAACGGAGGTCGAGTCGGGTGATTGGCAAAGCAATAGGCTCGGTAGGCGCGTTCTCGCGGGAACGTCGTACAGACCCAATACTCGACTGGCGTTGGCACGAGACGAATCGTTTGCGTGGTCTCCGCCTTCTCGCCAATTACCAGCAGCACGTCTGCGCTCCGTCCCTTCCGGGGCGCTCCAAAGTGCTTGATCTCGTCCAACGCCACTTGGTTCAGCGCGAGATGAGTCGCAAGCGGGCTCACGTCTCCCGGCTGTCGGCCGATGATTTTCGTCGAAACGTTACGGACAATGCCGGGACCGTGAATACGCGGCTGCGTGTCTGTTCCGACGAAGTCTTCGAGGGTCTGCGAAATGCCCCAGACGCTACCGCCGCGTTTGCGCGCCGTGCGGAATAGCTGCACCACTTCGGGAGCCAGGACGTTGGAGTCCAGCAATGACCAGCACTCGTCGAGAACCGTAATGCTGTGTTGGCCCGTTCTGCCGGAGGCCCGCTCCTGCATTGCATGGGCAATCATCATGCTCATCGCAGTTTCGAGCTTTGGGTCGTCACTCAGCCTTTCCACGTTGAAGAACAGCCAGTCGGCGTCCGTCTTCAGCGTGGTGTGCTGGTCGAACAACTTCGAGTAAACGCCCTTCTCGCCAGTCCACTCGCGGAGTTTGAGAGCCGCCAGTTTTGCTTCCTCCACGGTCCGCTCGATGCGCTCTTCATCACGCCATTGTTGGAGCTCTTCTCGCAGATCATTGAACGTCGGCGTCGGGTTGCTGTGCCGGATTGCGCAACGTTTATAGGTGCGGCTAATCGCCTCGCTGAGCAGGTTGTCGAGTAGGGCCGTGTCAGAATTCGGGCTGTCCCCGATCATGTGGCGGGTAAGATTCTTTAGGAAGGCGATCTTATCCTTTCCGGGAGTCGTCACACCCGGAGCCAGGTCCCAGGGATTGAGGGTTACGCTTCCTTCGAGGTCCACCTCGATCGAACGCCCACCCATCAACTCCACCAGGGGACGGTACGAGTCGCCACGCTCAAGAATCGAGATCAACGGTTTCAGTCGAGCCATCATCAGCAAGAACAACATCGCCATGAAGGTTTTGCCCCCGCCTGATGCCGCTATGATTAGCAGGTTCGCGTCCGCGAGCGATGAATCCCACGGAGAGAAAGGCACGAGTTGACGCTGAGGGGTGTCGAGCAAAATCAGCGGCGACTGCGGCGTGCCGCGCCAGGAAGTCTCCATTGGCAGCAGGTCGGCCGCATGCACGGTCAGGCAGTCATTCTCCCTCTGATTCTCTTCGCTCATACCGGGAAGACCCCCGATGAACAACCGCCGCTTTGCCAAATCCTCAGGAAGCCCCCGGCTTCCGTTCATCTGCATGACCGTGTACAGAACCTTCTGTCGCCTGTCGGACAAGACCCGCTCCTGTTCGGCGAGGTCCCGGTGGCTCTGCACGGGTTGCGACGTACGGATACCGATCACCATGCTGGTGCGACACGTCTTGAGCGAACTCGCGATTAGATTCTCGAGTGTTTCGATTAGCTGGCGCTGTGCCACCTGCGCATCGATGTCGATGCGGTACCCGCCATGCGAGTCCCGTTGGGCGGCCTGCATCTTCTTTAAGCGACCCTTGTAGTGTTTGATCATCGCCGCCTGGTCCGGAATCATGACATCGGTGTTGACCGTGATCGGAAAGTCGAGGCCCACAAGATCGCGCAGTATCCCTGGAAAGGTGGCATCGGGCAGGTCCTTCAAACTGATGAACGAGTATAGGAGGCCACCGATTCGAATGTAGGTCTCTTCCTCGTGTTCGATGTTCGTATTGACGATCTGGTCCCGCGCGCTACGATGTTGCAGTGAGGCCTCCGGCCGCCGAAGCGGGGCGCGATCTGACAACAGCGGATTCAGGGCACGCTTCATTTCGAGGAAGATCTCTGCGTCCGTAAGCCGCCGAACTCCCATGCCCGTCGCTCTCAACGTCTGCTCGACACCGGAGAGGATGGAACCGAACTCGGCCAAAGCATCCTCGTGCTCGCGCGCTGTTCGCTGGATGCATCTGTTCGCAGAAAGGCTAAAGGCGTCGAGGTTGAAGCGCTTCGTCACTGCCTTGCCGAAAGCCGCACCGGGAAGCTCGTGATGAATTGTAGGATTCCAGTGGAAGTAGGCATGCAGGAGCGGCAGCAGATAGTAGCCTTCTTGCTCCTTCTTCCTCCAGGCGTCCATCCTGACGCGATCGAGCGCCAACAATGTCGGATTCTGATTCCGGAGTTGCTGCTGATATCGCTCTCGCAGATCGCCAAGCCCTTCGGCAATCTCGAAGCGCACTTGCATTCGCATGGATCGTTCGGGCAGTGACCGGATCAGCGCCTCGAGCGCCAGTTTTGTCCGGTTCCGTCCATCGTCGCTGTGGTAATACGAGTTGATGCCAGTGAGTTCATAGCCCGCGACTAGAGCACCGGTCGTTCGGATGATCACGTCGTGCAAGATGTCGCGCACCGGCAGCAACTCGGAAAACGCTGGCTGGTGAAGGGACGCGTTATGCTGTTCGATAGTCGTTGGCATCGATCCTCTCCTCTTTGAAGTAGTCGAGCTTCATTACCGAATCCGGCTCAAGTCCGCAGTAGATCCGAGGCTTGGTGTGCCAGATCAGAAAGTCCTTCAGATAGCCTCGCGGTTTTCCGTATTTGAACAGCATGAGAAATGGGATGCTCAGGACGGGAACGATATATTGCAGAAACACGTTCATCGGAATTCCGAATACGTGGCGATCAATCCAACGACCAAAGATGTTGGTGAGAGCTGCCAGGCCGATGACGACGAACCAGTCTTCGAATTCCAGATAGAGGAAGCTCACTCTTGTGTGGAGATTTCGGTGAACTGGGGTGATGTTTAATGCCATTGCCTCTCTTATCTCCTTTCAGCTAATGCCGCCCAGTCCTTGCGCGATGAACCATTCCGCCAGACGCAGCAAGCCGGATAGAGCCAGGCACAGTGCCGCGGCGCTGAAGTGCCGCATCCAGGCACTGCCGGCATAGATGCGATGACCGATGCCCGCGTACAACATGAATCCATGCAGAAGCTGGAGCACCGCGTACACGGGGAGAAAGACGTTACAGGTCCAATTCACCAGCCCCCGAAGCGTGATCCATACCAAGTCCGGGTTGTTCCATGCGGCCTGGGCTGCGAATTTCTCGATGCCACGCAAGACACCCGAAACCATCAAGCAGAGAAAGCCCGCCCACGGCGCGTAGGTGTGCGCCTGCCCGTGCGCGTAGCGGAGGACGCCGAGCGCGAAGAACAACGCGGCTAGCGTCGGCATGATGACGTTGCCCGTCCAATTCGTCAGGTTTGTAATGCCCGTTAGGAAGTTCATGCGGCCTCGGGTGCTACATCATCGAAACGACCAAGCGCCACAGAGCGGAGACGGTCAGGAACGCTGCGGCTGAGCCGATGAGCCGGATAGCTGGCCGGCCGAACGCGAAGTTCACAACCGCTCCAATGACAGCTAGTCCAGCCGCAATGGGCATGATTCGGCTGGCGGTATACGTCCAAGCACCTTCGAGGACCGCTGCCGTACCGAACCGCGTGCCGTCATTCCAACCTTGGAGAAGAGCAGCGCTCGCGGGGATAGCGAGTAGGAACATGGCACCAAGGATCGAGGCCAACGGAGTATAGCCCTCACTCCAGTCGATCACCGACCGAAGAACCATCCACGCCGCGAGGACCGGCACCAAACGGCCGATCACGAAGGTGTTCACGAAGATCACAGTGTCATTCGCGAACCCGGACATCCATCCGTTGCCGATGCCTCCACCGGGGAGTGGCGCGCCGACACCCCAAAAAGCGAACCAACCGAAAACCTGCGGGAGGGTGATCATCACGATGGCCCAGAACATCCACTTCGAGAATCCGCCTCCGCCCACCGAAAACGATGTCGTTCCCTCGCGTCGCAATGCAATTCCAGCCAGGACGAGGGCGACAAGAGAGGCTGGAGCAGCTAACGCCAGCAGAAATCGGATTGCGTCGAGTACGAGCTGTGGAACTGCCATGTCGCTTTCCCCTATTTGGGATCCGGCAGGCCGGCTTCATTGGAAACCGGCCCACCTATCTGGTTGCTAAATCGTGGCGACCAGGCTTCAAGAGACTCCGCCGCCGCCCTGGGCGATCCAGAACTCGATCAACCGGGTGACACCCGAGATTGCGAGTAGTCCGGCTGCCGTCACCATCCACCGGAATGTGCCTCTTCCGGTGGCGTAGCTACCGATCGCCCCCAACACCGCGACGCCCGCGCCGACCGGGGCAATCACGTTGCCGATCCAGTTGACGAAATTGAGGAACGCGCCTTCCGGCTGCGCTCCGGTTTGGCCCTGCACGGCGACGTTCACCTGCGGGGCTGCCCCAAGATTCTGGGCGATGGCCACGCTTTGCACGATGACGAGGCAGAGTGCAAGCGCGACGACAACCCGTTTTGCGAATTGATTCATGGTGCGGTTAACCTCCATGTGACTGGCATTCAGCGCTGGTCTCCGCACCGAAGACCCGGCGGAAAAGCCCGGGCCCGAAAGCGGCTACCAGATCGTGGAGGCAGAATAGAGCAAACCGCCCGTTGTTTTCAAAAGTCTCCTAATGGGCTCTTGACGAGGTCAAAAGGGAGAAGCAGATCTGGGGAAAAGGAGACGAGGCGATCGTTAGGATCTCTTAGAAAACTGAACTTGAACCCGCTTCATCGCCTCGGTGAAGTCGTTCCAGATGAGCGGAGGCAACTCCTCGGCGTCCTCCGCCATTCGCCTCATCGCCATGCGCTTGGCGCTATGGCAGATGGCTTCCAGATCGGCCGGTGAAATGCCCTTCAGCCTTTCAACCAGCAGTTCTACCGACAGCCCGTCAACCAACCGGACGCCGTCCAGGTGCTTTCTCAGCAGCCGCTGGTAGCCGCTCTCGTGGGGTGTGCCGATTTCGATCTTTTCGGAAAAACGGCCTCCACGAAGGATGGCTGCGTCGATGCTGTCGAGGTGGTTCGTCGTACCGATCAGGAATACATTGTGCTGTGGCTCAAGCTCACTGATGAGACTCCTCGCCTGCTCGACCAGTTGGATGTCGTGCTGAGACTGAAAACCATTGTTGCGGGGCAACAGGCCATCCATCTCGTCGATGAAGATGATCGACGGACTGTTCTCTTTCGCCCGGGCAAAGAGTTCGGCGAGCTTCTTTACGGATGCGCCGGTTGCCCCGCCGAGGATATCAGCGGCCGTGATCGGGTAGAAGCTCCGGTTCGTCTGCGTCGCGATCAGGCGCGCGATCATGGTCTTTCCGGTTCCCGGAGGGCCGATCAGCAGCAGCCCGGCCGGGGCGGCCAGATTGAGCCTTGCTCCGTAGATCGGATCCATCAACCGAACCAGGTTCCGGAGGTCCGCCTCGGTATCAGGGGACAGAACGACGTCCGCCCATTCGACTTCTTTGAAGGCGGCGCGGTCCTTGCCCCCAGTGTCTGCTAAGGCTCGTGCTAGATCCCGCTCTTCGATCTTCCTTTGCCCTTCGGCCGCGAAGAACGCCGCCCGATCCACCAAGGTGCCAATCTTGGCGGCGCTCCATCCCGGCGTTTTTTTCGCGAGCGCTCGGACATCAAACCGGGCCGATGGCCGTTTGGCCAACTGGGCCTCAAAGATCCGAGTCCTCTCTTCTTCGTTGGGCAGATCGAGCCGAACATGAAGATCGAAACGTCCCTCCCGGATCAGAGCTCGATCTAAGCCATCGTAGAAGTTCGTCGCCGCCATGAGCACGACGCCAGCAGTCTTACGGGCTTCATCGATGCATCCCATCAACCGATTCGTGGTCGAGTTGTACATTCGCGCCGCCCCACCTGTGTCATCAGCTTCGCCAAGCTGTTGTCTCTTCGTCCCAACAGCATCGATTTCGTCGACGAATAAAATTACGGGACGCTCTGCCTTAGCCCGCGCAAAAGCTTCTTCGATATTACCTTCTGTAGTCCCAACGTACCGGCCAACTAAGCTCGCTGCCGAAACATACAAGTACTTCAATCCAAACTCGCCCGCAGTTGCTTCCGCCAGGAACGTTTTCCCCGTTCCTCGCGGACCATGGAGCAAAATGCCGTTCCTGAACACGCCATACTGGCCGAACTTCTTCCCGTTCAGGTTCGCCAGCACCAAATCGCGGATCTGCTTCTTAGCCTCTTCCAGGCCTCCGACGTCGGCAAAGGTAAGAGCGGGTTTCGTCAACTGGTCGCCACTTGAGGCCCATCTTCCACCACCCGAAACGATCTGCTGCCTCGGTCTCATGGACAGCAGGGCTGGAATCACGAGGCACAACACGACAAACAACCCAACAGCGACTGCCTTGGCCAGGAGTGGATAGCTCTTCTCAAGCGGAACCGTCGTGATCAGCCCGGCCCCAATGAACAGCACAAAACCACACAGAAAGTAGCCGGCAAACAGCGCCAGCCGTCGGAAGAGACTCCTCCCATACACGATGAGCAGGACACAGACAACGGCGAGGATCACAGCGGCAGGATGGAGCTGGGAGGCGATCACGATCACAGTCAGCAGGGCTAAAATCAACGCAGCCATGCTGCCCGTGAACGCCTTCTTGAGATTGTCCGGCGCGTTTGAAGTGATGAGCCCGCGGATTTCCCTGTATCCGTCGCCCAGAAATCGCCCGAACTGCGTCGCTACCCAGAGGAGCGGACTGGTCGCTTGGTAATCACGCCGCACAACCGACTCCTTGGGCTACTTTACCTCATCTGGAATGCTCTCACCACAGGACTTCAGACGGTTCTGTTTTCCGGTTCGATGACGATACGTAACGTCTCGATTCCGGCCTTTTTCAACGCGTCCGCTTTCCGCCTGATGAAAGCGGCATCGTAAGGGGTTTCGAGCGTTGCGCCCAGCGCTCCCAGTGGTTCTTCCACCCGCTCCAGAGCCTCCTCGAAGGCGATCTCTCGAAACTGATTCCTGCCCGCAGATTCGTAGGCCCGCCCCTCGTAGTCGAGGAACAAGTAGCGCCGGCTGATTCCGTGTTTGTACTGATAAATCCCATTCAATCGACCCATGAACATGAAGCCGACGCACCGGAGCGCGCCGAGCTTCTCTTCGAGGGGTTTCCAGTTCGCGCCCATGGGCCTCCTCACTGCTGCGGCGCCGGTGGTTCTGGTGCCCGCGTGGCAGCCACTTCGCGATACATCCGGGTGAGTTCGTTCTTCAGCGCCACCAGTTCCCGGAGCTCAGCCGCCGTCGGCAACGCTTGTCCTTCTACACTGGCGATGTTGCTCCGGGCGCCCGTCACCCCGGCCGGCGTCCGATCGGGCCCATTTGGCGCCGTGACCGGCTCCTGAAGGACGATGTAGAACCGGGTGTTGCCCGGAAGCATGACGACCACGTTTTGGGTGTATGCCAATGCCATCAATTCCTGCTCACCCGCGAGGCCGATGTTTGAAGCGACCCGTTCCCGCAGCAGAACGCTTTGATCGATCGGGCCTGTCAGCCCGCCGTAACCGCGGCCGCCGACCAGGTAGGCCGCCATCGTCCCAACGCCGGTGATCGATCGGACCAGGGCGCGCTTCACCCCATTCCGTCCACTCACGACACCCTTCAGTGGACCGTAGTCCAGGCTGACGCCGCTGCCTTCGATGCTCTCGGTAGTGCCGTCGGGCATTTCGAGCGCTGTGAAGCGAAGGCCCACCTGACCATTTTGATTGGCTTGCGCCAACTGCCCGACAGCCTTCGTGCCTGCCGGAATAACGATCTCCCCATTCCGTTCGTAGTTATACTCGATCACCGCAATAGCCGGTGTCTTCACCGCGCTACTGACAGCCGTCTGTAGTCGTGCCACCAATCGGCTTCCGGTCGGCAGTAACGTCGAGACCCCCTTACGCTCTATAGCGGGCCGAGCCGTCGACTGGCTGGCGTTCATCACGGTCGTCGAAGGTGTGTTTCGCACAAATACAAGGGAGGATTTCTTCAGGCCCTCCGACTCATTCACTGGTTGTGGAACTGCTGCGACCGCAGTGGGTGGCGGCGGAGGCGGCGGTGGAGTGTAGGCGTAATTGTTTTGTCGCCGGTACGCTTCAAGGGCCGGATCATTGACGGGAGGCACTTGATTCAGCGCATACTCGTTGGGCGCTTTCGCCGGCGGCTGCTGGTTTCCGGTCTGTGCGCGGCGCGACGTCGCCAGGATGTCGTCCGGGCTCAGTTGCTCGGCATTCTGCTCGCCGGCGCCCTGGTCGGCACTGAGCAGCGGGATTGTGGACCCAGAAGGTCCAGCCTGTTGCGTCGTTGCGCTTTCCGGCCTGCCCAAGCTGGGCTTCGTCCGCCGGTCCTGTGCCCGTTTTTCCGAGCTTGAAGTAGAGAACAGTGCAAGAAACGCAAAGCCGCACAACACGACGGCCGTGGCAAGAACCAGAAACGCCTTACTCCGATCCATATTGTTCTGGCCACGGGTGTTGATCTCAACTCGTTTGGGTCTGCCGCGCTCCTCCTTGATTCGACACCAGATCTGTTGCACTATGCCGCTTGATGCTGCCGGCGCGTCGGCCGGGCTGGTCTCCACCGGCTTCGATTCCTCCTCAGTGCTGCCAGTTCGGCTCACTCGTGTGGTCAACGTGGGATCGTCCTGCTCGCTCAGCTCTCGCTCGAGCTTCTCATCGTGAACGCGGTCATCGGGCGTCATAGGTCACCTCACGGAGACTGCTAATTCCAAAACCAATCGGAGCCAGAGCCGGGCGATCCACCGCGCCCGACTCAGCCATCTGAAGAAACAGTGTCTCGGTCGACTGCTTGAAAGACGGCCGCTGGAAAACCACCACGCCATCGGTTCGCTCACCGGGGCCGAGCCGGCGGCGGCTCATCCGGAAGTCCGTGACGGGCAACTGCTCGGCCGTCGACCAGCGTGACTTGCGGATGACCTTCCCGCTTTTCTTCATGCCGCCCAGCTGAACCTGCGGGGGCATCAATTCGACCGCATGGTCCTGAACATTCACGGCGGAGAACAAGACCACCACCTCGCTGCCTTGATCGATCACCTCGCTGACCCCGGTTTTAATCAGTTCCTTCCCCGGTGGCGAGACACCGGGCTTCTGCCCATATAGGACGGGCAATGGCGCACGCCGTTGACGGTCCAGAAGATCGTCGAGAGCAGCCCGGTCCTCCTTCGCTGAATTTGCGGCAACCGGCGGCAGCGAAGCTGGTCGTTCCTTCGAGCCGCCGCGAGCGGTCGCCGAGGCCGGCACAATGGGAACTGATAGACCCAAGGCGGAAGACGTAGTTGCCGTGCTGCCGACCGTTACTGTTTGTGGGATCACCACCGAGGGAGAGTCGGAGGGTTGGATCATGAATTGGCCGGCGGGCTTATAACGCATCAGGAAATCCACGCCGCGTTGCTCCTCCTCCTTCGGTTCGCCACGGCTGATCAGGAGCAAGCTTGCCTGCAGGCCGCGAGCAGACGATATGAGTAGGTTGGTCTGCGCCGCCTTTGCCGTGATTGGCTTTACGAACACCAGGTTCGGCTCTCGATCCGAATGCTCCGCCGAGAACGAAGCTGGGTCGCCGACTACCACCGAATTGATCGGCTCCGGCATCCGGATCGCCGTCACGTAACGCGGTGCCAGAAACACGGTCGTCACCTGGCCGTCTCGAATCGGTCGGCCGACGACCTGAGGTTGTATTTGCGGCTGGACCGCCGTCTGGCCTCGCGCTGTTCCCCCAAAATCCAGCAACGAGAGGATCCAAGGCAGAGTCCAGAAGATCCACTGTTTCACCGTCATGGCTGACTACCTCCTTCCGGTCTGTTTTTCGCGAAAGCCTTTCCCTGAAGGCGCTTCGAACGCTTCTCTCGGTACAGTCGCGCTACCTTGCTCACATACCGGTAAACCTCAGCATCCGAGTACGCGAGCCCGACTGGTAGTATTCGGTTCTCCCCCGTCAGGTAGGCCGCGGCGACCAAGCGCAGGTCCCCATCGAACAACTTCAGCAATCGGGCCAGGCAAGCCACTCCGCCTCGAATATTCTGCTCGGTGTCGAAGCGGTTCGTGATCCCAAATGTCACGGCCGTCGCGGGCATGAGCTGCATCAGCCCCACAGCCCCTTTGGTCGACACGGCACCTGGATTCCAGGCCGACTCGACCTCGATGATCGAATGGACGAGCTCGTTTGGCACCTGATAAACGGCCGCATAATGATCTGCCCATTCCATGGCGACCGCGCGTGGGTCCTCGTGTGCGGTGCACACAGCCGCACTCGCCACGAATAGACAAATAAATCTTGCCCGCTTTCCCATTGCCGAACCTGCTCCCACTATCGAGTCGTCACCTCCGACAGTTCCCTCTCCACTGCGTCTCCCGAAATACCTTCGGCATATCGGTGTGCATCATGCACCAGCGATGCGAAGCCGTCCCGCAGCAAGAGTCGCTTCCGGTCAGATCCCGTTTTCGCCACCAAGGGCATCAACGTGTCGCGCATTTCGGGCGTGATGTCTTGTGCCCCGAGAATCTCCAGCGCCTGGGCTAACTCAAGCATCTCGGCGATCGAAACAGGTTTCTCCATCTGCCAACCACGCAGGGCATGCGCCAGACCGGCGATGAGCCGCTGTAACCCGGCATTTGAAGTCGTGCTGCGAACCTTGAGGATTTCGGCTTCACGCTCGACTGTCGGGAACTCTACCCGCAGATAGAAGCTGCGGCGGCGCAGCGGATCGCCCAGGCGTCGGACCTCGTTTGAAGTAAGGATGACGAAGGGAACCGACCTTTGCTTGATCGTCCCCAGCTTTGGAACGGAGATTTGCCATTCCGAAAGGATCTCGAGCAGCAGTGCTTCGAACCCCTCGTCCACCTTGTCGACTTCATCGATCAGCAGCACACACGGCCGTTCATACAGCAGCGATCTCAGCAGGGGCCCCTGAACAAAGAAATCGAGGGTATGAAGGTTGTTGCGGATCGAATCCCAGTCCTTTTCAAGATGGTCAGCTTGCGTTTCGAGAAATAGCTTCTGGAGGGCGCTGTCGAACTTGCCGATGGCCTTCTCTTCGTTGATGCCTTCGTAACACTGGAGCCGTTCGATGACCGTATTTCCAGCCGCTGCGATCGCCTGAGCCAATGCGGTTTTGCCGCAACCGGGCGGGCCTTCCACGATAACCGGCTTCCGCATCCGAGCAGCGAGGTAGACTACCTGCAGCGTGACAGTGTCGATCACGTACTTGGCCGCTTCCAGCCGTTGGCCGAGATCTTCGACTGACGAAAACACGCTTTTCCTCTGGCCCCGATTGTAGGCGGAAAGCCTGTTTCGCTCCATACTCTTCGGAGCTTGGCAGAAGTTACCCTCTAGCGCTTGGATAGAGTTACCAGCACTGTGAACACGACTTAGAACACAGGAGGAGTTGGGGGACACGGATCATCATCCACGCCGGAGGCGTGCGGAAGATGGGGATAGCTGTGGCAGTATCATCCGCGCCGGAAGGCGCGCGTCGGTTGGGCGAAGGGGAGTTTCTTAACGTGGATTTGTTGTGAAGCGGTGGAGTTTACTGCGCAGGTAGCGGAAGTATTCTGGGCCGGCCCGCATTTGCAGCACTTCCTCAATGACTGGCGCGAAGTACGCCAACGAGCGGACCGTGCCGAGAGGCGGCGAGTCTTCGGGCCGCAGGAGCCGCCGGGCGGCGGCAAGCAGCAACGCATTCTCCACCGTCTCGAGCGGCACACCTCGTTCATGCAGTTGTGCCGCCAGCAAGCGATCCGCATGGCGCACCGCGCCGCATGTGCCCGGAGTCGAGCGATAGGCTTCCAGCAGCCGGCGGACATACTCCCGCTGTTGCATGCGCTCAGCCTTGTGGCTCGCGCAATGATGGACCCTGAATCGTCACCGTGTGGCAGTAGTGCCGCACGCGGCCCAGCAGCGCATCCACCATCAGCTTGTTGCCAAGGAAGTTGTGCCATTCATCATAGACGAGGTTCGTTGTAATCATGGTGGAGTGCCGGTGATAGCGCTCCTCCATGAGCTTGAAAAAGATGTTCGATTGTTCGGGCTTAAGATTTAAATAGCCAAATTCGTCAATCAACAAAACGTCCAGGCGCGCCAGCCGGTTCAGCAACTGGCGCGAGGAACGGTCGGCGATCGAGGCATACATCTCGTCCAACAGATCCTGGGCGCGGATAAACTGGCAGCGGTGCCCGTTCTCGATCGCCTTCAGCAACAGCCCGCAGGCCAAGCCTGTCTTGCCCACGCCGGTCGGACCCACGAACACGAGATTCTCGTGCTTGGCGACGAAGTCGAGTTCCGCGAAGGCGCGGATCTGCTTGCGGTTCACGCCTGGCTGGCGCGCGTAAGGAAACGTCTCCAAAGACCAGCGCTCCGGCAGGTTTGCCCTCTTGATGCGCCATTCCACCGCACTATCCTGACGGTGATGCCACTGCGCGCGCAGCAATCCGGCAACGAATTCCGAGTAGGAGGATTGTGCCTTCTCGGCGGCGCGCAACTGCTCGTCATAAACGCCCAGCATGTGCCGCAGTTTGAGATTCTTCAACAGTTGTTCCAGTTCTTCAGTCATCGTTGTGAGGTTCCGTTTCCAATAAGAAGTAATCACGCGCCACGCGGTGCAAGATCATCCGTTCCAGCCGGTCGAGATCGTAGAGTCCGTAGCGGGCGGCTTGCTCTACGGCGGCCAGCAACGGCGGGCGCGGATACTCTTTGACCAGCCGCAGCAGTTGCCGCAAGGCAAGAGCTACCACCTTGCGCCCTTTCTGCTTCAATGCCGTCACATACTCGGCCAACTCCGGCGCAAGAGCGACAATCGCCTGTTCTTCCGGATGTGGATCACCGCGCCTGACGCCTTCCCCGCGTGGTGGCTTATGCTCGGCCAGGGTGATGCGCCGGGGCTGTACAGTGACCGCGCGGCCGTGCGTGACGATGTGCCGCGCATCGAGTTCGATCACGACCTTGTTCTGGGTTTCACGCACCTCGACGCGCCGTCCGATCCAGGAGACCGGAACCGAATAGCGGTTGGAGTGCAGCGCGACGTATCCTTCTATATCCACAGTGCGTGAATGCAGCCGGTACACTTCCGGAATCCATGCAGGAAGCGGTCTCAGATGCAACCGCTCGACGGCGAACAGTTCCCGCGGCACGGCGCGGATGTGTTTCTTATACGTCGCATTCACACGGTCGCACCACTGCCGCGCCTGTTGATTGAGATCGTCCCAGGTGGCGAAGGTGCGCCCGGCGAGAAAATTGTTTTCAATGAAATGGAACGGGCGTTCCACGCGTGCCGAACGATTCGCGTCGCCTTTCTCGTGCGCCACAAAGCGGAATCCGAACCGTTCTCCAAAGGCCTCCATCTCGGGTACGGGGATCATCTCGCTGCCTGTACCGCGCAACACCACCACGTGCGTGTTGTCGATCATCACCCGCTGTGTGGCGCCGCCGAAGTAGCGTAGCGCTTCGGTGAGAAAGAGCTTGCAGTCGAAGCGCTGGAACGTGGGGCTGATCTGAAAAAACAGCAGGCGCGAATAGCACAGCACCGCCGAGGCAGTCTGCGCTTTGTGTTTGTGACCGCCGATCCCGACGGTGTGCGGCGAAGTGTCATGTTGCATTTCCACACCGGGATCAAAGGGATAGCGGCCCGCAGCCACGATGGGCTTCTGCCCGATTCCCTGCCTACGGCAGAAGGCGGTCAGTGCCGCATACGACAGCACCGCCCCGTCGGCGATCAGTTCTTCATGGACCCGCACGAGATTCCCCTTGCACTGATTCAGCAGGTCGAGAATCTGTTGCCGGTACGGTTCGGCCTTCTCCTGCCGGGGAACGGGTGGAACCGTGCTGGAGTTGGAGCGCAGCACCTTGCGTACGCTCTGCCGCGACAGTTTCAACACCCGCGCGATCTCGTGTTTGCTCACTCCCTGGCGATGCATTTCCAGAATCGCTGTTCGTTGTTCCTGGCTCAGCATGCGTTTCTTCCTGCTCCTCTTTCATTCGTTGTGCCATCCGCTCCAGTTGGCTCCGCGCGTGCCCGATCTGATGCTGCACCTGATCGCGTTGCTTGCCGTTCATCTCTGCCAAGGCTTCCGAGAGCCGCCGGCTGGCGCGTTCGACGATAACCGCCGCCATCTCCAAATCGCGCTCCAACGCCGCGGCCTGCGTGGCGGGCGGCAGGGCCGCGACCGGCGCCAGTGGTTGCCGTTGCGTTTTCAGAAACAGTTCCGGCGCGGCGAGAATCCGCGCGCGCACCACGCGCGAGCCGCCGCGCCAAGCTGTGTACAGTTGTCCGGCTTCGCGCGTGTTCCAGTGATGCGTGGCAAAAGCGGCGGCCATCCGCTCGCAGTCCTCGACATTGACGCGCGCCACCGGGACCAGATACTTCATTGCCAGTTGTGCCGCGATGGTTCCCTCGCGGACTTGCTGCTGGACGCCTTCTGGCAGAAACTCGACTAGAGCGAGTCGTCGCGACACCCAACTCACGCTGCGGTCCAAGCGCCGCGCCAAATCCGCGAGCAAGTAGCCGTAGCGTTGCTCCATCTCTCGTAACAGCCAGCCTTGCTCCAGTGCCGTTTCCTGCTGGCTCAAACGCAGCGTGCGGTCCAGCAGCAGTGCTTCGGCTTCATTCATCGCCCAGATGGTTGCCTCGACGGTGTCGCGGCCCAGTTGCTGGAGCGCGGCGATGCGCTTGTAGCCGTCGATCACCAGGTAACGCTGGTTGGTGGGCTCGGCGCTGTTGGCTTCCGATACGACCACGACGATGGGTGCCTGCTGGCCCGATTCGGCCAACGAGGCCAGCAGCCGCCGGTGCCGTTGCGGCTCACGGACTCGCAGATGTTCCCAGCGCCGGTCGAGTTGGTGAAACTCCAGTTGCATCGTTGCCGCCTGTTCGAGGTCCAGTATGGGGCAAGCCGGAACTGGTCTTTTCCGGTAAAGGGGGAAGTGTGGCGGAAAGCCTTTGCGGATCAATGAGATAGGCGAGGAACTGGTCTTTCGCGGAGGTGAGGATTAGTCGGCACGCAACCCCAATGAAATCAGCACCTTGAGGCCCGAACTGATCTTTCGCCAAGTCCCAGGGAAGTTGGTTCAACGGAGGGGGCAGACGCAGAGGCTCGGCTGGCGGGTCTGTCTTTGCCTTGCGCTTCTGAATGCGGTAGGCGGTGGCGTAGTCCGGGTTCAGACGGCGCCAACCGGCTTGCGTCTTCTGCCGTCGCGCGGTCTGACATTCGGGCTTGCCGCAGGCCCGCTGCCTGGCTCCCACTCGCGGGTCGGGCAGGAACCACCGGCGGCAGATCGTGCACGGTTTCCACCGGGACTTTGGCATGGTGATCCATCGTCACCATGTGGGGTTCGGACACTCAGCTATGGATTGCCTGGGTCACTTCTGGCAAGCACACCTGGGGCATTCTTCCCGCGCGCCGAAGCATACTTTCGTTTAGCCTCCCGGCACCGTTCGGTCTTCGCCCTCAAACGACGTGCGTCCCCCTCGTTTGGTTCATACAGGCGTTGAGTCACCGTGGTATAAACAGTGTTGCTGGACCTGTTTTACCCTTCTCCCTCGGCCGCCCACTGCCACTGTAAAAAATGTTCTAGGACCTATTCCCTTTCACGCGGCGCCCGGGTGCGCCCGCGACTGTTGTAGGAAATGTTGCTGGACCTATTTCGCCCTCGATTGCTCCAGTGCCGCTGTCAAAACTGTTTCTGGACCTATCTCACCTTCGGTCGTGCCGGACGGCTGCAAAAAACGTTGCTGGACCTATTCTTTTTCACGTCGCCTTTCGACGCGTAAGAAATGTTGCTGGACTTATGTCGCCCTCGGGAGCGCCGGCACTGCTGTAAATAATGTTGTTCGACCTAATCAGCGCGATACCGGTCACCGTCGGCGGAAGCCGTTCTAGTTTTGGTCCGCATATGTGGCGCAGCGAGGACCCGAAGAATGTTCTTGAACATGTCGGCGCTTGCGTCTTCGCGGTAGATGCTGCAATCAACCCAGAAACGTTCACGGGATCTAGTCCAGAACTGCCCGACGCAAGGAGCGAAGCTTGCAGAGTCTTCACACGTGGGTTTGAAGATAGTTAAACTCTGGCAGCACATTGAAGGGAATCGCCCGTGCTGGCAGCGCTTCCGCGACTAAGTCGATCCGGTGATTCGAGCCGTTCCCAAGAAAATGCGCGGCCCGGTTGAGATGCCACACGCGATTGGGGTCGAGGCCCATCAAGCGCGCAGAGGTGAAGTCTGCGGCCACGGGATCGTCGGCCAGGACGATCTTTCCGAGATGCCGATGAGTTCCGTGCAGGGGCCCGTTTCCTTCCATTGCAACGATGCCGTCCGCGATGACAAAGTGCACCGGTACTGTCGCACAGATATCGAGGATGCTCCGGTGGATTCCCTTCCAATGCAGGACGTTCTTCGGCCAACCGTACTTCGTGCCAGGGATCACGCCGAACATGTTCTTCATGCTGAGAGTCACGCCGGCCCAATGGTGGGTCTTGATCTTAGGCATCGATACAACGAAATCGGACGCGAGCACAGTCCGGGGGAGCCAGAAGTGATCGAGCCCGGTAAAGGTGGCTTTAGTCGGCACCCTGAACAACTCGTCGCGGTTCAGGTCCACGAATCTGATCTTCCGATCGCGCAGTTGTGCCTCGAGCCCGCTTTCGACGAGCACCAGATATGTGTCCCGCTGATGTCCTGGTCCTTCTCCAACGAGTACCCTCTTCGCGCCGAGCTCAAGAAAAGCTCCGGCTGCTGCGACCACAAGCTGGGGATTCGTGTTGACCTCCACGCCAGCGAGGTACTCCACGAGATTTGGTTTTAGCAACACGGACTTGTCCTGCATTTTGAGGTGGAATAGCCGAAGCGCGGAGAGAAGAATCGCCCCGAGGCGTTCTGAGTATTCTCTTGCCGGGATTATCGCTACGCGCGACCGCTGAGGCCGACGGTCCTGGAGGAGCATCTCTTCCGGGAGCAAGCGTACCGTCGCCAATCCTCCGATGGTTAGCCCGGCACCACTGAGAACCGCTCGCCGCCGATCCAGTGTCACTACGTTCGCACCTCGAATGCGCTGTTTCCGTGCGCCGCTTCAAGCGCCATAGCGCTCACGGCGAGAGTGCACGTGTCTTTGTCAGTTGTAGGCTCCAGAAGCCGCATTAGGTCATACGCCATACCCTCCAGGCTCTCTCTTGCTTCCAAACTGATGTCTCGATATGCAGCGATCGCGAGTATTACCCATGCCAAGCTGTAAGGCGACGGGCATCCGGCTGCACGTTTGAGCAACCAGTTAAGCGATGTCTGGACACGACTCTCCTTATGATGGCCCGTGAGGGCTAGCAAGACGATTGAGGTTGCATCCAGATGGGGTGTAAGCGCAACGCCGAACGCAACTCCGTTTCCAGAATTCCAACCGCCGCCTGGGCACATACGGTCGAAAAGCATGCTGGTGCCGAGGCCGATCCGTTCCGCAAACTGCCCAGTCTTGTCATGACCGCGCTCTCGGGCCTGTTGGAGCGCAAGCAGTGCGAATGCAGTCGGGATTACCCAGCTCACTGTTCCTGGTACCCAGCCCCAGCCGAACTTCGCCGGATCGAACGGCACCTTATAGTCGAAGGCGCGGAATTTCCATTGCCAGAACCAGTTTGCTTCACGGCCTCGCGCGTTCAACAGCCACTGGATACCCTGAGCCGTGCGCCTGGTTTCATGGTGGACCGCCATGAGGCTCAGAACGGCAAGCGCCGTTGTCCAGCAGCCCTCTGGCTCGTCGGCGACAAGGACTGACCAACTTCCGTCCTTGTTCTGCAGATTCGCAAGCATGTCCGAAGCTCGTGCAATGCGGGCGCTTCGCTGGTTCCGCAATGCCAGGATTGCAAGACAGGTTGGTTCAATTGCGTCCTGGTCCGTGCCAAATCCCCAGCCGCCTGCGTCGCTCTGACGGGCTTGCAGAGTCTCATACAGGGTTCCCGTCGCTTGTGTCGGGTCCATGCCAACTCCCCTTAGCCTGATCCTCACGCTGTGTCTGAAGCCGTGGCGAGCCTTCGATGAGCCCAGTTCGTTCGAGGTCCTGCGATTGCATCACCTCGACCAATCATCTCGGGGCCGTTCTGCGGGCTGGTTCCGTCCACGAGACCGCCGGTCGGCCCGAATGCTGTCGCAGCCACTCGGCCACGTCGCGGGCGCGAAAACGCACGTTCGACTCGATTTTGAAGTATGGGATCATTCCGCGAGCCACGTAGCTGTACAGCGTTTTTGGGCTGATCGCCAGAATGTCCGCGAGTTCCCTGGCGGTCAGTAGACGATCACATCGTGCGAGGCGTTCAAACACGTCGCCTGCATGGCCGACAACGGATATCGAATGAGCGGGGGAGGCTGACATACCATCTCAATTCCGGAGTCGGGTCAGAGGCCCTGAAACCACCGCAGAAAGGCATGGTGGATGCCCCGTGGTCCAACTCCATGGGTACGTTGTAAGGGCGAATGGCTCCCTTTGTCAAAAGAGGCGCTTTGTGTTCCTCGACGTCCGCCAAAGCGACCGGCATCAGGAGCGACACTGAGGGATTGTGCGTCGCTGGACTCTGCTCTGGCGCCGGTCGGCGCACTGTTCACGCCGACACCGCCCTGCCGTTTGGCGCCAGTTGCGGCATCCTGATGAGCAAGACATTTTCGCCCTCGCGCACGATCTGTTATCGTTACAGGGTATGCGAGATGCGGACATTCGCCGGGTTCTTCGTCAGCACCTCGAGGGCACCTTCAATGGCGACGGCACGACCATGATCATCGAGGAACTGGGCCTCTGCCGTGGCACCGTGCGCGTGGACATCGCCGTCGTAAACGGCGTCCTAAAAGGGTATGAAATCAAGAGCGACCAGGACACGCTTCTGCGATTATCGTCGCAGGCTGCAACGTACAATCGGATTTTCGACACGATGACCGTTGTCGTCGCCGAGCGCCACCTCCGCGCGGCTGAGAGACTGATTCCTTCCTGGTGGGCGATCCAGGTTGCCAGAGCTGGCGATTCATCGGCGCATCTGAAGATCGAGCATCTGCGCGGCGAATCGACGAACCCGAACGTGGACCCCGGGTCGCTCGTTCAGTTGCTGTGGCGCGATGAAGTGCTCGAACTCTTAGGCCAGATCCAACCCGCCGTAGCTCTCAAGAGCAAGCCGCGACGCGTGCTCTGGGAGACTCTTGCGACCGCGATGCCGTTGCCCGAACTGAAGGCTATGGTTTGCGCACGCCTCAGGAGCCGGTCTCGTTGGCGACTTGATGCACCGCGAACGCAAGATGGTGAGACGTCCCAACCTTGCGCCACGTCGTCAGGTTCCCAGTACCGACGCGTTCTGCCGCGCAGTCATCGATATACTGATCGCCCCAACTGAACTGCCGGCCGCAGTACTCCGGCCGCTGGACTAGCACCCGGCACACGTCATGGAACTGTTCGTATCCGTGGTCTCTGAGGTTTCTCGCCTTAAGAATGAGCCAGGCGGCATCGCACGTGTAGCGGATACTGGCAGACGGGCGCATGATGCGAGGATCTACCTCAGCGGGTTCCGGATGTGAAATCGCATAGTCCCCGAAGGTAGGAAGACGGGGAATACTTCGATTCTGTCGCGAGAGCTCCGTCCAGAGAATCCAATCCTGCCGCGGAAGGCACGAGACGTCGGATGCCGGCAGCCCCGTCAGATTCGGCGGGAAAGAGGTCGCCGCAAGTGTGAAGGTGCGCCACTCGCGCAGACGAGGCAAACGATTCACAAAGTCGATCACCGCGTTGACACCGAGGTTGGGTCCATCCTGCGGAAGCGCGCGCAGGTCGAAGATCAGATCAGAATTCTGTGCCGTGGCGCCAACGGCATCCAGGATGCCTCCGACGGTGTCATCGACGTCGCCGAAATCAGCGAAGTCTTCGCGCTGAATGCGGACACAGACACCGCGGTCGTCCTGATCGACGATGGTACGGCATGCCTGCAGGTATTCGTCTCCCCGGAGCAGGCCGACCACGGGAACAGCCTCAACATAGCGTGTCCGCAAAGATTCAAAGACGTGGGACAGCGGATGAGATCCGTCGGCCATATGTTCGCCGTCTGGTATCCACAGCAGGTCCAAAAACAGGCGCCTGCCAGTTCCCCAGGCGCGATCGATCCTTTGTCCTACCTTCTTCAGATGCTGATCGACGGTCTTGGCAGGTCGTTCCTCCACGAAATCCCACGGGATCGGCGGTATTTCGATCAAAGGTGTAAGCGCCTGGCGCGTCGACAGAGCCAGCGTCTGAAGGGCGCCATACTCGCCCTCCCGACCTTTCAATATGGGGACGTAATGCTCGCGGCCGAACATTTCAAGGGATCCTATTGCTGATCAAAGACCCAATCGACTTTCTTCTTCAGGTCGTTGCACTGGGTCCGTTCCAGGTGACCGTCGTGCTGTAGACGTCCAACGACGATCCCTGGTGCGATACCCAGCTCGAATGCGAATCTGCCGACAGCAGCGCAAGAAAAGGCGCCCAATCGGCGGAAGACTCGGTACTTGGCCTGGGGAATCAACCATTCTTGTGCGAACGCATCGGCTTCGGATTCCTTTGCATCCTGCTCGCGCTCGTCACCTTCGAGGAACACATCTCGTCGGCCGTGGAGGAGGATATGTCCAGCCTCATGAAAGAACGTGAACCAGAGGTGGTCATCCGTCTTGTAGCGCAGGCTTAGTTGGATCAATGGCCGCGAGGGTGTCAGCCACCTGGTCGCGCCCCATACCCTCGTACCGGGAAGTTCCGGGACGAAGGCGATGCACACGCCCGCTTCATTACATTCCCGCGTTACAGCTGACGTAAAGCTGTTCGTCAATTGGCGCGTCAGGGAACGCACTCGCTCCAGAGCCCTCTTGAACGCGTCCGCATCATATTCGGCGGGCTGCTGGTGACCGGCCTCCAGTTCTCCTTTTCTCAGCCATGCCGCTACCGCCCCCGGCTCGCCTTCAAACGCTGCCGAACGCCGAAATGCCGCACTCTCCGCGCCCCAGAATCCGTGCCAGCTGCTGGGCGATGCGACCGCAAAGAACCGAAGCACCTCCTCCAGTTGTCTAGCCTTTTCGCGATGCTCCGGGATCCAGCCGAGCTTCACCATCGCGCGGTAAGGGATTTGATTCAGCCAGTCGACTTGCTTCTCAAACTCGGCCGCCTCCTTGGCTCGCGCGAGGGACTCCCGATAATTCTGTTCCCTCGCGATCCAGAAACTGGCTGGGGTTCCGAGCACCCGCTCCAACTGCAGAGCCGTTTCCGGGGTAATGGCGGCTTTCCCCTTGACGATCTCGTTGATCGTCTTCTTCGGCCTGCCGGTGCGTTCCGCCAACTCTGTCTGAGACATCCCGCGCTCGATGAGTATCTCTTCAAGCGTTTCACCCGGCGCCGACACCGTATCCGGAATATATTGATTTCGAAGCACTTCATTCATGAGTGTCTACCACCCCGACGAGAATCACCGCCGTGACCTGGGTCCAGTCAAGCCCTCCATCCGGCTTCTTCGGAACCGGATTGTGTGCCGGCACAAAGAGCAGACGGTAAGGCCCGTCGAGATCGATCGAGAGCTGACCGGCGCGATCACCCTTCAGTTCGTGGCACCTCCCTGGCAAGTTCCGCATCACCTCCAGCGTTAGCGCGGCCTTGAGGTCGTCCAGGCGGCGCCGTATCAGTTTCGCGCGCTGGGAATTGTGCCTCCGCACGAGACGTTTGGAGTCGTTCCAGTCCCGCGGGTCAGCGTCGGTTGGAAACAGTATTTCCATCTCGTCAACTAGATATTAACGTTTTGGGTGAACCACTGTCAATGTAGTGATTAACCCAATAGGTTAACGAAATAAACTCGGGCCTCCGGTCGGGATTCAAGAGAAGAGCGCGTTCGGTCCCCTGCGGCCTGCCCTATGACGCGATCGAGGTGGCCTGCGACGGATTCTCTGCGGAAGGATGTTCTGTCTTGCTTCGCTTTCGGCGGCGCTTCGCGTCACCCTCCATCACCACGGGTTTTCGCGGTGGCGCCTGAGACTCGGTCAGTCCCGGGACCGTCATCTGATCTAGACGCGCATGTACCTCCTTTGAGGGGACCAGGTATCGCATCGTGGTTTCGAGTGACTTGTGGCCCATCCAGTGTTGCACCGTGCGGACATCGAAGCCCGCGCGAAGCGTGCGCGTGGCGTAGGTCGATCGGAATGTCTTGAGATCGAACCGAGTCGAATCGAGACCTGCGCGCTGAGCGACGGCCTTGCAGTGGTCGAGCATGTGGTACTCACGATTGCCGGCCGGCGACGGAAACACCAGATCACAACCAGGGCGACGCGTATGTGCCTTGAGGAGTTCGATGAGCTTGACCGGGATCGGCACCTCTCGCTCCTCCCAGCGCTTGGGGTAGAACCCCAGGTCCGGTTTGGCCGTGACCCGCGCCGTCTGTAGCTCAAAGCTGATATCAGTCCAGAACAGATGCACGACTTCCATTTCCCGAAAACCGGTCAACAGGAACGTCGAGAAGAGCGCCTTTTCGCTGTCATAAGAGGCTTTGAAGAACTTGCTGAGATCGGCTTCGCGGTATTCACGCGGCAAGGGCGTGATCCGCTCCGGCAATTGGAGCCCGCGCGTGATGCCGGACCGTCCGGCTCGCTTGAAGAATTGGGCCACAATAATCGCATTGTGCAGTACCGTGTTGGCCCCCAGGTTGTGATCCTTTTTCAGAGCGATCACATACCGCGTGAGGTCGTCCCTGGTGATCTGGTCGGTCGATTCGCGGTCCTGGAAGAACTCGAGGAACCGCTTGAGCACTGCTTCGTACTTGCGATGGGTGTTCGGTTTTTTCAGCGCCTCGATTTGAGCCAGGTAGTCGCGCACGGCGATGTGCAGGGCCGGTTTCTTCGGCTCCTCGCCTGCGAGTTCGAAACCCGGCACCCCGAGTTTGCGCCCCTCGAGTTCATGCCGCTTGCGCCGCTGCGCCTCGAGCGCCTGGGCGGCCGTGGCGCCGGCAGACTCGCGGCGGCGTTTGCCGCCGGCGCGCCACTCGATGAGGTACAGCCCGTCGGGTAAGGCATTCCAGTCGTAGTTGCCCTTCGCATTGCGGGGAATGGAAAGGAGCTTCCAGTTTCCGTCGGTTTTGATCTTCTTGACAATGTTGACGCGCGACATGGGTTCCACCTCGTGGGCTCAGTATGAGCGGGCACGAGGGTAGGGTTCCAATGTCTCAGGGCGATGTGGGTTTGGGTCGGTCGTGGATGCCGGGCTGAGAACACAGATCCCACCTCGTGGCCCGATTGTGAGCGGCCACCAAGGTGGACACCAAGTTCTCTAAATGATTGGGAGATAAAGACCTAGACGGGAAGCTGGCATTCTACCACTGAATTACTCCCGCTCGCGGGTCAAGTCCAAGTATTCCAGATCAATCCGCTCGTGGCAAGTCCCGCTTAACCTCTCATCTCCGCGCGGCAGGCGGTTTCGAGCGATTCGCGCAGTTCCGGCATCGCCGTCATATCGAGTTTCTTGCCGCCGGCGCTCACGTAGAACACGTCGATCGCCTTGTGCACTTCCGTGTCCACCAGCACCAACTCGATGTTGCAGCCCGCGCCGGAGAGGGCCGCCGCGATATCGTACAGCAGTCCGGGGCGATCCTCGGCTGTGATTTCGATGAGCGTTGCGGTATCGGAAGCTTCGTTGTCAAAGGCCACTTTCGGCGCAATCCCGCTGCGCTTGCTCGGCAGCGTGGGTTTCGGGCGGTAGCGCAGCAGTTCGCGCACGTGGACGCGTCCCAGCAGAACGCGCTCCAGCGTGAGTTCGAGCCGGTCCATCTCGGTTGGATTCAGTTCGAGGGTCCGGCGCGGGTCCTCGAAAACGAAGGTATCGAGAATGGTTCCCTGCTGGTTGGCGAACGCCTCCGCCTTGAGGATGTTCATGCCGAAGCCGGCAAGGGCTCCGGCGACGGATGCAAAGAGGTTCAGCCGGTCCTTGGCGAGCACTGTCACGAGGTAGCCGCCTTCCATCTTGCGGATGTCGATGGCGACTTCGGCATAGCGGCGCCGGGTCTCCAATTCGAGGTGTAAGCAGATCTCCTCCTCGGTGTGTGTACGCAGATAGCGCACGGGGAGACCTTTGAGGAAACTGGCGCGCTCATCCGCTTCCTTTTGGGGGCTGGCAATGCGGTCCGTCTGCAACTCGCGCGTGAGTTCCTGATAGGTGGTGATATACACACGCCACAATTGCTCGATGCGCCAGGGCGAGAGCGCCGTGGGATTGACCGCGGCAATGTCGGCATAGGTGAGAAGGGTCAGATACTTGAGAGCCTCGATGGCGCCCACCTTCCCGGCGAGCAACCGCGCGGTAGCCGGATCGTCGAGGTCGCGCGAGGTCATCGCCGCGGACAGCGACAGGTGCTGATCAATGAGAAACAGCGCCATGCGCCGGTGTTTCTCCGGCATTCCGATTCGCTCCATCGCACCCGCGGCCAAGCGTACGGATTCCGCGCTGTGATTGCCGGTGCGCAGTCCTTTGCCGGCGTCGTGAAACAGCAGCGCAAAACGAAGCACGGCCGGCTCCTCAATCTCGGCCAGCAGGGTCGAGAAACGCTGGCGCCCCGGTTCGGCCGAGCGCGCCAGCGCCTGCAGGCATTCAATGGTTACGATGGTGTGTTCGTCTACCGTATAGCGGTGATAGTAGTCGCGCACCACACAGCACTCGATGTCCTTCCATTCCGGGAAGATCAGCCGCAGGACGCCGCAATCCTGCGCCGCGCGAAGGCCCAACGCGGCATGGGGTTGCGCGAGCAGTTCGCGTACCGCCGGCCAAAGGGGACGCGGCGTCTCGAAATACCGCTCCAGGTGAGGATAGTTTTCCATGATGCGGCGCTCCGCTTCGACGGACAACCGGATGCCATGCCGGGCCACGAATTGAAACAGGCGCAATGCGAGTTCCGGGTCCTTCTCCATGGCGTGCGGGGCCTTGAAATAGACGCGGTCGCGCGCCACCGTGAAGTCGGAGTTCGACAGGCGCGATCGCCATTCGCGGAAGCCCGTCAGCAAGGAATTGTTCTTCGACTCGACCGCGTCCATGGCCCTCGAGGAGACGCCATACACGGATCGAGCATGCCGGTAGTATTGGCGCATCCAGGATTCGGGTTCGGAATAGAGCGAGTAGGCCTGCTCGGGCAACTCCTCCTGCGCGTCGAAGTCCAGCATGTTACTGTCGCGGTGAGCGCGGTAGTGGAGAAAACAGCGCAGGGCGAATACGAAGCCGCGGGCGGGCTCCAACTCCTCCGGACGGCAGAATTCCGACACTCCGCAGGCCTCCAGTTTGCGCAGCCAGCCGATGAGATGGAGGTCTCGCAACCCGCCTGGGGATTCTTTGATGTTCGGTTCGAGGTGGTAGATTGTGTCGTGAAACGGTGCGTGGCGCTGCCGCGTCAGCCGGCACAAATGGCGGGCCAGGCTCATTCGCTGCGAGTCGAAAAACTTCGACAGGCGCGGATCGAGCAGCGCGTGCAGGGATTCGTCCCCGGCGAGAAAACGCTGGTCGAGCAGGCTGATATTCAACTCGATGTTGTGGTGGTGGACCTCACAGCATTCAGTCACAGTATGGACGGAATGGCTGGCCCTCAAGTTTCCGTCCCAGAGTGATTGCAGGAACGACGAAATCGAGGTCCGGCCTTCGGCGGCGATTCTTTCGTTTTCCACCAGCAGACAGACATCCACGTCGGAATGAGGGAACAATTCACGGCGCCCGAAACCGCCGACGGCCAGGACGGCAAGCCCTTTCGGAAACGCCGGAGCCAGGTGCGCGGAAAACGATTCTCTCACCTGGCTTTCCACGAGAGCGGCGCGCGCCGCGAGCACCGCCGCGGCATCTCCACTCCTCTCGAACTCCTGACGGATAGTTTCGAGCGGCAGGATAGACTCAGAGCGCGGCTTCGCCGCGGTCGTCATTTCGAATTCGGATGGCTTCTGCGACATCGTATACAAAAATCTTCCCATCCCCGATCTTGCCGGTTCTGGCGGCTCCGGCAAGCGTTTTGATCACCTCGTCCGCCCGCGCCGCGGGAACCACGAGTTCCACTTTCACCTTCGGCAGCAGGTCGACCGTGTATTCCTTCCCCCTGTAGACCTCTTTGTGGCCCTTCTGGCGGCCGTGTCCCCGGACCTCGGTGACGGTCATGCCGTCCACACCGAGTGCCTTCAACGCTTCCTTCACCTCTTCGAGTTTGAAGGGCTGAATAATGGCTTCCACTTTTTTCATTCGCTTCAATGCTCCTCTCAGGCCTCGAGGTTATAGGCTTCTTCGCCGTGCATGGCGAGATCGAGACCCTGCACTTCCTCATCATGGTCTACTCTCACGCCCAGGACCATGTCGCAAACCTTGAGAATGATCAATGTCGCGACAATCGCGAGAATCCAGGAAATGGCGCAACCAATCACCTGGTTCACGATTTGTCCGGCGTTTCCATCCACCAGGCCGAGAGGCAGCGGCTTGCCGGCGGAATCTTTCAACGCGTTATTCACTTCGTTGGTAGCGAATACTCCCGTTAAGACCGCGCCGAGAGTTCCGCCGATGCCATGGACGCCGAAGGCGTCAAGGGAATCATCGTACCCCGCCTTCGCCTTGACAATGGCCACCATCGAGTAACATACCAGGCCCGCGACAAGCCCGATGATGAGCGCGGGCATGGGCTTGACGAACCCCGATGCCGGAGTGATGGCCACGAGCCCCGCAACACATCCCGAAATGCCCCCCAGAACGCTGGGCTTCCCGTTATGCATCCATTCCGCCAGCAGCCAGCCGATGGCCGCTGCCGCCGCTCCAAAATGTGTGGCGACGAATGCGCTCGAGGCCAGCGCTCCGCTTCCGAGCGCGCTGCCGGCGTTGAAGCCGAACCAGCCCACCCACAGCAGGCAGGCCCCAATGAAACTCAGCGCCAGGTTGTGGGGTTTCATCGGCTCCGCCGGGTACCCTTTGCGCTTGCCCATGTACAGCGCGCACATCAACGCCGAAACCCCTGAGGTGATGTGCACCACCGTTCCCCCCGCAAAATCGAAGCAGGGGAACTTTCCTCCCAAAAACGCATTCAGCAGGCCGCCCTTGCCCCATACCATGTGCGCCATGGGAAAGTAGACAAGCAGCGCCCAAAGCGTCATGAACAGGAGCATGGCGCTGAATTTCATTCGTTCGGCGAACGCTCCTGTAATGAGCGCCGGCGTGATGATGGCAAACATCAGCTGGTAAACCATGAACGTCTGCTGCGGAATGGTGGGAGCGTAGTCTGTATTCGGGGCCCCGCCGACATTGCTCAAGAAGGCATAACGAAGATCGCCGATAAACCAGGCGCCTTCCCCGAACGCGAGACTGTACCCCACAAACGCCCACAATACCGTGATGAGCGCCATCATGATAAAGCTCTGCATCATGGTGCCGAGGACGTTCTTCTTCCGAACCAGGCCTCCGTAGAACAGAGCGAGTCCGGGTCCCGTCATCATGAGAACCAGGGCCGCGCTGGTGAGCATCCATGCATTGTCGCCGGCCGATTGCGCGGACTGAACCGCCGCTTCCAGGGCGGCAATCTTGTCCGGCGCGGCGGTCTGTGCCTGTCCCAATGCCGCGAAAATCGTCAATAAAGGTACTAACTTGTTCATTCGGGAATCCTCGAAGCCGGTGGATAGGGATGAAACAGTCCCAGGATGCCTTGCTCCGCGCCGCCGAACAAGAAAATCCTTTCTATCGGGTGGATTACGAATTTCTATGGACGATGAGTAAATCGCTGATTCTTCGCGTCTTCCAGTTTGTGCGCGGCTTCTCTATCACCCCTATCGAATATTTTGATTGGTTTCCGCGGCGATACCACGCCTACAGTTGGGTTTCAGCCCCGTTTCATCTCGAGTAGTTCAAAAAAGAAACCTGGAGTTGACAAATCAATGGCTCTCAAGAGAGACCTCTTCGCCGTCCTGTTTACCGTGTCGCTGGCGTCTGCCCAGACGCAAACGCCGCCGGACTCTCCTAGCCAACAGGCTCCGCCGCCCTCGCCGCCGGCCTGGTCAGTTGGCCCCATCGATTTCAGCGGAACAATCGATGGGTACTACTCTCTCAATTTCAACCATCCGGACTCGCGCACGAACAACCTCCGGAATTTCGATGTTCGCGCCAATTCCTTCAGCCTCAACATGGCCGAATTGACTTTGAAGCACGATCCCGATCCTGTCGGGTTCCGCATTGACATAGGATTCGGCCGCGCCTTCGATATCATGCACGCCACCGAACCCCTCGCCCGGGGCCAGGACATCTTTGATCATCTCGCGCAGGCCTATGTCAGCGTGAAGCCGAAGGATTGGGGCGGCTTCCAGTTCGATTTCGGTAAGTTCTACACCAGCGCCGGAGCGGAGTTGACTGAAACCTATCTGAACTGGAATTACTCACGCGCCTATCTCTACACCAACGGACCTTACTATCATTTCGGCGCCCGCGTCTCCAGACCGCTTACCAGTTGGTTCACCGCCGGGCTCCAGGTGGTCAACGGCTGGAATAATGTGGAAGATAACAACAGCGGTAAGACGCTGGGCTTCACCACGGCCATGACCGGTAAGAAGGTCTCCTGGACGAACGCTTACTACGTTGGTCCTGAAAAGACTAATACCAACGAAGGATACCGGCATTTCTGGGATACGGTTGTTACTCTGACTCCCACCAGCAAGGCCAGCTTCTATATCAATTTTGATTACGGCGTCGACAAGGTGAGAGATGGACAGGACAACGATTTCTACGGCATCGCCTTCGCCCACCACTACGCGCTCAATAGCTGGTTCTCCCTGACCCCCCGGTTTGAGGTTTATAAGGATGCGAAGGGCTTCATTACGGGCACGGCGCAAACTTTGAAGGAGTTCACCATGACGGCGGAGTGGAAGATGGCCGAAGGCTTCCTCACAAGGATGGAGTACCGCAGGGACTGGTCGGACAAGCCCTTTTTTGACCGCGGCAACGAACTGGCCGCCGCCAAAGCTCAAAGCACGGTACTGATCGGATTTGTGGCCTACTTCGGGCCGAAGCGCTAGGGAAGGCTGCCCCGGAGGCGTTACATCCGGTAGGAAGAGGCGGCGGTCTGGAAGCTGAGAATCGCGTCGAGGTCCGGAATCACGAGCATCATGCGTTCGGCGCGGTATATGCCGAGAGCGAGCGCGCCGTTCCACTTCACCGGCTCCGGCCAGGGGCGGTATTCAATCGGCAGATCCAGCTTTCGTATGTCGTCCACGGCGGGGACGGCCAACAGGCCGGCGTCCTGGCCGCTTCCTCCGATGGTTCCCCGGCAGAGCAGCAGCCGGCAACCGGGAGTGTATGGCGCGGGAGTCATCCCAAGCCATGCTCCCAGATCCACCACGGGGATGGGGAGGGAGCGCCACTTTGCCAGGCCGACGACGAAGGGCGGCGCCTGTGGAACGGCAATCATGGGCAGCTCGCTGACAATCTCGACCGCCTGCCCGGCCGTGACTCCGAAGCGGACCGGCGAGGGCATGGGATTCTCGTGCACGAGGCTGAAGGTAATAATCTGCTGCGCCGCCCGCCGCAAACCAACCTGGATTCTCCGCGGCGCCACGCGAACATGCGATGGCCGCGCGGGAACGGCTTGCGGCGCCGGATTCTTAACCCCGGAAACCTCCGGCGGAACCACGCGGTCGGGAGCCAGATAGAGCATGATGCCCTCCTCCTCCACGACCACTCCGCGGAAGTGCCCGCGAAGGGTGTCCCCTGCCACCGCGGGCAGAGGGCACATCTGATCGAGCGGCACTTCGGTCGCCGCCGCCACTTTGTCCACCAGCAAGGCCCACAGCTTCTCCCCTTTGCGCAGCACCACGATCACCCCTTGCCTGGAAGGCCCCCGCGAATGACCCGAGTAGATCTGGTCGGCGAGGCGGAACACGGGCACCTTTTCATCAAAACGCCGGATCCAGCCGATGGAGCCGTCGGCGCTGCGGCTGGGATAGAGATTCTCCACCACCTGGATGCTATCGAGCCAGTCATTGTCGATACAGTACGTTTCATTGCCTACGACGCAGCGGACGAGGCGGCGCGTTCCGGATTTTGCCTGCGTGCTCATCAGCGCACCACTCCACGCGCCTGGTGAACCGCGCGGCGCACGACGCTCAGCAATTCCTCATCCTGATACGGCTTCACCATGTAATCGCTGGCTCCGAGTTCGAAAGCCCGCTTGCGGTGCTTCTCTCCGGCGCGCGAGGTGAGCATCACGATGGGCGTGTGCTTGAAGTTCGGCATGCCGCGCAGCGCCGCCGTCAGTTCGTAGCCGTCCATGCGCGGCATCTCGATGTCGAGCAGGAGGATATCGGGCCGGGTGACGCCGGAGTGCAACATCTCGAGGGCTTCCAACCCGTCCTTGGCCGAATGCGGCTTCCACCCCGCATTGCGAACCAGATTGGTCAATACGCGGCGCACGCTCGGCGAATCGTCCACAATCAACACTTCGAGGTCTTCGCTGGCGGGTTTCGTTTGCGGCAACGCGCGCAGCCGCACTTGAGGCGTTACCGTGTGCTGCGTGTGCAGCATGTCGTTGGGATTGAGAATGAGCACGACGCTGCCATCGCCCATAATGGTGGCTCCGGTGACCGCGTGCACGCGCCCGAGCAGAGAGCCGAGAGTCTTTACCACCACTTCGCGCGCTTCGAGAACCGTATCCACCATCAGCGCCAAGCGCTGATCCCCGATGTTCAACACAATCGCCTTGAGCCGTGTGAGGTTGGCGTCGGGAGGGAGCTGCTGGCCCACTACTTCGGCCAGATGCAGCGTCGGCAGGATCCTGCCGCCGAGGCGCAGCACGGGTTTGCGGCCCACGCGTTCCAACTGCTCGGGTTCGATGCGGAGGATCTGTGAGATGGCGGCCAGGGGCACCGCATAGGTCTCGAGCCCCGAGCGGACCAGAACGACGCGCGTGAGGGCGAGCGTCATCGGCAGCCGGATGGTGAACGCGGTTCCCTTCCCGCGCTCCGACTGGATCGAGAGCGTGCCCTTCATTTTGTTCACTGTGGCCTTAACCACGTCGAGGCCAACGCCGCGTCCCGATACTTCGCTCACTTCGCTGGCCGTCGAGAAACCGGGCAGGAAAATGATGCCGTACAGTTCCTGGTCGGAAAGATTCGGAGCGTCTTCCGGCGAGACGTAGCCCATGCTCACGGCGGCTTCGCGCAACCGCCGGGCGTCCAACCCGCCGCCGTCATCGCGAATTTGAAGCACCACCTGGGTTCCTTCGTGGTAGGCGCGCAGGTAGATGGCGCCGCGCTCGGGCTTGCCCGCGGCACGGCGCAGCGCGGCCGGCTCGATGCCATGATCCACGGCATTGCGCAGAATGTGGTCGAGCGGCCCCGCCATCTCCTCGAGTACGGTCTTGTCCAGTTCCACCGCCTCGCCATCCACCACCAGGTCCACGAGTTTGTTGCGCCGCTCGGCGGTCACACGCACGGTGCGGTGCAGCCGGGACGAGAGGTGACGCAGCGGCAACATGCGCAGCCGCATCAGGCGGTCTTCCACTTCCCCGGTGAGGGTGCTGAGCCGGTTGAGATAGCTGTCGAAATCGGCGATGAGATCATTGAGCCGCGAGCCGGCGTTGGAAACGTCGCCCGTGGTTTCCGCGAGGTCGCGGGAAAGCAGGTGGAATTCCGTGTAGCGGTCAAACTCGAGGGCGTCAAAATCATCCGCGGCGGCCGATCCGGCCGGTGAGAACCCGCGTCCAATGGCCGTGAAGGCGCGCCGGTTGGCCTCCTGCAATGCCGTCGCCTCGTAGTCGCTCTGGAATTTGCGGGAGATGCGGGACAGCCGCTCGATGCTGAGCTGGAGTTCGTTGACTTCGTGCACATATCCCGACAGGTGCTGTTCGAAACGCGAACGATGAATCACCAGTTCCGAGACCAGGCGCACCAGTTCGTCCACCCGTTCCAAAGGAGCGCGGACAAACTGCGCGCTCTTGCGCTGCTGTTGCGGTGTGGGGCCGGCTGATGGAAGGGCTGGTTCGCGCGGCTCGAGGGGAGCCGGGACCAAGGCGGGCTTTGGCGTTTCCGGCGCTGCGAAGCCCGGTTGCTCCGCGGACGCCTGCGGCCTGGCTCCGGCGAGCGCTGCCTCGTAGCCGGCAAACAGGGTGTCCAGCCTGCCGCTCTGCGCGGCGGATATTCCGCGGTTGGCCACGGCATCGGTCATGATGTCGTACGTGGAAAACAGGAGCGGCGCCAGTTCCGCCCGGTATGCCAGACGCCCCTCGTACATCGCATCGAGCAGGTCTTCCATGCGGTGGGCCACGCTGCTGGTAAGCCGCAATCCCACCACGCCGCAGGCGCCCTTGAAGGTGTGCACCGCGCGCCGCATCGCCTGGATCTGCTCCGGATTCGGAGATTCGCGCTCCATGTTGCGGAACAACTCGCCAATGACATGCAGGTGTTCTTCGGCTTCCTGGTGGAAGGCCTCGAGCAGATCGTCGCCAACATCCATCTGATCTTTCGGCCCGTTCGGTACGGGCGAGGGAGCGGGCGGAACCGCAGGCGGAGCCGAAGGCAGCGGAGGCAAGGAGAGAATTTCGTCGAATTCCGCCTGGATTTCCCTGGCCCGGTCCGCCAGATTCGCGCCTGTCCCTTTGCCGCCGATTGATTCGAGCACCACTTCAAACGCCCGCTGGAACAAGGGAAGCAGATCTCGAGTGTATTTGGCTTCTCCCTCGAAGATCCGGTCCAGCACCTTCTGCATCGAAGCATTGATCTTGCTGGTGGCCCGCATCCCCACCACGCCGGAAGCCCCCTTCAGTTGATGGACGGACCGGCGGATGGTCTTCAGTTCGTCCAGTCCGCCGCTTGTTTCGAGCGCCGCCAGGCTCGAGGCCAGCTTCTCGAAATGCTCCGCCGCCTCTTCCTGAAAAGCGTTCCACAGATCATCGTCCACCTGGAACTCGTCGAGGGTCTGGATGACCATCTCCGGCTCCGGCGCCGCTTCCGGAGGCGGCGCCTCCGTCAGGACCGGTTCTTCCACCGGCATCTGGTCCTCGATCGTCTCGAAGCTGAAAATCTCGGGTTCCATCGGCGCGAAATCCGGAACAGACTCCTCCGCAATCTGTTCCGGCTCCGTGCTTTCTCCGAGGAGCGCGCGGATCTCCTCCGCGTCTCCGCTCTCCGGAAGATCTCGCATTCTGCGGAATGCCTTCACCAGTTCGGCGACAATGGCGCGCTCCTCTAAGCCGCCCGAGGTGATGCCGTGCAGGTATTCGCCGATGCGCAGGGTGGCCGAAGTGAGCACCGCGGCCACTTCGTCGCTCCACCGCAGTTGGCCTGTAAGAATCTGGTCGAGCGTATCCTCCTGGTACTGCGCCAACTGGCTCAGCGCCATCAGGCCGATCGTCGAGCCGGCGCCGCGAATGCAATGGACCATGCGGTAAGCCTCTTCGAGGCTGTCGAAATTCTCGGGGTTGGCGCGGAATTCTTCGAGGCTCTGCACCAGCTTGGGAAGGTAGCTCTCGACTTCCTTCACGAACCCGCTGATGATCTCGGGATCCACTTTGAAATTCATTGCTCTCCTCCCTACGGGATGCAGCCGCTATTGCCGGGGGCTCCCGGAAGGCATCGCCGGGAACCCGCCTGTTGAGGTCAGAGGAAACAGCTACCGGATGGAGTAGTGCATCTCGTCGGCGGGAAGACGGAAGCGCTGCATCGAGCGCCGCAGTTCCTCGGTCAGACCCGCGAGCTGCTGCACCGAGTGGGCCGCCATCTTTGCGCCTTCCGCCGTCTCTTGCGTGTGCTGTGAGATGTCGTGCATCGACTTGGAAATGTACTCCGATCCGAGCGCCTGCTCTTCGGAGGCCGAGGAGATGCTCTGAATCAGATTGGTCAACTGCGCGGTGACCGATTCGATCTCGCTCAGCGTGCGCCCGGCTGCGTTGGCGAGGTTGCTGCCGTCGACCACTTCGCGCGTCGTCTCTTCCATCGCCGTGATGGCCTCGGTGGTATCCGCCTGAATCGACTTGATCAGCGTGCTCACCTTCTTTGTTGCTTCCGCCGCGCGTTCCGCGAGCCGTTCCACTTCTTCCGCGACCACGGCGAATCCGCGCCCGGCTTCGCCCGCCATCGCGGCCTGAATCGAAGCGTTCAGGGCGAGGATCGACGTCCGGTCCGCGATGTCGCCGATGAGCTGCACGATCGATCCAATTTCCTGGGAGCGCTCTCCAAGGCCTTTGAGCCGCTTCGAAGTTTCCTGCACCTGGTTCCGGATGCCGCCCATGCCCTGTATGGTCTTCTGGACCGCCTCCGATCCCTGCTTGGCTTTCTGGAACGTCTGGTCGGCCACCGACGCCGCCTGCCCGGCCGTGGAGGAGACTTCGCGAATCGACTTCACCATCTGTTCGATCGAGGAGGATGCCTCCGAGATCTGCCGGGCCTGTCCTACGCTGCCCTCTGCCAGCGTTTCGGCCGTTTTCAAGACGTCCTTCGCCGAAGCACCGACGTTCGATGTCGTCGCGTTGACGCTGCGCACGATCTGCCGCAGTTCGCTGATCATGTAGTTGAACGAATCCGCGATCGCGCCGGTCACCTCGGCGTTTACTTCCGCTTCCTGCGTCAGGTCGCCGCTCGCCACGCCGCTGATATCGTCCAGGAGTTTCTGGATGCTCGACTGGATGCGGTTGCGTTCATCGCGCGACTGGATGAGGCTGAGCGTGTTGTCCAGCACGGTGTTCATCGATTCCGCCATTACGCCCAGTTCGTCCTTGCTGTGCACGGGAACGCGAACATCGAAATTTCCAGCCCCGATGAGGGCGAACGAATCGCTGATCTGCTTGATCTGGCCGGTGATGGAGCGGTTGATGGTAACCACAAGCGCCGCCGCCAGCAGCAGCACGGCGATGGCGATGGCCAACTGCGTATTCTTCTTCCGCTGCAGATCGCCGATCCGCGCATCGAGCAGCGATTTCATCGCCGGCAGGGAGGCGTCATAGAGGGCGAAGAACGGACTCACCGCCGCCATCGCGGCCTGATTGGCTCCCGAGAGTGTTCCGAACCGCTCCACGTTCCCTTCGTGCAAAGGCCGGAGCCACGAATCCGCCCCGCGGACGGCGCTCACCACGGCCGGATTCACCCGCGGCTCGATCGACGGATTGTAGCCGAACGCCACGCCGAAGTTGCGCTGCATGTTCTGAATCATCGAGTCCACGTTGTCGGCGAGCACCTGCGCCTGCAGCCGGTCCTCCGGGCTCTTGCGCGCGATCGCGTTCCCTGTCAGATACGCCAGCCGGCTCATGCGGTCGGTGATCACCGGCAACTGGTTCACCAGGGCATCCATCAGGTAGTAGCTGTCCATGTCGGTGTCGTTGATGAGACCCGACTTCTCGCCGATCTGCCGCACCAGTTCCGTCAGGTCCGCCATGAGCCGGTTGTGCGCGTCCAGGCTCTCCCGCACGGGCATCTTCATTGCCCCCAGCTTGACATCCTGCCAGTTGCGCTTGAGCTGTCCCACGCGGTCGCCGACGCCGAACTGCGGATACTTCGCGTTCACGGACTCGAGCGAGGACATCGAGCGGTCGATGGCTCCCTCCACCTGCTCGGCGCGGCTCCGCTCCGACGGATCCCCGTTGAGTACGGAGTTCACCATGTTGCGGTGCTGCGGAATGGCTTCGAGCACGCCGCGCAATGCGCCGATGTATTCGACGCCGTTACTTTCATTGATAGCCAGGTCGATTCTCTCGTTTCTGGCCTGAACCAGAAGCATGGCCAGAATAACGACCGGCAAGGCCATCAAACCGAGCACAAGTCCCAGCTTGCGTGAAATAGGCAGATTGGCTAATGCGCCCGCGGCGCCCGAATTTGGCATTTGACTCTCCCTCGAATGTTTTTCGCGATTCCCGCGCGTTCTATCCGTGTCTCCTAGGCCGCGGCACATTACGCCGCGAGTCTTAAATCGTTCCCTCACCTGCCGGCGAGCTGCTCAAATTCCTGTAATCCGAAGAGCTGCTCGAGATCCAGCACGTTCAATAACCGGTCCCCGCGTCCATGCACTCCGCGCAGTACCGAGGTGACCTTGTCGTCCACCAGACCCGTCACTTGTTCCAATTGCTGCGATTGGATCCGCTGGATTCCTTTGACTTCGTCCACGATCAGGCCGGTGGGGGATACCCGTTCCCGCGCCTGAAGGAAAAGCACGCGCCCCCGCGCCGAGGGCGCGCTGTCCTGCAACCCGAGCAGCCCAGGCAGGTTAATCACCGGAACCACTTCGCCGCGCAGGTTGGTGATGCCGCGCATGAAATCCGGCACGTTCGGTACGCGCGTGATGCTTGGCACACGGCTGATTTCCGCCACGTCTCGCACGGGCACGGCGTAGTCTGACCCCGCCAGGCTGAACACCACGTAGTCGTCGAGCTGGCTGTATTGTTTGTGAACCGTGGGAGCCGCCGGCTCGGCCGCCGCTGCAATAGCGGGCGCCGATTCCAGGGCATGATCGATGCCCGCCACCAGTTCCTCGAGGGCCGGTTGGGGCGGCGCCGGCATCTCCGGCTCGGGAACCGCGGCTGCCTCTGCCGCGGGCTCCCCGGCTGCGAACATCGCCGCCGGCTCTTCCATCACCGGCTCGGAGACCGGCTCTTCCTCCGGTTCCTCCGCATCGAGGGGCGCAAGGATAAAGGGATCATGCGCCGTAGGCGCCGGCAGCGGTTCGAAGGCAGGCGGCGCCGGCGAGGCGGACATTTCCTGTTCCAGAAATTGCGCCGCCAGCGCCTCGATCATGTCCGGCTCTCCGGGCAGGTCATCCAGAAGGTCATCCGCGGCGAACTCGGGCAGCGGTTCGGACGCAAGTTCCACCAGAGGCGCTTCGGCAACGGCTTCTTGCGCTAATGCCGGATCGGCGCTGGAGGCAGGCTGGTCCGCTTCCATCCCGCTGTCGAGCGCCAGCAACTCCTCGAGCAACTCGTGCATCGGCTCGACGTCGTCCGTCTCTCCAAGAGCCCCCAACAGTTCGGGATCGAGCAGTGGTTCGGGCAGCGGTTCCTCCGCTTCTCCGCCATTCCCTGCTTGCCCGTCGTAGGAGAACTGCGGGATCGCCTCCAGCGATGGCTCAGCGGGCGCTTCCCACGCCGTGGGCGACCATTCCGGCCCGGCAGGCGCTTCGTGCATCGATTCGAGCACCGGCTCGCGCCACAGGCCAGGCGTCGGTTCGAACCTCGGTGTCTCTTCCTCTCGCTGGGCTGCTTCGTGTATCGATTCGAGCACCGGCTCGCGCCACAGGCCGGGGGTCGGTTCGAACCTCGGCGTCTCTCCGTCTGGCTCGGCAGGCGCTTCGTGCATCGATTCGAGCACTGGTTCGCGCCACAGGCCGGGCGTCGGTTCAAGCCTCGGCGTCTCTTCCTCTGATTCGGCAGGCGCTTCCTGTGTCGATTCGAGCGTCGGCTCGCGCCACAAGCCGGGGGTTGGTTCAAACCTCGGCGTCTCTTCCTCTGGTTCGGCAGGCGCTTTGTGTGTCGATTCGAGCGCCGGCTCGCGCCATAGGCCGGGGGTCGGTTCAAACCTCGGTGTCTCTGCCTGCGGTTCGGCAAGCGTTTCGTGTGTCGATTCGAGCACCGGCTCCAAGCTTGGCGCCGGTTCAAACCTCGGCGTCTCTCCCTCTGATTCGGCAGGCGCTTCGTGCGTCGATTCGAGTACTGGCTCGCGGCTTGGCACCGGTTCAAACTTCGCGGCTTGCGCTTCCGCCGCTGCCGCCGCGCGCAGTTCGTTCAGCGACTTGACCACCGGCTTGCGCCACAACCCCGGCGCCGGCTCGAAGGCCCCCGCATGATCCTCTTCCGGCGAGGCTTCCGGCATCGCTCCGGCGTCCACCATTCCCTCCGATTCCACGCGCGGGACCGGGTCCCCGGGCGCTGGTTGGCCGGCCGCTATTTCTCCCGTCTCCTCCGCAGCCGCCGTCGGCACCGGCGAGGCCTCTACTTCGGAGCCACCCGGCGCCGCCGCGACAGGTTCGCGCCGAGTGGACGCCCACTCCGTGTCCTCCTCGAAGGTCATCTCTTTCAGTTCATCCGGCCTGTTGGGGTCGTCCATTCCTTGTTTCCCTCCTCCGTGTGGCTTCGTCGTCCATAGGCAACGGCTCAGATGAATCTGGAGATTGCCGCCAGCAATTCGTCCGTCTTGAACGGCTTGGTCAGGTACAGGTCCGCACCCTGTTTGAGTCCCCAGTATTTGTCGGATTCCTGGTTCTTACTACTCAGCACGATGATCTTGATTCCGCTGGTTTCCGGGGCGCTCTTCAATTGCCGGCACACCTGGAATCCGCTCTTTTTCGGCAAAACCACGTCCAACAACATCAAGTCCGGTTTCTGCGATACCGCCTTTGTCAGCGCCTCCTCGCCGTCCGTAGCGACGGTGAAGCGGTAGCCGTTGTTTTGCAGGACGGTGGTCACGACATGCAATTCGGTCGGGCTGTCTTCCACGACCAGGATGGACTTCCCATTCATCGGTTTCTTTCTCCTCGCTTCCTACGCGCCTCCGGAAAGATACTTCTTGATGGTCTTCAGCAAGGCATCGGGATCAAACGGCTTGGTCACGTAATCATTGCAACCGGCCAGCTTTCCGCGAACCTTGTCGAAAAGCCCGTCCTTGCCCGAGAGCATGATCACCGGCACTTTTCGCGTCAGCGCTTTCTGCTTGATCGCTTTGCAGACCTCGTAGCCGTCCATCCAGGGCATGGTGATGTCGAGGAGCACAAGATCGGGCACCGCTTCATTCAACTTGGCCAGCGCGTGCGAGCCGTCCTCGGCAGTCACTACGCGATAGTCGTTCTTTTCGAGAATGCTCGACAGGGCCTTGCGGATGGTGAGGCTGTCGTCCACCACCAGGATCACCTTCCGCCACTGGATCTGATCGAGAACTCCGTTGAGCGCCCAATCATTGCGCTTTTGCGCGGAGGCGGCCTTCAGGTGGGGCAGGGCGGCAGTCGCCTCCCGCAGGTTCAGATGTCCCAGCGCGAGGCTCACATTCTGCTCGAAGCTGCGTTTGTCCGCCGGTGTGGCTTCATACCGCGCGAGCGAGTCGCGTACCAGTTTCTCATGCACCCCCTCGTTCTTTTCGATTTCTTTGAGATCTTCCAGAACCGTCACGGCGCGGCAGTTGGGACAGCGCCGCAAGGCGGAATCCGAAGGCGCCTGGCAGAACGGACAGCGCCAGCGCGAGTGCGGCTCCGGTTCGAGGGCCAGCGCGGGAGAGCCTTTGCTTGCCGTGGCGAAGGGGATCACGGCCGGGCGCGGCCGCGTCGCCGTATCCGCGGGTTTGGGGATCACCACGGGCTCCGCCGAGCGCCCCGTGGCCATGCTTCCAACGGACGCCGGTTCTGTTGGCCGGATAGTGCTAGTACCCACGCCCTCCGCTGTCTTCAGCACACCATGTGTGTGCGACGTCTGCGGTGTGTACGTCTGCGGTGTGTGCACCTGCGCAGCCGCATACGCGCCGGGGCCAGGAACGGCCTGGCGCGGCGCTGCCGGTGGCGCACTTGCCGAATGATTGGATCCCGGCGCCGGCGGCTGGGATAAGTTCTGCCCCACAGGCTTAGGACCTTCCGGCGTCTGGGCGGCTGCCCCCGTCACCCCTTTGCATTTCTCCAGCCATGCCGCCGCCTTCTGATTTTGAGGGTTGATCCGTAACACTTCCCCGAGATAAAAAATTGCCTCTTTCGGCGACTCGGAAAGGGAGGCGCGCCACAGCCACACCAATTCGTTGTTGGGATTGTGAACGCTGGCCTGACGAAGCAACTGCCGGGCGGCTGCTTTGTTGCCGCCTTTTGCGGCCGTTACTGCTTCGCGCAACAGTAGAGCATCCTGGGTTTGGGGCATAACTTCCCTTAATGAGAATCCGCGACGAGCAGATTTTGCGGTCTGATCGCTTACATTCCTAATAACGGCGTCTTCACTGCCCTCTTGCATAGGTAAAATACCTTAACGCCGCTTCCCCTCCTACGGGGGACCCCTACCTCGGGTAATTCTTCTAAGGAACACGCGCAAAACGGAGCCCGCCCGCGCCGCGAATCATCGCGGTGTTCCTCGTACTTTGGGGGCGCGGGACGTGCCCTTTGCGCTTCTAAGTTCACATCAGGTATAACGGACCTGCTCAAAAGATCCGTATATTAGGGAGCGGCTGTTTCCGCATACGACCCATGCACCCGCCTGGCACACCGTCCGACCCCCTTCACACCTGGCGTCCCGCCAGTGACCGATCGAATGTGCTCATCGTCGCCCCCCCTTCGGCGGACTACCTTGAACCGCTCTCGTCCCTGCGTCGCGGCAACCCGCCATGCGAGGTTGTGTGCATGGATTCCATCAGCGATAGCCTCCGCCTGGTGCGCCGGGGCAGCATAGCGGTTGTCGTCCTGGAGGGCCATCCGAGCGAGCCTGGCAGCGTCGAGTTCATGATCGAGGCCCTTGCCAAGCAGAAACCGCCCCTCTTCCTCATCCTTACCGGGAAACCTGCCGCGGCGCCCTCCCCCCACAGCCGGATCCGTACCGCGGGCGCGCGCACGGACCCCACTCTGCTCAAGAATCTCGTTCTGGCCGCAGCCGGGCAGTTTGAGGATGACTCCGTTCCGAGGGCAGTCAGCGCGTACGAAGTGCTCGAATCGGCGGCGGGATTTCCAGACGAAGTGTGGCTCCGCGTCACTAATGACAAGGAGGAATCCGGCGACCTCTGCATCCGCGCGGGCCGGATTGTCTACTGCGAAGTCGAGCGCCTCTCCGGCCCGAAAGCAGCCGCCAAAATCCTGTCCTGGAACGATTGCCGCTTCGAATGCCGGGAACTGCCGGCCTTCCTCAGCAAGAACATGGACCATTCCCTCGAGAGTCTGAGCGAGCTTGCAGGCGGAAATTCACTTCAGTATCAGAGCGCTCCGGCGGCAGCGCCTTCCCCCTCCATGATGGAAGCGGCCATCGAAGAACCACTCGATTTCCCCAGCCTCGCTTCCTACGTGGACGGATTCTCAGGCCCCGTTGATGCCGGCCGGATGGGCGATATCGAAGAGCCCCTCATGATGCCCGAATTCATGGCAACGGTGGAGTTGCCGGAAACATTTTCCGCGAGGGACACTTCGGCCTCCGCAAGCGGAGACTTCTTCGAGGAACCGGTCGAAATGATGTTCGGATTCGACGGCGAGGAGGAGTTTTCCGTTCCCCAAGTTCCGGAAGCGAAGGAAACTGGCTTCATCCTGGTTACCGAGTCCGTATTCGCCGCTGTTGCGGTGATTGCCGCCGGCCGGCCGGAGGTGGAAACCTGCACGCCGGAAAGCGAGCGCCCCGGGTTTGACGCGGCTCTCTTGCGCGGCCTCTTTGACCAGGCCCGGCAATGCGCCTCGCTTCGCCGGATGGGGGCTCCCGCCTCGCTGCGCATCAGGAGCGCCGCGGGAACCCTGGCCATCGAGGAGATAGCCGAGAGCGGCCGTCTCGTCGCCGCCTACCTCGAGGATGGCGAGTTTGGTGCGCGGGAAGAGGCCGAATTGCGCCGCTTGATCGATCACCTGCCCACCGTTTTGAAACTTGGCTAAGGCGCTAAGGTTGCAGTTCCTCAGCTCATGAGCCCATCCAGAACCTGATCCGCACTTTCGAACGAGGTCTGATCCGGGAGATCCCGTTGCCCCGCATGGTACCATCCCCCGCCAGATGTCTCCTTGCACCCTCGAATGTCAACTGAGTAGTACTACAACGTTCCAGGACTCTGTTCTCTTGTTTGCTTCTGGTTGTGGGCCCAAACTGGCCACTTGGATGGGATATTCCCGTTCCTCTGATTGGAGCACTGTTTGGATCGCGCCGAGTTCGACATCTGGACCGCCAAGGAAGTCGCCAGGATTCTGACCCTCGTCGAGAACGAGACTCGCTACTACCAGGAAATCCTGGCGCTGGTTCCCGTTCCTCTGGCCGTCGTGTCGCGGCAGCTTCGTCTCACCTCGGTCAATCGCGCCTTCCGCCGCAGCTTTCAGTTGAAGCATGAGGAGGCCGGCCGGCGCCGCCTCGACGAATTTATTCCAGCCGCGGTGGTGAAGTCCCATGTCGAGCACGCCTTCGAGACCAACCTTCCGGACTCCGGCATCGAGTTCACCGCGCTCGATGCAGCCGGAGTGGGGCGGCCTTACCGCCTGTCCGTGATCCCTCTGCCCGGCCTCGAGGCCGATCTGGAGGGGGAAGTCCTGGTGGTCGTCGAAGAGCCAATCCATGCAGCGCCTCCCGCGGCGCGGCTGCTCGAGGAATTGCGAGTCGCCGTCTGGCTGATCGATATCGAGTCCGGAGACCTCCAGTTCGCCAATCGCGGCGCGGCGCGGCTGCTTGGCCGGGAAGGAGTTGCCGCCTGGATCAACCGCGTGCATCCGGAAGATCATGCGCGAGTGGCCTGGGTCTATGAGGCGGCCCTCGAATCGGGAGCGGAAGCCGCGGTCGAGTACCGCGCGATCCGCGCCGGCGGCGCAATCATCTGGCTCGCCGATCGTATCCAGCCGCAAAGCTCCGGCGGGCGCGTTCGCTCCCTGCGCATCGTAACTACCGGGGAAACAGAGCGGCGCATCCAGCACGTCCAGCATGTTCAGGAGCGCGAAGTGGACGCCGCCATGCGCCTCTCCCGCCATGTCGCCCACGAATTCAACAACCTCTGGATGATCCTCACAGGCTACACGGAAATGCTGGCGGATCGTATTCCCGAGTCGGATTCGGAAGCGCTGTCCGCCATGGACGAAATCCGCAAGGCCGTCGACCGCGGAGTGGGGGCAACACAGCAACTTCTCCAGTTCGGCCGCCCCTCTGCCGGCACAATGGCTGTCGTGGACCTCAACCAGTTGATGCGCCGCATTGTTCCGAGGGCCTCTTTCCAACTCACTTCCCTGCCCGTTCCCGTTTCCGCCGATCCGGTCAGACTCGAGCGCGCCGTGCGCGATTTGATCGAGAGCGCGGCTGAAGGGCAGCCTGAGGGTTGGCGCCTGGAGGTGGAGACAGGCCGGGAAACCCGCATCTCGGATTTTGGGTACGGAGACTGGAAGGGGCAGTTCGTTACCCTGCGCATCGGGCCGCTACAAGGCGTCTCCGACAAGAGGATGGAACACTGGTGTGAGCCCTATTTCAGCGATGTCGAGAAAGCTACGGGCATCGGGCTTGCTCCCGTGGACTCGCAACTGCGCGCCATGGGCATCCAGGTTCGCCTCGAGCGCCGCACCGGGCAAGCGGCCGATTTTGTCCTTCGGTTCCCCCTTGCTCCCGCTCCCGAACCCGCAGTCGAACCGGTTCCCGAGCCCACGTTCCGCCGCACGGAAGAACCGCCCCCGGTGGCGAAGTTGGAAACCGTCCTCGTGGTGGACAGCGAAGAGAGTATCCTCTCGCTCATCTCGCGCGTCCTCGGCCGCCAAGGCTACGAGGTGATCACTACGGCAACCCCCGAGGAGGCTCTACGGATTGCCGCGGAACCCGCCCGGCGGATCCACATCATAGTAACGGAAATTGCACTGCCTCAGCTGCGCGGTCCACAGTTGGTTGCCCGCCTCCGCGAGATACAGCCTGAAATGAAAGTCCTCTATATGTCCGGGTTCACGGATGACCCCTCACTTGCATCTGGCCTGCAACCCCCTGATGCGGGTTTTCTCCAGAAGCCCTTTACCCTCAACTCCTTGACCTCGACAGTGCGTGCAGTACTAGATTCGTCCAGGAACTAATCAATTTCCCTCATCGTAATCCCCGCCTGCCGTGCCGATAATGAAATTGGGTGACGCAAGGCGCCCCGTGGATAAATGGAGAGAATCTACTGGATTTCCGTACCGCTCAGCCTGTTGTTCCAGGTCTTGATTATCACCGCACTGGTTCGTGGCGCCTATAAGCGGTATCCCTTCCTTCTCCTGCTGCTGGTTTCGGAATTCCTCAGCACCATCGTCAATCTCGCCGCCATCATGGACTTCCACCACTATACGCGGGACACCATGATCTTTTATTGGGCCGGCGAGGGCATCACATTTTCGGCGTTGTTCCTTTCGCAAGTCCACATGCTTTACCAGTCGATCGGCGAAGAAAAACGCACGGGACGTCTGTCCTATCTCATTGTTGGGGCCATCCTCTTCATGGGATTGGCCACCTGGCAAGCCTACGATCCTGCCTTCAATCGATGGATGACCCAGATGGCGCGCAACTTCAGCTTCGGGTCCATGTTCGTCAATCTGACCCTGTGGACCTTGCTCATCCGGCGCATGGAGCGTCAGCGGTTGCTGGTGACGGCGGGTCTGGGTATCCAACTCGCCGGAGATGCCATCGGCCACTCCTTGCGGCAGATGTCACGTAGTCTCATTACCGGCGGCAACGTAATCCTGGTACTCACTTACCTGCTCCGGCTCTACATCATTTGGCGGGCATTATGCCCCAGTACAGTACCGGCGGCGAACACCCCTCAGATCGGGAAAGATAGGGTTCCCGGCGTCGACAGCGAGCAGTTACAGCGCTCAGAGTCGGACCATTCCAGTGAGGATCCCGAACATCTTCCCGCTCCCCAACTCCGCGCCTAGCCCATCGCCTGGCCCGCGCCTAGTCCCCTGTCGCTCACGCCCCAATGCGAAAGCATGCCATCTGGTTGCCGTTCCTCACCAGCAACAGCCCGTTCTCGATCGCAGGCACATTCCATGTCTTCCCCTCGATGGCCGGAAACTTCGCCACCTCAACCAGCTTTTCGGGGTTCGCCTCAACCAGCACCAGATCCCCTTCTTCGCTGAGAACTACCAGATGCCCGCTGGCCAGCAACAACTGTCCGTAACCGTACCTGCCTCCCTTCCACATCTGCGCCCCATCGCTCACCCGGAGACAGGAGAGAATCCCCTCGTCCAGCCCGTACATGTACCCTTTGTAAACCACTGAGCTGTTGAACCGGTTCTTCATCCGCTTGCTCTCCCACACTTTTTTCGCTCGAAGCGAATCCCCGGAATCCGTCACCTCCACCAGTGCCGTCCCGTGCCCGTAACCCGCCGAGATCAGGAAACGGTGCGGGTCCACAACGATCGGCTGGGCGCTGTTCACCCCGTACTCTGTTTCCCAGGGATAGTCCCACAGCAGGCGCCCCGATTCCGGGTCGAGACCCACTACCCGCGTCTTGGTGACTGTAAGGATTTGCCGCCTTCCGGCAAGTGTCACCAGCATCGGCGAAGTATACGCCTGCGTGTCATCGAGTGACTTCCAGATCGCTTCCCCCGTGTGTTTGTTGTACGCCGCGACGGAATTCCCGTGATTGCCGCCAGGCTGCACCACCACCTTGTCATCGACAATCAACGGAGAAGCGGACATCCCCCAGGGAAGATTGCTCGCCTGGTTCTCATCGAGGATATTCCTGGCCCAGCGTACCTCGCCGGTCTTGGCGTTCAGAACACAAAGCTGCCCCGTAGCGCCCAGCGAGAACACGTACCCTCCGTGATAGGTAGGCGTGGCGCGCGGACCGTCGCCACCCATCGATTCCTGAAAAAAAGCGGCATAGGCATGGGTCCAAAGCTCTTTTCCGGTCTGGAGGTCATACGCGGCCACCACCTCCTTGTCGCGGCGCTGCTCAATGGTGTAGGCACGCCCCTCGCCCGCCACAAACGACGAATAGCCGAGTCCGATGGGCTGTTTCCACACCAATGGCAATCCCTTTTCCGGCCATTTGGTGAGGATTTCGCCTTGGCGGTAGACGCCGTCCAGGTCCGGACCCCGGAAACTGGTCCACACCGCCGGAACCGCGGTCACCATAGTGGCAGGAGACGCGTCCGCGGAAGCCGGCGCTTCAGGCTTCGCCGCCACCGGGGACGCAATGGCGGAAGCCTTCTCATTCGCCGGTTCCTTCACCTGGCCCGTCTGCGCCGACCGGTTTCGCTCGAGTTCCTCGAAGTGCTTCTCTTTTCCTTCGAAAGAGAGCATAGGGGTAAGCCCGTCTCCTTTGCGCTCCATCCGCATGCCGAAAACGAATACCAACTCCGCCAGGACGATGACCCCGATGGCTCCCGTCCCTAACAGTTTCTTCAAGATAGCGACCGGGCGCATCCACAACAGAACCAGTCCCAGCGGGGGCAAGAGGATGCAAGCCGCCAGCAGCACAACCGGAGATCGAAGCCAGGTAGGCATGGGTCTATTGTATCGACTTGTACCTGTAAACCATTCCCTCGCGGGACCCGGCGGCGATCAGATCCCGGCCCCTTCGCCCTTGGTAAACCATCACCGTGTGCGCCGCATGCGAAGCGTGATGGAGTGGGAGGCCCACAGCCTCCCGCTGGAACGCCGGACCGGGAAGCCAGACCAGAACCCCATCGCCCGGTTCAGCAGCAAGTCTGGTTGCCCATCCGCGTTGATGTCGTAGAGGCAGCCTGCCGCGCTGAAGCGTGATGTGGAAAGCCGTACCGGCCGTCTCCGGGCCAGGGAGACGCGCCACAGCCCTTCGCCCCACGTGAGAACCCCGCCGCCATCCAATGCCGCGCCCACGGTGTATGGGGGGACGTGTGGCGTCCGCGCCTTCCGGACAATCTCCTCGCGCACCGGGCTTTCAGCAGCCGCGAGCATCAGCATCAACAAGCAAATCATCGGCTGGTATCCCATTCCCTCCACCATCCGGTTTCCGCGAGGTTAGCCCCGGCTGTTATGCTATTCTAGCCAGCGAGTGAAGGATCTGCTGCGATTGCTCGTGTGTCATGACGAAGATATCGCTCTCGATATCGCCGCGCTCGACATTGCCGGCATCGAGTTCCCCGACCTCGAAGCGGATCCCTGGCTCGAACTCCTCGATTCCTACGCCAATGAACTTTCCGAGCGCGTCTCCCAGGAAGACGGCGGCTTGGAATATATCGAGAAAGCCAATCACTTTCTGTTCGAGGAACTGGGTTTTCGCGGCAACGAGGGTGATTATTACAGCCCGCTCAACAGTTGCCTGAACCAGGTGCTGGTGGAGCGCACCGGACTTCCCATCACCCTCTCCCTCGTCTACATCGAGATCAGCCGCCGCCTCGGCCGGCCCATTGCCGGGATCGGGATGCCGGGGCACTTTCTGGTGGAATACAACGACGGCGAAACACAGCGCTATATCGACCCCTTCCATGCGGGCAGAGTCCTCGGCGGAGAGGAGTGCCTTGCCTTGGCCAGCAAGGTCACGGGGATGGATCTCTCGGAGAACTGGCATGCGCTCGCCCCGGTGAGCAAGCGGCAGATGGCCTTGCGCATGTTGAATAATCTACGGGCCGCCTACTTGCGCCGGGGCGCATGGGCAAAGGCTCTCGAGGTTCAGGATTTGCTTGTCGACGCCGCTCCCGGCGAACCCACCGAATACCGCCAGCGCGGTTATCTCCACCTCCAGATGCGCAACTTCCACGACGCCGTCCGCGATCTGGAGAAATATCTCAGCCTCGCCCCGGATGCTCGCGACAAAGAAGACGTCGAAAAGCGCCTCAAATCCCTCCGCCGCTGGGTGGCGGGAATGAATTGAATTCCCATTCCCTTGAACGCCGCGCCCCCTTCCATGTAGAGTAAGGCCATGACGGCGCCCCTTCTGGTGAGGGGAGCGCGCCAGTTGCTTACACTGCGCGACTCAGCGGAACCGCGCCGCGGTTCCCGTATGCAGGAACTTGGCGTCATCGACGAAGGCAGCCTGCTCATTATTGGCGAAACGATCGTCGAAGCCGGGCCCACGCGGCGCGTAGTCAATCTGGCCAAGGCGCGCGAGGCAAGCGTGATCGACGCCTCGGGTTGCGTCGTGCTTCCCGGATTCAATGATCCGCGCATGGACTTGCTGGGGCACACACCCACGCTCCTCGGCATCGAGCGCAGGACATCTCTCCTGCTCGAGCACGGAACGACATCCATCGGCTGCATCACCGCCGTGCGAAAGTACCGCCATTTTGTCGAAAAAGCGCGCGCCGCCTCCGTCGATATCGTAAGGCTGGAGCCTTCCGATGACCCTCAATCCATCCCCCTCGTCAAGCCGTTTGCCAGCCTCCTCGCCGGCGCAACCCCTGCCCACGCCCGCGAACACATCGACGCCGGTCATCCGCTGGCGCTCGCCACCGGCTTCGACGCGGACTCGATTCGAAGCTGCAGTATGCAGGCTGCCATCGCCCTCGCCTGCCTTCAGTTGAAGATGACCGTCGAGGAAGCCATCTCCGCCGCTACCACCAATGCGGCCCATTCGCTCGGCATCGGGAAAAAAGCCGGCGCCCTCGAACCGGGCCGTCAGGCCGACGTCGTCCTTCTCCAGGTGCCGGACTACCGTCAAATCCCGTATCATTTCGGTGTGAACCTGGTTCGGACCGTCATCAAACGTGGAAAGGTGGTCTACCAGCGAGGAGAGCGGTGGTGGACGGGAAACTGATCGAGTGTGTTCCGAATTTTTCCGAGGGTAGGGACAGGGGGAAAGTCGAGGCGATTGTCGAAGCCATCGCTTCAGCCGCGGGCGTGCATCTGCTCGCCTGGGAGTGCGATGCCGACCATAACCGCAGCGTGGTCACATTCGCCGGCGCTCCCGCCGCTGTGCTCGAAGGCGCGCTCCGCGGCGTACGCAAAGCCGTGGAATTGATCGACATCCGGTTTCACCACGGCGTCCACCCGCGCATCGGCTCGGCCGACGTCGTCCCCCTCATCCCGATCGAAGGCCTCACCCTCGAGGAGTGCGCGGCGCTCGCCCACTCCCTCGGCTCGAAAATCGCAGCGGAATTGGGCGTCCCCGTCTATTTCTATGAAGCCGCCGCCCGCTGTCCCGAACGCCGCAAGCTCGAGAACATCCGCCGCGGCGGATGGGAGGCCTTGCGCCACGCCGCCGCGCAGGAAGCGTTCCGCATGCCGGATGCCGGAGGACCCCAACTGCACCCCACCGCCGGAGCCACCGCCGTGGGAGCCCGCAAATTTCTGCTCGCCTTTAACGTGAACCTCGCCACGGACGATGTCGAAATAGCCCGCAATATTGCCCGCAAGATTCGCGCCTCCTCCGGAGGGCTGCCTCATGTCAAGGCCCTGGGCGTGTTCCTCCAGTCGCGAGGCCAGGCCCAGGTGTCCATGAATCTCACCGATTTCGAAGTCACGCCTCTCCACACTGTCTTCGAGGCCGTCCGCCGCGAAGCCGAAGCCGCAGGCGTTCGCATTGCCGGCAGCGAAATCATCGGTCTCATGCCCGCGGAAGCGTTGGCCCAGGCCGCTGCTCATTTCCTCCAGTGCGAAAACTACCGCCCTGGCATGGTCCTCGAAAAACGCCTTCTGTCCAATCTGATAGACTGAGGCCGAAGGACCAACACCATGCCCAACCGACGCCGTTTTCTGAAAACCATCCCCGCCATCCCTGCCCTGGGAGGGCTAACCGGGGCAAGCGCAAAAACCATCGCCAAGCGCGACTATTTCAAGGAACTGGGGATTCGCCCGTTCATCAATGCCGCCGGCAGCTACACCACTCTCACCGCCTCTCTCATGCCGCCGGAAGTGATGGCGGCCATGCAATACGCCTCCAAGCAGTTCGTCCCGCTCATTGAACTCGAGGACGCGGTCGGAAAACGCATCGCCGAACTCCTCGGCTCCGAAGCGGCCATGGTCACCTCCGGCGCGGCCGGCGCCCTCATGTGCGGCACCTCCGCCTGTGTCGCCGGCAAGGATCAGGAAAAGATCCGCAGGCTTCCCGATACCACCGGCATGAAGAATGAGGTGATCATCCAGAAGAGCCATCGCTACGGCTACGATCATGCGGTCCGCTCCAATGGCATCAAGATGGTGGAGGTCGAGACGCGCGATGACTTCGAGCGCGCCGTCAACGAGCGCACCGCCATGATGCTCTTCTTCAACGACGCCGACCCTCGCGGCCAGATCAAGATTCAGGAATTCATCGATCTCGGCAAGAAGCACAACGTCCCAACCTTCAATGACGCCGCCGCCGATGTACCTCCCGTCGAGAACCTCTCCAAGTACATCAAGATGGGCTTCGATCTGGTGACGTTCTCCGGCGGCAAGAACATTTGCGGTCCCCAGAGCGCCGGCCTGCTGTTCGGGCGCAAGGATCTCATCGAAGCGGCCCGTCTCAACACCTCACCCTACAGCGATTCCATCGGCCGCGGCTGCAAGGTCAACAAGGAAGAGATCCT